>NZ_MLYR01000026.1 GCF_001866655.1 Bacillus sp. MUM 116 | reverse complement strand
AAACTTCTTCTGCATTATCTAGTTTTGAGGGAATGAAAAAAAAAAATTTCCTCTTGAAAAATTTCGAAAAGACATTATAATAAAATAGTGTCTGATAAATAGTCTGGTAATAATGGCGAGAAGGTCACACCCGTTCCCATACCGAACACGGAAGTTAAGCTTCTCAGCGCCGATGGTAGTTGGGGCCTTGCCCCTGTGAGAGTAGGACGTTGCCAGGCTGTTATTTTTAAATAATAATTTTTATCGTCGCGGGGTGGAGCACGTTCGAATAATCTTCTTCGAATTATCCACAGCGCATCGATTGAACCGCATCTTGAATCATCTTTCTGAAATCGGGGCGGTCGTTAAGCTTGGAGCTTAATCCAATCTTAATATTTTCTATTATCGCGGGGTGGAGCAGTCTGGTAGCTCGTCGGGCTCATAACCCGAAGGTCGCAGGTTCAAATCCTGCCTCCGCAATATTGGTCTGGTAGTTCAGTTGGTTAGAATGCCTGCCTGTCACGCAGGAGGTCGCGGGTTCGAGTCCCGTCCAGACCGTCACTAAGTACGAAACAGTGTTTCGTATTTTTTTATTTTTAAAACAACTTGATTACATAGATTTTTCATCCTTAGGAGAAATCCTAAGGTTTTTTTGCACATAAATAAGGTAAAATGAAGATAATGTCATGCTAAAGTAAAAAGGTGATGGAATGAAGCAATACGAACTAAATACAACGGATTCAAATCAAACAACAAGGTTTGCCGCTAAATTGGCTAAGCAATTGCAGCCCGGGGATGTTATTACACTTGAAGGGGATTTGGGTGCGGGAAAAACAACTTTTACAAAGGGATTAGCACTGGGCTTAGGGGTTAAGCGGACAGTAAACAGTCCGACTTTTACAATCATAAAAGAATATTCCGGCAGAATGCCTCTCTATCATATGGATGTATACCGGGTAGCAGATACCTTTGAAGATCTTGGCTTTGATGAATACTTTGAAGGCGATGGAGTTACAGTAGTGGAATGGGCTCATTTAATTGAAGAACAGTTGCCAAATGAACGGTTGACAGTATTCTTATACCATGAGGGCCAGGAAAATAGAAAGATGGTTTTTGTTCCAATAGGGGAACGTTATGAGCAATTATGTAAGGAGATTTTTTCATGACGATTTTAGCAATTGATACCTCTAATTATACCCTAGGTGTAGCGCTTATAGAGGAAAATCAGGTACTTGGCGAATATATGACGAATTTGAAAAAAAATCACTCCATTCGAGTAATGCCTGCTATTCAGACGTTAATGCGGGATTGTGACCGTGTACCTGCTGATTTAACGAAAGTGGTAGTAGCAAAAGGCCCTGGTTCATATACAGGTGTGAGAATTGGGGTAACGATAGCAAAAACATTGGCCTGGACATTGAAAATTCCGCTTGTAGGGGTTTCAAGTTTGGAAATTTTAGCATCTGGAACCGGCCGTTACTTTGATGGCTATGTATCCCCTTTGTTTGATGCCAGAAGAGGACAAGTCTATACAGGATTGTACCAATATAAAAATGGTGAGCTCCTAACTGTTGAACAGGATCAATTAATAATGTTGGTAGATTGGGCGCAATACTTAACAAAGATGGATAGGCCTATTCTCTTTGTTGGAAATGACCTATCTATCCACCAACAGAAAATTGCTGAAATTTTAGGCTCCAAGGGTGTATTTGCAGCATTGACGGAACATAATCCCCGCCCATCGGTGCTGGCCTTATTGGGTCAAAATCAAACTGAAGAAGATGTCCATTCATTTGTTCCGAATTATATTCGCTTAGCTGAGGCGGAAGCCAAGTGGTTAGAGGCTAAGGGGAAAATTTTAAAAGGACAGGATTAGAGAAATATGGTAGATTCTTATGTTTTTCGCTATATGAGGGAAGAGGATATTGATCAGATTTTAGAAGTGGAGCATGCGTCCTTTACAACTCCATGGAGCCGTGAAGCCTTTTATAATGAACTTAATAATAATAAATTTGCAGTTTATATTGTACTTGAAGAAAACGACAAAATTATTGGCTATTGCGGTGCTTGGATTGTTATTGATGAAGCCCATGTAACCAATATTGCTATTCTGCCGGAGTATCGGGGCAAAAAGCTGGGGGAAGCGTTGCTGCAAAAAATGATGGCTGAAGCGAGGGAAATGGGGGCAAAAAGCATGACTCTCGAAGTGCGCGTGACCAATCAGATTGCTCAATCTCTCTATCGGAAGTTTGGCTTTCAAAACGGCGGAATCCGAAAAAATTATTATTCTGATAATCAGGAAGATGCTTTAGTAATGTGGGTGAATTTATGAAAAAAGACCAGTGGATTTTAGGAATAGAAACAAGCTGTGATGAGACAGCAGTGGCCATTATTAAAAATGGCAAGGAGATTGCCGCAAATGTTGTTGCCTCGCAAATAGAAAGTCATAAACGGTTTGGCGGGGTTGTCCCTGAAATTGCTTCAAGACATCATGTTGAGCAAATGACGATTGTCCTTGAAGAAGCATTAAGTCAGGCGAATCTCTCCATATCGGATATGGATGCGATCGCAGTTACAGAAGGTCCTGGATTGGTAGGCGCTCTATTAATCGGAGTGAATGCAGCAAAAGCCCTTGCCTTTGCTCATAATCTCCCGCTTGTACCGGTTCATCATATTGCCGGGCATATTTATGCGAACCGCTTAGTAACCGAAATGAAATTTCCATTGCTTGCACTTGTAGTTTCCGGTGGGCATACTGAACTTGTTTACATGAAGGAACACGGGCATTTTGAAGTCATCGGTGAGACAAGAGATGATGCGGCTGGGGAGGCCTATGACAAGGTGGCAAGAACATTGAACCTTCCATATCCCGGGGGCCCGCATATCGACCGTCTTGCACATGAAGGAAGTCCGACAATTGATTTACCTCGTGCCTGGTTAGAGGAAGGATCTTATGATTTTAGTTTCAGTGGGTTAAAATCCGCTGTTATTAACACTGTGCATAATGCCGAGCAGCGCGGCGAGACCATTGCACCAGAAAACCTAGCAGCCAGTTTTCAAGAAAGCGTAATAGATGTTCTAGTGAAAAAGACGGAAAGAGCCGTCGCTGAATATAAGGTGAAACAGGTATTATTAGCCGGCGGGGTGGCAGCTAATAAAGGGCTTCGCAGCGCATTGGATAAGGTATTCTCTAATTATCCCGAGATAGAATTAGTTATACCTCCTATATCTTTATGCACGGATAATGCAGCCATGATTGCAGCTGCAGGAAGTATTATGTTTGAAAAAGGTGTTCGGGCAGAACTATCGCTTAATGCGATTCCTGGATTAGAGATTGATTTATATAATGATTAGCTCTTCTGTTTAACAGAGGAGCTTTTTTTTGTGGAAAAGAGGAGAAGGTTCAAAAGTGTAAATCAATTAAGCTAAAATTTTGTGGATAAATAATTATTCGACATTTCTAGCAATTCAAAATTAGTGGATAAAGCTGTGTAAAGTGTGAATAGTGTGGATAAGTATGTGGATTAGTGTGGGTAATGTGGAAAAGTTAAAAAAACTGTGTAGTGATTGTAGTTTATTATGTGAATAAACTTGTGGAAAAGGTGGACATATTAACATGTTTAAGCTCGGAATGTCGAAAAATCGTTCAAAGTTGTTCACATTAGAATGTATTTTGTCGAATTGTTATTGATGTTTGTGGATATTGTCGAATAATGTGTAAATAGATGTTGAATATGATTTTAGGACCTATAAACTTTGTGGATAAATGTTTAAGGGAAATCGGGAAAATATCTTTAAGGACAATTTTGCTTAGGTGGAACAGGAAAATGTTCTAAAAAAAGTTTTTAAGGACAAATAAGCTTAGTAGGAGCAAGATAATGTCCCAAAAAGAGTTTTTTAGGACAAAATCTCCTAAGAGGAGGAAAAAAATGTCCTTTTTCAAGCCAATGAAGGCCAACACTTATCATCAAAGCAAAGAAAATGGTCTTCATGAAGCCTAAGCGAGACAAAACACTTTAAGAACCAACAAAAATGTCCTCCACCATTCAATGAAGGACAAACAAAACTTATTCGGCAAGCACCGCCCACTCTTCCATCAAGTGTTCGAGTTCCTGTTTCGCTTTTTCATTCAACTGGGTAATTCCTAACACCTTTTCGTGGTCCTGGAAGATCTCAGGGTCACATAATTGCTCCTCGTAACCTTGAATTTGCTCCTCAAGACCTTCAATTTTCATTTCAATTTCTTCTAACTTTCGTTTGCGCTGCCGCTCGAGCTTTTTACTTTCTTTATCCTGTTGATAAGAGCTCTTCTCGGAAGCATCCTCCTGTCCGGCCTTTTTTGCGGCAGCGGCAGCCGAAGCAGCAGCCTCTAGTGCCGCAATCTCTTCCTGCTCCAGTTTTTTTTCTAAAAAATAATCATAATCCCCAAGGTATTCATTGCTGCCATCCCGGCTTAGTTCGACCACCTTAGTGGCAATTCGGTTAATAAAATATCTGTCATGGGAAACAAATAATATGGTTCCCGGATAATCGATTAATGCATTCTCAAGAACTTCCTTGCTATCCAAATCCAGGTGGTTGGTAGGCTCGTCCAATATTAATAGATTGGCCTTTTCCAGCATCAGTTTGGCAAGAGCCAGCCGTGCCTTCTCGCCGCCGCTTAAAGTAGAGACAATTTTTAAAACATCATCACCGGAAAAGAGAAAATTACCTAATACGGTACGGATTTCCTTTTCACTTTTCAGCGGATATTCATCCCACAGTTCATTTAAAACCCGCTTATTAGAGGTCAATTCTGCCTGCTCCTGATCATAATAACCAATCGCTAGATTTGTCCCGTAAAGGATATTTCCGGCTAAAGCAGGTAATTTCTTAATAATCGTTTTTAAAAGTGTCGATTTTCCAATCCCGTTTGGGCCGACAAGGGCAATGCTCTCGCCCCGAAAGACACGGAAAGAGATTCCTGCTGAAATTTTTTCTTCATCATACCCGATAGCAAGTGAATCGACCGTTAACACATCATTCCCACTTTGCTTTTCGATTTCAAACGAGAAGGAAGCTGATTTTTCATCTCCTAACGGCCGGTCGAGAATTTCCATTTTCTCAAGCTTTTTTCGGCGGCTCTGAGCTCGTTTCGTGGTTGAAGCACGGGCTAAATTCTTCTGGATAAAATCCTGTAAATTGGAGATTTCTTGCTGCTGCTTTTCATAAAGCTTCATGTCGCGTTCATAATTCGCTGCTTTTTGGTCAAGGTAAGCACTATAATTGCCCATATATCTTTGGATTTGCTTTCGGGAAACCTCATAGACCTGTGTCACGACCTTGTCTAAGAAATAGCGGTCATGGGATACAATCAAAATCGCTCCATCGTAGCTTTGCAGATATTGCTCCAGCCATGAGAGGGTATCGATATCCAAATGGTTGGTAGGTTCGTCCAAAATTAAAATATCCGGTTTGGTTAACAGCAATTTACCTAAGGCCAAACGGGTTTTTTGTCCTCCGCTTAAAGATGCAATCATTAAGGAGTGATCGGGAAAGTTTAATCCGTGTAAGACAGAGCGGATATCTGCCTCATACTGATATCCTCCCTGTTCCTTAAATTTCACTTGAAGCTGGTCATATTCTTTTAGAATCCGCTCATATTTATTCGTGTCAGCGATGGCAGCCGGGTCCGCCATTTGTTCCTCGAGCTGGCGCAGATTTTTTTCCATAGCACGTAGTGGTTCAAACACGGTCAGCAACTCTTCCCAAATGGATAAATTAGACTCAAGTCCCGTATTTTGCGCTAAATAACCAATTGTCACTTCTTTGGGCTTGATAATTTCTCCGCCATCATGGGACAATTGTCCAGCGATAATTTTTAACAACGTCGACTTTCCTGCTCCGTTTCGCCCCACTAAAGCGACCCGGTCCCGCGTTTGTAATTCTAATTTTATATTCGATAAAATAAGGTCAGCACCATAGTATTTTGCTAATTGATTCACTTGCAATAAAATCATTGTTTTTCACCTCTATTACATAGAGATAGTGTACCGTATTCCCAGAGTGTCGGCAATAAAGTGCGGGCTATGTTCGCTGTAAACGACCAAAAATGTCGGTAAAATGTTAAAAATTTTAAAAGGATTCGTTCAAAGTTTCACACACATTGACGGAAAAATAGTGTATGATTTGATAGGAGGAATTTTTTCAATGGCAGAATTTACTCATTTTAATGAAGAAGGCAGAGCAAAAATGGTGGACGTAAGTGATAAACCAGAGACTGCCCGCACCGCATTAGCTCATTCCAGTATTACCGTCAGTAAAGAAATATTTGAGAAAATTACCCACAATGAGATGAAAAAAGGAGACGTCCTTGCAGTAGCACAGGTTGCCGGTGTCATGGCGGCCAAAAAGACATGGGACATTATTCCGATGTGTCATCCGATTCCATTAACAGGGGTTAATATTTCTTTTTCCTGGGAACCTGAACAGCAAGAATTGTATAAATTAGGTATTGCCGTATCCGTTAAAACAAAAGGAAATACGGGTGTTGAAATGGAAGCGCTAACAGCCGCTTCTGCTTGTGCACTGACCGTCTATGATATGTGTAAAGCAATCGATAAGGGCATGGTGATTGGACCGACCTATTTAGTTGAAAAAACCGGTGGTAAAAACGGTGATTTTAAACGAACCGAAGTATTATAAAAGAAACCATTTATGCGGGGGTGCAGAAGGAATATGTCGAATGAAACAATGAAAATTCCACAAGCAACAGCAAAACGTCTACCCTTATATTATCGATTTATCCAAAACCTATATGCTTCAGGGAAACAAAGGGTTTCCTCGGCAGAGTTAAGTGAAGCGGTAAAAGTGGATTCAGCAACAATCCGCAGGGATTTTTCCTATTTTGGCGCCCTTGGGAAAAAAGGCTATGGCTACAATGTTAATTATCTGTTAACCTTTTTTAGAAAGACATTGGACCAGGATGAACTGACGAAGGTTGCCTTAATCGGTGTTGGTAATCTTGGTACTGCATTTTTAAACTATAATTTTTTAAAAAATAATAATACGAAAATTACGTGTGCTTTTGATGTGGATCCGAATAAAATGGGCACAACCATTGGTGACGTACCGGTCCATCATATGGACGATTTAGAGAAGTATTTAGCTGAAGAAGATATTCAGGTCGCCATTCTAACCATACCTGCTCCAGTCGCACAGATTATTACGGACCGGCTTGTGCAGTCTGAGGTAAAAGGAATCTTAAATTTCACACCTGCGCGGTTAAATGTTCCGTCCACGATACGGATTCATCACATTGACCTTGCGGTAGAACTTCAGTCACTTGTTTATTTTTTAAAGCATTACCCGACAGCGGATATAGCAGAATAAATTTTAAAGATAAACCTTTCCATTTCACTGGAAAGGTTTTTTTGTATGCATCTAAGCCTATTTACAACGTAACAGTGTTATGTTACATTGTGAATATGAAAGGGGTCATAACGATGAATGAGGAGTTAATATCGAAAAAAGATTTGTTGGAATTAGCAGGAATCTCTTATGGGCAGTTGTATCGGTGGAAACGGAAGGACCTAATTCCAGAGGACTGGTTCATCCGGAAATCCACGTTTACCGGACAGGAAACTTTTTTCCCAAAAGAAAAGATTCTCGACAGGATCAATAAAATTCAAACGATGAAAGAGAATCTGTCGCTAGATGAGCTCGCGGATATGTTTTCTCCTAATATTACGGACTTAAATTTAACAAAAGAAGAATTAATAAAACGTAACATTGTTTCGGAAACAGTCATAAACTTCTACTTAGAGAATGAGAAAGGCAGCTTAAACTTCAATTTTTCTAGAATGCTTGAAGTGTTTGTATTAGATAAATTGCTACAGTCCGGCGAGATTAATCTGGAGGAAGGAAAAATGGTCCTTCAAGTCTTAAAGGATCAGGCATCAATGATTAAGCAAAAGAGTGCTGAATTAGTGATTACAAGAAAGCTGGGTGTATCCACCTGTGTTTTATTAATCAATACAGAATCCTTTTATTTTGAAAAGGGAATGAAAATCGTTGCTCAGTTGTCACTAATGGCCTGTATGGAAGAAATGAAATCGAAATTACTATAAAGGAGAATGGGAATGGAGACGAAAAAAAGGGGAGACCTGGTTATAAATGGCTTTGGAGCATCCAATGGCGGACAATTCCATCAGGTTACGCTGAATGGAAAAGGAACGGTAAACAGTGATGTGGAATGCATTGGATTTGAATGCAATGGGACTGGGACAGTGAAAGGCAGTATCAGCGCCGATACCGCAAAAATCAATGGGAGCGCCAAAATAAATGGAACGATTAAGGCACAGGAGTTTTCCGTTGATGGAACGGCAAAAATTGAACAAAACCTTTTGGTTGAAAAATTAAAGGTTTCCGGAAAAGCTTCAATTGGCGGCAGTGTGAAAGCAGAAGAAATAAAAATAAAAGGGAAGCTGACAGTGGAGGGAGATTGTGAAGCAGAAACATTTAAAGCTGAATCCCTGTTTATGATTGGCGGCCTGTTAAATGCCGATGAAGTGGATATTAAGATTTTTGGAGAATGCAAGGCGAAGGAAATAGGAGGTCAATCCATTATCGTGAAATATAAACCTTCTTGGTTTGGCCTTTTCAAATCCCTTTTTCAAACCCAATTAAAGGTGGAAGTGATTGAGGGAGATACCATCCATCTGGAAAATACGAAGGCAGAAGTGGTCAGGGGAAATCATATCACAATTGGCCAAAATTGCGAAATTAGCTTTGTCGAATATCGAGATGAACTATCCATCGACCCTAGTGCTGTAGTGGGCGAAAACAAAAAAGTATAATTAGGGGGAATAACAGAAATGAAAAGTAATCTTATTATTAACGGCTCTGGGAGCTATCCCGGCGGCCACTATGATAAAATCAGTGTCCGCGGCGAGGGCACGATTGTTGAGGATGTTGAAGCTTCTGTTTTTAACGTATATGGAACCACTGAGGTGGCGGAAAGCCTTAAAACAGTCTCGATGAAGGTGCTCGGCGAAGCAGAGATAAAAGGGAATGCAGAGCTAGAAGAGTTATTGGTAATGGGCACGATGGAAGTTGGCGGCAAAGCCCTTATGAAAAAAATTAAAATCCTTGGAACATTGGATATAAAAGAAGGTTTAAATGGCGATACAGCGAATATTAAAGGCAGCCTAGCAGTTGAAGGTGATGTCGAATATGAAACGTTTGATTCAAGCGGCGGATTTGAAATCAAGGGCTTATTAAATGCGGATAAGATTAAAATTTCTTTGCGATTCGGGGAAAGCCGTGCCGAGGAAATAGGAGGTGGAAAAATCACCATCAAAAGAAAAAGAAATTCGCTGCTGCCATTTGTCGGTGAGGAAGGAACTCTTTTCGCTAAAGTAATTGAGGGCGATGAGATTTATTTGGAAAATACCAAAGCCGATACGGTAAGGGGAAATAAGGTTAAGATTGGGCCTGGCTGTACAATTGGATTGGTAGAGTATAAGGATGACTTTACACAGGATCCAAATGCAACGGTAAAAATGTCGGAAAAGATCTAAAGGAGAATGTGATGTCAACGAAGGAAAGTAAATTAGGATTTGTGGTTGCCGGTTTGTTGCTGGGAATATTAATGGCCTCCATGGATAACACGATTGTCGTAACAGCGATGCCGACCATTGTGGGAGACCTTGGCGGGCTCGAGAATTTTGTGTGGGTCGTATCGGCCTATATGGTTGCGGAAATGAGCGGGATGCCGATTTTCGGGAAGTTGTCGGATATGTACGGCAGGAAAAGGTTTTTTATCATGGGATTGATTTTGTTTATGGCCGGTTCGATTTTATGTGGGACAGCCGAATCGATTACGCAATTAAGTATTTACCGTGCCATTCAAGGAATTGGCGGCGGGGCGCTTGTACCGATTGCGTTTACGATTATGTTTGACTTGTTTCCGCCTGAACGGCGCGGGAAAATGGGCGGATTATTTGGAGCAGTTTTCGGTCTCTCGAGTATTTTTGGACCGCTGTTAGGGGCATACATTACTGACCATATCAGCTGGCATTGGATTTTTTATATTAATTTGCCGCTTGGGATTCTTTCATTTATTTTTGTTCTTGTTTTTTATAAGGAATCGCCTATTCATCAAAGACAGTCGATTGATTGGTGGGGTGCAGTCACGTTGATTGGCGCCGTTGTCTGCTTGATGTTTGCGCTTGAGCTAGGGGGACAGAAATATGATTGGAATTCAAGTACAATTTTAAGTTTATTTGCTAGTTTTGCTGTGTTATTTTTGATTTTTTTAATTGTCGAGACAAAGGCAAAGGATCCGATTATTTCATTTACGATGTTCCGTGAGCGGCTGTTTGCAGGAAGTACATTGGTTGGTTTATTTTATGGAGCGGCCTTTATGGCAGCAACGGTTTATATACCGATTTTTGTCCAAGGGGTATATGGCGGAAGTGCCACGAATTCTGGGTTAATTCTTTTGCCAATGATGCTGGGGTCGGTCGTAACGGCACAGGCTGGCGGTTTCTTAACCACGAAGTTAAGTTACCGAAACATCATGTTTTTATCCGGTGTGATTTTAATTGCAGGTATTTTATTGTTAAGCACCTTAACCGTTGATACAAGCAGATGGATATTAACTCTTTATATGATTATCATTGGATTTGGGGTAGGGTTTTCTTTCTCTGTGTTAAGCATGGCGGCCATTCACCCCTTTGGAATGCAACAACGAGGGTCTGCAACCTCCACAAGCAACTTTATCCGCTCTTTAGGGATGACTATCGGAATTACGATATTTGGTACGATTCAACGTAATAGTTTTAAAGGAAATCTAGAAGACGCTTTTGCAGGAATGGGACCAATGCCAAAAGGCGGATTTGGTGATTCACGTGCGCTGCTGCAAGAACAGGCAAGAAGTCATATTCCTCCGCAAATTTTAGAAAAAATCACTGAGGCCCTCTCAAGTTCTATTGTTCACACCTTTACATGGGCTTTGGTTCCGGCCGGATTGGCATTTCTGCTCATTTTTACAATGGGGAAAGAACGAATGGTGTTAAAAAAGGAATCTGGTTCTTGAGAGGATATTTTTCAACTCAAGTTTTTGTCCCTCTACAGAGTCTGGAGAGACATTTTAACGAATTAATACGAATTTTTGTCAAAATCCCCCACAAAAAAGCAGCTCCAATAAATTTAAGGGCTGCTTTTTACATTATTTTTTCAACTGATCCTTATACTTCGCATAAAAGAAAAATAATTTGAGGCCTGAGCCGAAATCAAATGTCGCTAATAGGACAAGCAGATAGCTGAAAAACCCCCAGCCATTTTGATTTACATCATGAATCGCAAAATATGTAAATAAACATCCAAGCAGGAAGTAAATGAAGCTGGAAAACAATGGTGAACGTCTCATAAAAATCCTCCGATAAAGTTTTGCATCGATTCTGCATCGCGGATTAATTTTTCAATATCGTCTTTGTAAGCGGACTGAACAATGACAACCATAGTATTCATCGTCACATGAGCAAAAATCGGTACTAAAATATGTTTCGTTTTTACATAAAGAAAGGCGAATGTAAAGCCCATTGCCGAATAAAGAAGAACATGTTTCGGTTCCATATGCGCCAAGGCAAAGATGACCGAGCTGATAATGGCTGAAACAAAAAAGTTAAAACGCTTATACAGCGATCCGAAAAGGATTTTTCGAAACACAATTTCTTCTAATATCGGGCCAAAAATCGAGCTGACCAGGATCGCTAATGGAAAGGTCTCGATAATACGGATGATGTCCTTTGTATTTTCCGATCCCATTTCCACACCAATCAGCCTTTCGATATTTGCAGCAATGGCTTGGGCGAAGAGTGCTAAAAACACTCCAAAAATGGCCCAAATAATCGAGAGGCCGAGGGAAGTTCCTTTTTCGCTCCGGCTATCGTTTCGCATTTCTTTTCGTAAAATAAAGAGGGTGATAATAAGTGCCAGGGTAAAACTAATCACCAGCCAGACTGGCACCGCAAGTCTTTGGCTGATTCCAGATATTTTAAAGCCGTACATCAATAAGGGGACACCGGCAAGGCTTGAAAACTGCATGGCAATATAAACAATTAAGATGGTCCAATATTCCCGTTTCAATGATTTCTCTCCTTTTAAAATTAACCAGAAATTTTCTTTGTATGCTTCATTCTACTCTTAAAACCGCTCTTGTTTCAATTTAGAAACTTTTTAAAAATCAAATGTATAGAATTTCACAGGATTCATATACTTGTAAAGTTGTAAAAAATGATAAGCTGAGCCCGTACAAAAGAGGCTATACTTTTCTTTATTTTTTTCTAAAAAAATTATGCATCCAACTTGCAAAAGATGGTTAAATTCATTATTATAATAATTGTGTTAGCACTCATAACGACAGAGTGCTAATAAGTCAGATTACATATAATTTTGAGGAGGTTGTTTGATTTGTTAAGACCATTAGGTGATCGTATTGTCATTGAGCTTGTCGAATCAGAAGAAAAAACTGCAAGCGGTATCGTTTTACCGGACTCAGCTAAAGAAAAGCCTCAAGAAGGAAAAGTTGTTGCCGTAGGTACTGGCCGCGTGCTTGAAAATGGCGAACGTGTAGCACTTGAAGTTTCTGTAGGAGATCGTATTATCTTCTCAAAGTATGCTGGTACAGAAGTGAAATACCAGGGTACAGAATATTTATTACTTCGTGAAAGTGACGTTCTTGCTGTTATCGGCGAATAAGGTAAGAAAAAATATAGAGGTTTAAAAAATTCGAGGAGGTTTTTGAACAATGGCTAAAGAGATTAAATTTAGTGAAGAAGCACGCCGCGCAATGCTTAAAGGCGTAGATACACTTGCAAATGCAGTAAAAGTAACTCTTGGACCTAAAGGACGCAACGTGGTTCTTGAGAAAAAATTCGGTTCACCTTTAATCACAAATGACGGTGTAACTATCGCAAAAGAAATCGAATTAGAAGATGCATTCGAAAACATGGGTGCGAAGCTTGTTGCTGAAGTAGCAAGCAAAACAAACGATGTTGCCGGTGACGGTACTACAACTGCAACGGTTCTTGCTCAAGCGATGATTCGCGAAGGCTTAAAGAACGTAACTGCGGGTGCAAACCCAATGGGAATCCGTAAAGGGATTGAAAAAGCAGTTGTTGCTGCTGTTGGTGAACTAAAAACTATTTCAAAACAAATTGAAGGCAAAGAGTCCATCGCTCAAGTAGCGGCTATTTCTTCTGATGATAATGAAGTTGGCCAATTAATCGCTGAAGCAATGGAGCGTGTTGGTAACGACGGAGTTATCACAATTGAAGAATCTAAAGGCTTCACAACTGAACTTGATGTTGTCGAAGGTATGCAATTTGACCGTGGATATGTTTCAGCTTACATGGTAACAAATACTGACAAAATGGAAGCTGTTTTAGAAAATCCATATATCCTAATCACTGACAAGAAAATCTCCAGCATTCAAGAAATCTTACCAGTTCTTGAGCAAGTAGTTCAACAAGGTAAGCCATTATTATTGATTGCTGAGGATATCGAAGGTGAAGCATTATCTACATTAGTAGTGAACAAGCTTCGCGGAACATTCAATGCTGTTGCTGTTAAAGCTCCTGGCTTTGGTGACCGTCGTAAAGCAATGCTTGAAGATATCGCTGCATTAACTGGCGGAGAAGTCATCACTGAAGAACTTGGCCGTGATCTTAAAACTGCAACAATCACATCTTTAGGACGCGCTTCTAAAGTTGTTGTGACGAAAGAAAACACAACAATCGTTGAAGGTGCTGGAGCAACAGACGAAATCCAAGCACGTGTAAACCAAATCCGTGTTCAATTAGAAGAAACTACTTCTGAATTTGACCGTGAAAAATTACAAGAGCGCTTAGCTAAATTAGCTGGCGGTGTAGCAGTCATCAAAGTTGGTGCTGCAACTGAAACAGAATTAAAAGAACGCAAGCTTCGTATTGAAGATGCTTTGAATGCAACCCGTGCAGCTGTTGAAGAAGGTATTGTATCCGGCGGGGGTGTTGCCCTTCTAAACGTATACAGCAAGGTTGCTGAACTTCAAGCTGAAGGTGACATTGCAACAGGTATCAGCATCGTATTACGTGCGATGGAAGAGCCAGTTCGCACTATCGCTCAAAATGCTGGTCTTGAAGGATCTGTCATCGTTGACCGCTTAAAGCGTGAAGCAGTTGGCACAGGCTTCAACGCGGCTACTGGCGAGTGGGTAAACATGATCGAAGCTGGTATCGTTGACCCAACGAAAGTAACTCGTTCTGCTCTTCAAAATGCAGCATCTGTTGCGGCTATGTTCTTAACAACTGAAGCAGTTGTTGCTGATAAGCCAGAACCAGCTGCACCAATGATGCCTGATATGGGCGGCATGGGTGGAATGGGCGGCATGATGTAAGGCTTTTAAGCCCTGCATTAAAGAAATAGGTAACACTATTTTCCCCCATATTGAGAAGTAGTCATGTGAAAAACTTATATAAATAGCAAAAACCACTTCCTAATAAATTAGGAAGTGGTTTTTCTATACTGATAAATAATTCCATTTCGAGATTTTTTCAATGACAATCTGAGCAGAGCCTAAAGTTTATAAATAGGAGAATAGGTGGTGAATGAAAATGGGGTAACAGTTAAAGACATACTGCAATTGCCATCATTTAGAGGAGCAGAGGTGTTAACCGGAAAAAATAACCTTAATCGAACGGTCTCCTCTTTATCTGTGTTGGAAGTGTCTAATTTTGATTTTTTCTCTCAGAATATCTTAACAGTTCAAGAAGAGTGGTATGCGGAGGAACTTGTCATCAGCTCCTTTTATTCCATTAAAGATAGTGTGGAAAAACAATGTGAAACCATTCAACACTTACATGATCTGGGGGAATTAGGGCTGATTTTATATTATGTGGGAATTATTATGCCTGAGATCCCGGAGGAAGTACTGCAATTAGCAGACTCTCGAGATTTTATTATCATTTGTATGCCTAAAAACGATTATTCTCTTCGCTATAATGAAGTGATCTATGAAGTGATGGAAGCGATTGTGAGTAATCAGGCAGTTAATGATAATTTTGTTAATGAATCTTTAGAAAAGGTTTCCTTGTTGCCAGAACATTTACGGAGTGTGGAGATTACACTAAAATTACTTTCAGATCGCCTGAAAGCTAATATCCTGCTGACGAATACTAATTTCGATATTGTGAATCAAGTAATGTGGCCGCGAAATTCATCTTTAGATGTTCTAAAAGTTGTCCGGGAATTTTCACAATATATTATGAATGGCCAAAAGAGAAATGAGGATTTGGAAATTAATGATATACTCTGTTTTGTTGAATATAAAAGTATTCACCAAAAAAACGGAGAGATCCTATATCTATTTCTTATTAAAGAGAATACGAAATTACCGGCTAAAACCATTGAAAAAATTAGTGAAGTTGTACAAGTGGCTATTAATTTGTGGGGAGACAAGCATGATGAAGTGAGTGAATATGCTTTAGTAAAGGCGATTGTTAACGATGAAAGTGAAAAAATGCGAAGATTAGCAAATTTGCTTCATATTGATGTTTCTGCAATCGAAATGATGTGGTTAGTTTATATTAAGGATTTATCGGAAGAAAAGAATATAAGAGAAGAATTGAGGGAGCAAGTTTCAAAATATTATAAAACTGCGGTTATTCAAACGATTGATCATTGTATGATTGTCCTTTTGGGGAATTATTCCTATAAGTATCATGAGTTTGAAATTGCGAAGGAGTTTATTGAAACGACAAATTACTTGTCTCAAATTTCGGAAGTTATTTATTCCCCGAAAATGAGAAATACTCAAGATGTGCGTCGTATGTATCAGTTGGTGAATGATGTGGGGAAGAAAGTCCATACAGTCTATCATCAGCGTCAATTGTTTACAGCAGCAGAAATTCGTTCAATGAAGCGTGCCATGGATTTGAGTATACAAGGGGAAGAAATAATTGAAGAATGTTTGTCAGTAATTTCCCCCATTCTAGATGACCAAGAGTCTTTAAAGACATTGATGACCTTTCTCTTGGATGCAAATGGGAATTTTGATACGGGTGCGAAGCTTCTATTTATTCACAAAAATACAGTGAAGTATCGAATCAAAAAGATTAGTGAACTGATTGGATATGATGTAACCGTTTATTCCGAATTTTACGATGTGTATATAGCCTGTATGATCTACCGATTGATTAATAGTTAGATTAATCCGAAATTTTGTTGAGGTGACAAAAATTTCGGATTTTTTTTTCGTTTTTGAAAAAGACTCGACTCTATCTTTTCTTTTATAATAAGAAAAATAATTTATTAAGAACTATTGGAGGGAGCTTTATGGGAACGAACGGAAAATATCAGTCATGGTTTAGCCTGGGGATCATCTGGGCTGGAGCACTGGTTTGCATACCAAGTCTTTTAGTTGGAAATGCATTAATAAGCGGTATGAGCTTACCTAAGGCATTATTGGCAACTTTTGTTGGATATTCAATTGTAGTAGTTCTCATGATTTTACAGGGGATTCAAAGCAGTGATTTAGGGAAGCCAACAGTCCAAGTCGCAGGACAAGTGTTTGGTAAAAAAGGGTCACGCACGATCATATCCATTATTTTAGCAATTGCCTGCTTAGGTTGGTTTGGAATCCAAGCGAATGTTTGCGGGGCAGCGTTAGCTAGTTTGTTAGCTGTGTTTGATATTACGATGCCAGTTCCATTAGCTTCTTTCTTAAGTGGCATGGTGATGGTGATATCAGCCATTTATGGAGTTAAAGTACTGAGGGTATTAAGTTATATTGCAGTTCCTTTATTAGTTGTCATTAGTGTATATGGTTTGGCTCAAACATTGAATGGTGATCATTTACAGATTGTTCAGAATTACAAGCCTAAAGGTAATATGAGTTTTATGGATGGACTCGCTGTAACGATTGGTTCCTTTGCATTAGGTGCGGTGATAGCGGGTGATTATTCTCAATTTTCCAAAAAACGATCCGATGTTTTGAAAGCAGCAATCTTTGGAATTATACCTGCTGGAGTATTTATGATTGGAGTAGGAGCTGTTTTAACAATCGCTTATCAAACTAGTGATATTACTGCTGCTTTTTTAAAAATCGCCACTCCATTTATTGGCGGTGTCGCTTTGATTTTAGCGACATGGAAAACAAACCTGGTGAATGCCATTTCGGGTGGATTTGCTTTAATTAATGTTTTTAACATATCAAAGGAAAAAGAAAAATTAGCCGTCGGTGTTGCCGGAACGATTGGGACCGTGTTGGCCGTGGTTGGCATATTAAATTATTTTACACCAATTATGTCCATTTTGTCCGCCATGATTCCACCAGTAGCTGGTGTCATGATTGCTTCTTATTGGGCAATGAATAAAGGGGATAAAAATTCCTGGAAAGAAGTTGATGGCATCAATCGTTTAGGCGTTTTTTCTTGGCTTGTAGGGGCTGTCATTGCCAGTATACCGGTTGTTTTATCCTTATTTCCAAGTTTGCCGCAAGTAAATAATCAGCCATTGATTGGTATTGTCATTTCATTTGTTATTTATTTAGTTGGATATCATTTCACTGCTCAAAAAACAGTCATATTGGAGGAAAATAAATGAGATATTTAGATAAAGAAGCTATTGAAAAAATTGCGATCGGCGCTGCATTTTTAGGAACAGGTGGAGGGGGAGATCCCTATATAGGGAAATTAATGGCTCTTTCTGCAATTGAAAAAAATGGACCTGTAAGGTTATATTCGGTTGGTGAAATAGAAGATGAAGACTTTTTTATTCCAGCAGCTATGATGGGGGCCCCCTCTGTTTTAGTAGAGAAATTTCCTAGAGGGGATGAGTTTGTTAAGGTTTTCCAAAAGTTAGCTAAATATTTAGGGGAAGAAAAAATCGCAGGAACGTATCCCATGGAAGCGGGTGGAGTAAATTCCATGGTTCCAATTGTAGTGGCAGCCCAGCTGGGGTTGCCTCTCATTGATTGCGATGGTATGGGAAGGGCATTCCCAGAATTGCAAATGGTGACCTTTCACCTAGATGGTATTTCAGCAACGCCAATGGCGATTACAGATGAAAAGGGAAATATAGGGATTTTCGAAACAATTGATAATAAATGGACAGAACGTTTGGCCCGAACAGCCACTGTTGAGATGGGAGCAAGCACTTTAGTTAGTTTGTATCCAACGACCGGTGCTCAGTTAAAAAAGAGCGGGGTCCATCAGATCATTACACTTTCAGAAAAGATTGGTGAAATTATTTCATCCAAAGGCAAAGATGCGAAAGAAAAACTTCAGGAATTGTTAAATCTGGTTTCTGGTTATCAATTATTCCAAGGTAAGATTATCGATGTAATTCGAGAAACCAAGGGAGGATTTAACCTTGGGAAAATGAATCTTGAAGGAATTGACAGGAATAAAGGCGAAAATATGAAGGTTCATTTTCAAAATGAAAATCTTATTGCTGAAAAAAATGATCAAGTTGTCGCTATGACCCCGGATTTACTTTGTCTAGTGGATTATGAAACTTTATTGCCAGTTACAACTGAAAGCTTAAAATATGGAAAACGTGTACGTGTGATTGGATTACCAGCCCATGAAAAATGGAGAACAGAAAAGGGAATCGAAACAGCAGGCCCAAGATATTTTGGATATGATTACGATTATGTTCCAATTGAGGAACTGGTTAAAAAGGTGGTTTTAGAGCATGTATAGAATTGGAATTGATGTTGGCGGAACGAATACAGATGCCATTATTTTAGATGAAAATCGTAATTTGATTCATAGTGTAAAATCTCCAACTAGTTTAGATATTAAAACAGGAATAGAAACGTCATTACAGAACTTATTAAAAGAAGCGGATATTGATAAGACGAAAATTACTCATGCGATGTTAGGGACTACGCAATGCACAAATGCGATTGTCGAACGTAAAAAATTAGCTAAAGTCGGTGTTATTCGCTTGGGGTATCCTGCAACTGCCTCTGTCCTTCCATATACTGCCTGGCCGAAAGATATAGTTGAAAACTTATCAGGGAATTATGCTTTGGTTCATGGCGGCTATGAATACGATGGCCAAATATTGAGCGAATTCGATGAAGATGAAATTAAAAATCTTCTAGAGGAATGGCGAGATAAAGTGGAATCAATCGCTATTGTCGGCGTTTTTTCCTCCATCAAAAATGATCAAGAACTCAGAGCACGCGATCTTATACAAAAAGTATATGGAGAGGAATTTCCTGTTTCTTGCTCTTCATTGATTGGTTCTTTAGGTTTAATTGAACGAGAAAATGCGACAATATTAAATGCTGCATTATGCAAAGTAATTGAAACGACAACAAATGGGTTTGTTCATGCGTTGAAAGATGAGGGAATTTCGAGTGCAGAAGTGTATTTATGTCAGAATGATGGAACATTGATGTCGATTGAGTATGCCAAACAATTCCCTATCTTGACGATTGCTTGCGGACCAACGAATAGTATTCGTGGTGCTTCTTATTTAGCACAGATTAAAAATACGATGGTTCTGGATGTTGGCGGTACGACTTCCGATATTGGAGTATTACAAGATGGATTTCCAAGAGAGTCTTCTGTAGCAGTTGAAGTAGGTGATATCCGAACAAATTTTAGAATGCCAGATATTATTTCTGTTGGACTTGGCGGGGGAAGTATTGTTCGTGAAGACAATGGCAAGATTACTGTAGGGCCTGATAGCGTCGGATACAAGATTGGTCAGGAAGCACTTGTTTTTGGAGGGAAAACACTCACTACAACGGACATCGCTGTTCGTCTTGGGTTAGCTGATGTTGGTGATAAGAGTTTAGTAGACCATATTGAGGAAGAGTTCGCTCAACGTGTTCAATTGGTAATTTCCTCATTAATTGAGCACGCAATTGATAAAATGAAAACATCATCAGAAGATGTTCAACTAGTTTTAGTAGGCGGGGGCAGTATTATTATTCCAGATACCTTTCGCGGGGTATCCAATATTGTAAAGACTGAAAATGGAAGTGTAGCCAATGCGATTGGCGCATCAATCGCCCAAATCAGCGGGCAATATGAACAGATTTATATCTATTCTCGGGAACCGCGTGAAGATTCATTGAAAGATGCAGAGGAAAAGGCAGTGAAACAAGCTGTATTAGCTGGAGCGGTTTCTGATACGATTGAATTAGTTGAAGTTGAAGAAACACCACTTGCTTATCATCCGGAAAATGCAACAAGATTAAGAGTAAAAGTTGTAGGAAAGATGAAATAGATACCAGGGACTTTATCTCATCTCTGATTGGAAAAAATCCCTAAATGCAATGCCTTATTTGGGCGGCATGATGTAATAAATATTATAAAACCTTTTAATAGAAAGGTTTTAGAGTCAATAAAGGTTTCTTTGTCCTCCTTTTATAAATTGACAAGCGAGTGGAAAGAAACCCCGCCCTACAAGAGAAGGCCTTTCATCAATTTACTAAATTGGTGAGAGGCCTTTTTTTCCATTCTACATAAATAATTCCACTGCAATTAAATAAATCCCTTCAAAAGTATTTTAGGTTCCATTTCAAATAAGGAATTTTAAGAAATCACTTTAAAAAAATAGATCCCTTCCGTTCAACGGAACAGTTTAGTTCAATAACAAATTATGATAAATGACTCTTGTCACATTATGTAGCGTATATTAATGTTAAAACGACTTTAATGTGACAATTTTATATTTGTTTGGGAAAAGGTAGCGGCTTTCGTAAAAATTCGTTTAATAAATTACTAAACAAAGTAGAATGCTTCAATTTAGATTAAAACAACTTTTTGGTAAGGATATAATAAATTGAAGCAATATAAGCTTTTATTTCTATTGTTGAAAATGTTTTTAGGAAGGGTGAAGAAAAATGCTTTATATGTGGAATATTGAGAAGATAATTAAAAGTATATTACAAGAGCTCAAATTAAATATAAATGTTGAATCCAGCGATAAACTCACTGCACCTATGAGTTATAACGTATCGACAAATACGATAAAGTTTAACTACCTGCAAATTAACGGATATAACGGGAGAATTAACTTTAAAATTAAAGAAACAGATGAAAATTTTGTGAAACTTATTCTTTATCTTCAGCTTGGTTATTATTTAGAGTTTAGGAAAAATACACGAGTTTTAAAGACTCTCATTTATGGTGAAGAAAAAGAAAAGGAACAGCTTTTAGCAGAAATCGAAGAGAATGCTTGGGAATATGGAAGAACACTGGTACCTGAATATCTATTGAAAGCATATGATCAAGTACGTGAATTGGATAAGCTTCTGTTAAAAGACTAAAAAGATTAAGGGGACAGTTCTACCACTTCTACTCTAATAGTTACTTTTAATGAAGAGGTTGATCGGTTCTTTTTTTGTTTCGTATCGTTGGGCGATATAACACTTGAAAATATATCTAAAATATTTAATAGAAAAGGAGGTCCGATATGCGACGTGATATACAATCTAATGAACCAGCTTTCTCTTCTAAGGAAGTGGCAGAAGAAGTGGGGATTGCAACACCCACTGTCCGAAAGTATGGCCAAATCTTAGAGCGGAATGGATATGAGTTTTTAAAAGATGGTGATCGGCATATATTTGTTCAATCTGACATAGGAGCGCTTATAGCGTTACGCGATACGGACAAGCCCCTAGACGATACAGCTAAAGACCTTGCGTATCAACAAAAGGAAAGATTAGAAGGGTCCAATGAAACAGAGATTTCCATACCCGATACATATGAACATCTAACCAAAGACCCTAATCAATTAAAAGAGATTTTAATGTTTTAAGTAACTGAATTGGCAGCCGCGCGTGAAATGAATTTCCAACTGACAAACGATATGTCTCAGCTTAAAATAACGGTTTCCCGGCTCCAGCAAGATCATCATGTTATAAGTTCTTCCATTGGAAATTCAGCGCAAAAAACTCAAGCTAAAATTGAAAAATTAACTTGAACAATAAAAGAACCATTACGAAACATTGCTTCAACAAGAAATACAAAAAAGTGAATTCTTACAAAAAGAAATACAAATTTTGCGGGACCAACAGAAAAAGAGAATGGAGTTCACAAAATGATTTTAATAAACGTTTAGAACAAGCGATACAAAAGCCTAAAGAAAAATGGGGGGTATTTTTCTCCATATTCCGAAAATAAGATGCCTATCTAAGGCTTTTTTTGGCTTAACGGTGTAAAAATGTATTAAAAATCTATTTAAGCGATATGCATCTAAACAAAATACAAAACTCGAAGAAAGAAAAAAAGCAGGTTTGATAAATTAGGGAAAATGTAGCCTTTGAGGAATTCAATTAAAACCAGTGTTATCCTTTAATAGGGATTCTAAGAATTGGTCGATTGTATCTTTTTTTGTGTTTCGTATCGCTGGGCGATACATCTAAATACCTTGTTAGCAACAAAAGAAAGATTAGAAGGATCCAATGAAACCAAGAGTACGATATCAGACCCAATTGATTAAAAATGATAATTTTAACGTAATATACCAATTAATTAAAAGAGTTTTACATTTTAATCAAAAGGTGTATTTGCGTTAATTACCAATTTCCTTTGATTCAACAATTCGGATTACTACTTGTCAAATTTCTACAACTTCCCGGGAAATATCTACAAATTCTGATTAGGTATCGACAAAATTAGCAGTTTCTAAATAGACATTTGTTTCTATGGAACACAGAAAAAAAGATAACAAAATATATACGTAATCTGTATGCTGAAAAATTCTATTCTAATTCGCGTTTTAAAAATTTAATGAAGCATATATTCCCTAAGGAAAACAAGGATATGGTGCCCAACGGGATTTCTAAATTATACAAATTGCAGGGGAATTATTTCCTTATTTTGTTGGAAAGGGTTTTTATTGTCTAGGATGTACAAATTCCTGAGCGGATGCTAACGTGCGGCATGATGGAATAATGCCCTCAAATCCTTGATAAGAAAAGATTTTGAGAGATGATTGAATGAGGGCTTCTAATAAGTTGAACAAACTTATGCGAAGCTTCTTTTTGTATTTCTCGTGCTATAATGAAGATACTATTTGTGTCTTGAATAATAAAAACCCTTGGTTAGTTGAGGAGGGGATTCATGAGAGCGAGGGTATTGAAAAGATGTCCATGGTTCTTACATATGTAGTGTCCCTTTTTGTGATTGTGATATCAGTATTTATTACGCTTTTAATCAAGTCTGAACTAGATCGGCTTTTTCGTGAGAAAAAAGATGGTGTCCCTTTTTATAAGAAAAATGCTGTACCCTTTCATATATGCAATGTGGTAATAGTTTTAATGGTTTCTTTTGGGGCAAATGCCGTCATGGCTATCTATATCAGTGGGAATGAATTCAGCTTGATTCCGCAATTAGTCATTCTCATGCTCTTTGT
Organism: Bacillus sp. MUM 116; assembly: GCF_001866655.1. Lineage (GTDB taxonomy): Bacteria > Bacillota > Bacilli > Bacillales > Cytobacillaceae > Neobacillus. The sequence goes on along the minus strand of NZ_MLYR01000026.1, from coordinate 33,089 downwards.
TCTACCCTTTTATATTTTAGGGCATTTTGCATTTAAAAAATATAAATTCATTAATCGAAAATACACAAGATCTGAAAACAAGAAAGTTCTTATCATTAACGAAAAGCACTTACAAGGGAAAAAGAGACCTTCCAGATTCAAACATTATAATGCCTTATCCAAGGAAAAATAAATTAAGAGAAAATAAAAATAAAGTACTAGAATGGCAACCGTTCCGGTTGTTTAAACAGGATAGTCTTCTACCACGAAATCTTAATAGAAAAAGGCTACTTCCTAAATCAAGGAAGTAGCCTTTTGTATGTAATAACTAGTTTTTCCTTTATTCATTACTTTTTAATTTCAAAATTAATCGTCCATTGTCCTTTTTGACTCGAAATGCTGTCTGTATTAAAGGATACATTTGAAGTAGCAGGGATATATTGTGGCAGCTGCACGGTAACTGCACCTTGGTATTGCTGATTGTTTAATTTTTTATGCCAAGCATCAGTTCCTTGAACGAACTTATTTCCAATCGTAAAATCCGGTTTATTGATAAGACTTTGGCTATCCATCAATTGCCCTGATTTTGATTGGACAGTATAATACACCACCATCTCTTGACCGTAGTTCTTGATGGAATAGTTAGTAATCGTCAGTTTGATTCCGTTATTTTCCGTAGAACCAATTTCCGCAGCTAGTGTGCTTTGGGACGAAACGAATAAAAAACCTAAAGAAAGAAATAAGGCAAATCCGGCTTTTGTAAACTTTGAAAAAAACCTCATAAATCAACCTCCTAAAATATTTTATGTCTTATTTTTATGGATGAATAAAGATGAACATCCACATTTATAGATTGTCTCCATTTATAGTAAATATTCTTAATCCATCACACCGAAAAAATATTATGTAAGACTCTCCAATTTTTACGTCTTTTCTGCCCCTTTTTTTGCATAATTAAGGCAGGTTTTACTCAATATAGAAAAAGTGGCGGGTCTTAATAATATAAGTATCTTCTTTATAGGAGAAACTTGAAAAATCCTAATAAATGAGGCAATTAGGGGAATAATTTGACCACACTAGAAATTATAGTATTGGAGGTTTTTTCTTGAGGCGTTATGTTAAAGCAACAGGCATGGCTTTTTTGGCGGTAATGTTAATTGTTGGCTGTCAAACAAAAAACCAAAATAAACAAAAAACTGCCGAAAAACAGACAACCGAAGCCAAAAAAGATACTGGCTTTCCAATTTGGGGGTATAACGATCAACAAACTAGGCAGGTCCCCTATAAGGAAATTACAAAAGACAATGTAAAAGATTTAGGTATTGTCTGGCAATCAGATTTAGCTACTTGGGGTACAAAAGTCCAAAATGCCTCTGAAGACTACCCGGTTGTTAAAGATGGGGTCATGTATGTAACGACTTCCTTTAACCGAGTGTTTGCGATGAATGCTTCAAATGGAAAAAAGATTTGGGAATGGCAGCCGCCTAAAGAGGTACAAGACCATCTTGATAAAGCGGACCTTAGCCTGTTAGAAGTTGTTGCCAGCCGTGGTGTAGCGGTTGCGGAAGGTAATGTTTTTGTACTTATTGCAGATAATCGATTAGCCAAGCTTGACGCGAAAACCGGAAAATTAGTAAAAATGATTAATTTCTGGGATACGAAACCTTTGAAAGGGGTCACACTTGAAAACAGATACTATGAAACATCCGCCCCTATGTACTATAAAGGTAACGTCTATGTTGGAAGCAGCGGCGGTGATAATGGCATTCGCGGCTTCGTTATGGCCTTTAAAGCAAGCGATTTGAGTCCGGCTTGGGATCAGCCGTTCTGGACTGTTCCTGCACAAGGAAAAGATTGGGTGAAGGGTAAATATATCGGAGGCGGCGCCGTCTGGAACCCGATGTCATTTGACCCTGATACCGATATGATGTATTTCGGCGTAGGGAATCCTGCACCAGACTTTTTCATAAAAATTCGCCCGGGAAAAAACCCTTATACAGATTCAGTCGTTGCTCTTGACAGTAAAACTGGGAAATTGGTTTGGGCGAAATCAGAAGTTGAAAATGATGAGTGGGATTATGATGCTGCAGCCACTCCGATGGTTCTTAATGCTACCGTTGGCGGCAATAAGAAGAAAATCGTCGTTCATGGCGGTAAAAATGGAAAATGGTTTGCATGGGATGCGAAAACAGGCGAGACTATTTATGATGGCGTTCCATTCGTCAAAATCCAGCATTCACCGCTGACGACGGATGAGAAGACGGCTAAGCCTCAATGGCCAGGGGTTGAAGGCGGGCAAAACTATGCTCCTGAAACCTATGATCCAGGAACCAATTATGTGTTAATTCCTGGTATCAACATGCCCACTATAGGGATTGCTGCGAAAGATGAGAAAGAATTAGAGCAAAAAAATGGTATATTCCCGGGAACTTCAGTTGTTCTTACCCCGAAAGGTGTTGAAATATCCGGCACGATCACCGCTATTGATGTGAATACCGGTAAGAAAGTCTATCAAAACAAGACGAAACAACCGATGCGTGGTGGTTTTACAAGTACAGCTTCAGGGCTTGCTTTCTATGGGGAGCTGGACGGAAGTGTTAGTGCGATGGATATCAAAACAGGAAAAGTATTATGGAATGCAAAAAGCGGTGGACAGCAGATTATGATGGCGCCATCGATTTATGTGGAAAATGGTAAACAATATGTGGTTTACGTTACGGGAACGAAGGTTGTTGCCTTTGGACTTGGTGGTAAACTTTCAGCCACTCCGGAACAGAGTCCGCAAGGTTCAGGAAAAAATGACGATGCGAACCATGGAAGTCACGGTAATAAAGAAAAACCTAGAAAGCAGCCGGCTAATATAAACGCGGAAGCTGTTTACAACAAGAGCTGTATTTCCTGCCATGGTCAAAATCTTGAAGGAGGAGCCGGCCCTAGTCTGCAGCATGTTGGCTCATCCATGTCTGAACAGCAGATCGAAAAGCAAATCATTAATGGAGGCGGGCGGATGCCTGGAGGCCTTGTTGATGCAGATCAAGCAAAAGCATTAGCAAAATGGCTGGCCAATAAAAAGTAAAAATCTAAGAACATCTATTGATAGAAAACCATGAAAAGACCTGAGTTCGTTTTGAAACGGACTCAGGTCTTTTGCGGTTATTGATCAACAGGTTCTTGTCCCTTTTTGCGATATATTGAAAAACTTTCGGACAACTACAAGTCGAAATTCTAGTTATTTTGATGTATCAGCCGACATAAGATGTTGTTGAAAGGGAAAATTCGAAACTCCTTGAAAGCTGATGATCATTGAAAGGTTCATGAAAAGGAGGGAATAACATGTGGGTGAAGCCTGAGTATAAAGTGATTAACACTGCTTCTGAAGTGACAATGTATATCTACATCGGCAAGTAGACAGACACTGCTTGCTTCTTTTGTATTCTTTAGAAGATAAGAAAGAAATTTCGGCTTCGATTAATGTCCAGCTCCAGGCGCCATCGGCTCGAGGTCACAAGCCGATAAGCGGGCACCTTGCGCTTTTCTTGAAGGTTTACCAAATGAACGGAGGTTGTGCAAATGAGAAGGAACCGTTACCTACTATCACTGATTGGTGCGATTATTGGATGTGCAACAGCCGGTGGGTGGCTGATTGTCGATCTCCTAACTCCTGAACCAATCGGAGACTTTATTCTATATCCCCTTATGGCAATAACTAATATTGCGATTGGGTGGCAAGTTGGAAGGGCATTGGGAAAACGGCGGGAAATGGGTAGCGATGATGCTCAAATCTCTAAAGAAAGGGATGAAAGCAAATTCGAATTAGAGTCTTAGGAACTGCGGCGGGAGGAGGTTTTCCTCAGTGGAACTGCGCTTGTTCCAATTGTCGTAGTGTTCGCGAAGGAGATAAAGCACTTAAACCCTTATTACAATCTTCTCTTGCGGTAAGTGCCAATGAAAAGGATTGGTACCTCATTAATGCAGGTCCGGATGTTCATAAGCAAATTGAATCATTTGCCGCGCTGCATCCGGGTCCTGGAATTAGAGAGACACCTTTGGCTGGGGTTATTTTAACCGACGCCGAGCTTGACCATACGATTGGATTATTGTCATTACGGGAAGGTTCTTGTTTAACCATATACGGTACTGAGACAGTAAGAAGGTGTTTGCAGTCCGCCTTTCCGGTGTTTCCAATGTTAAAAAACTATTGCTCATGGGAATGGCAGACCCTTCACCCGGATTTCAGGCAACAGGCAGGAACTTTAGGTGAAGGAACAATAATTGTAGAGACGATTCCCGTTTCAAGTAAACCGCCGCTTTATGCTAAGTCGAGCAAGGGGGGGGAATCCCCAGAGGATTTATGGGAGGTAGGATTGGTTCTTCATAATGAGAGTTCCGGGAAATGTCTAGCGTACTTTCCTACATTATTAAGTATCACCCCAGCTATAGAAGCATGTTTGGAGAAAGCGGACATCTTGATGGTCGACGGAACCTTTTGGTCAGAAGATGAATTGGTCAAGATGGGGGCAACTGAACGCGACGCAAGAAGTATGGGGCATTTACCCATTAGCGGTCCATCGGGTATCACGGAAAAGTTAGCATCCTATCCAGCTGAGCGAAAAATCTTAATCCACATTAACAACAGCAACCCAATTTTAAAAAAGGACTCAATCGAAAGGAATAAATTGGAACAACTTGGTTTTGAGATTGCCTATGATGGTATGGAAGTGGGGGTGTAATTATGCTTGAAAAGGGAGGGGCAGTAAGCAGGGAAAAGAAACCTGATCAAAAAGGGAAAGAGCTTTGGAAAAAGGATGAATTTACTGAACGATTAAAGGATGTCGGGCGTTCATTTTACCATGACAAGCATCCTTTTCATGTAGCCATGCATCAGGGTAAATTAAGTCGAGATCAAATTCGCGGCTGGGTGACCAACCGATACTATTATCAGAAATCCGTTCCAATTAAAGATGCAGCCATATTGTCGAATTTGCCATCAAGGGAGCTAAGGCGTGAATGGATTCAGCGAATCATCGACCATGACGGCACGCATGGGGTTGAGGGTGGCATTGAAGCATGGCTAGGGCTGGGAGAAGCTGTCGGTTTGACTCGGGAAGAAATTCTGCGGGAGGACTATGTTGTCCCTGGGGTTCGCTTTTCCGTTGACGCCTATGTTAATTTTGCCCGGACAAAACCGTGGATTGAAGCAGTAGCTTCTTCATTAACTGAATTATTTTCACCGGATCTCATCTCAAAACGGATGAAGGTACTAGAGCGGCTATATCCGTGGATTGACAGTAGAGGTTTTGAGTATTTTCAAAATCGCTTGACGCAAGCACCGCTCGATTCAGATTGCGCTCTTAAGCTTGTTTTAACCTATTGCCAATCGCCTGAAGAACAACAGCGGGCTGTTGATGCTTTACGTTTCAAGTGTGATGTGTTGTGGGCACAGCTCGATGCCATTGAAAAGGCTTATTCCTCTAAAGCGTGAAAGATAGTTAATACTCAAACGGAGAATAAACGATTGGTGGTGGAGCCAATTTTACCAAGCAGTTTTCCAAAACTTGCTGCAAAGGCGCGGTTAAAATTTGATAGGGTGAGGGAGAAGCATCTTCTTTTGTTGCCGGAAAGGGTTGTGGTCATGAACGAAACCGCCTCATCGATCCTTACTCTATGTGACGGAAGTCGAACGGTGCGCACCATCACCGAAAAGATGAGGACTTCGCTGCTAACGGGGAAAGAAGAAATGGATACAGGTGAATTGCCAGATTTGAAAACGATGGAGGCAGACATTTCCGAGTTTCTTCAGGAGATGGAGGATCAAGGATGGGTGGTGATCCATAAAGATGGAACAGTTAATAAATAATGGGGTTCAGCCCCCATACTCACTGCTCGCAGAGTTGACCCATCGCTGTCCTTTGCATTGTCCCTATTGTTCGAACCCTATTGAAATGACTTCGAAGACAATGGAACTTACAACCGAAGAATGGCTCCGTGTTTTGTCGGAGGCAGCCGATTTGGGAGTGGTAGAAGTACATTTTTCTGGTGGTGAACCGCTCTTACGCAACGATCTGGAGGCCCTGATTCGCCATGCTCATTCATTAGAAATGTATACCAATCTTATTACTAGCGGCATAGGATTAACAACAGAAAAGGTTGCTCGGCTAAAGGAAGCTGGTATAGCCAATGTGCAGGTTAGTTTCCAGGCAGGGGAAGCTAAGCTTTCGGACCTCATCGGCGGATATAAAGCCTTTGAAAAAAAGCGTGTAGCGGCTAATGCGGTGAAAAAAGCTGAATTGCATTTGTCGTTAAATGTCGTATTACACAAGATGAATCTAGATTATTTAAATGAAATTATTCATCTTGCTGAGGAATTGGGAGCAGAGCGACTGGAGCTCGCGAATACACAGTATTATAATTGGGCAATGCTCAACCGGGACCGTCTTTTGCCAAGTTGGGAGCAGATTGAACGTGCCCGTGAAATCTATGAAACTGCTAAAGTGCGCCTTGCGAAAAAAATGGAAATTATTTGGGTTATTCCAGATTATTACGAATCGGCACCAAAACCTTGTATGGGGGGCTGGGGGACAATCGGCCTTACGGTAGCGCCGAATGGGGTTGCCCTGCCATGTCCAACCGCCGGGATGATTGACGGTTTATCGTTTGAAAATGTCCGTGAGGTGTCACTAGGGCACATTTGGTTTGAATCAGAGTCTTTTAATCAATTCCGTGGTGACGCATGGATGCCTGAACCTTGCCGTTCATGTGATCAGCGCCATAAAGACGGAGGCGGATGCCGTTGTCAGGCGTTTGCTTTAACCGGAGATGCTCTTGCTACAGATCCAGTCTGCCAATGGTCACCAAAACATCATCTGATTGAAAATGCCATAAAGGATGCCAATAGCAAACATATGGAAAAGTCATCATCCATTATCTATCGGAGACACCTAGTAGAAAATACCGGATCAAAAAGACAGGTAAAAAATAAATAAATGTCCATTTTGCGCTAAAAGGGCTCTATACATAACCTTTAGCGCTTTTTTTCTTCACTAAGCTATGAAAATTAATAGTGTTGATCCTTTAGAAAAGGGTTGTGTTAAAGCTCATTGTGGATATTGAAACTATGTTGATTGGAGTGGAAGGCGCGAGACTCCTGCGGGAGTACGGAGCAGGGGAGACCCCACAGGCGCTAAAGCGCCGAGGAGGCTCCCCGGACCGCCCGCGGAAAGCGAAGCGCCTGGAACGGAAATCAACAGTGGTTACATCAGTTGTAAATTTAAAATTCACAATATTTACACATATATTAATCACTTACAGGTGTATATTGAAGATGAAAATAGCATTGATAATAGGAGGATGTAATAAATGGAAACTGTATGTTCGAGAATTGTGGTTCTTTATGATAATTCTGAAAGGAGTGTACATAAATGCAAAAAGAATTGACCTATGAGGATATTCAAATAGGGGATAGCGCTGCTTTTTCCAAAACAATTTCTGAATTTGATATTTATCAATTTGCAGGTCTTACAGGTGATTTTAACCCAATGCACATAGATGAGGAATTTGCTAAAAAAACTTTTTTTAAGGAAAGAATTGCCCATGGCCTTTTAACTGGGAGTTTTATTTCCACTGTTCTTGGAATGAAGCTTCCTGGACCTAACTCGATCTATCTGTCTCAAAACTTTTCATTTACAGCTCCTGTCAGAATGGGTGATACCATAAAAGCAATCGTAGAAGTAGTGGAAAAACGGGATGACAAGAAATTAATTAAACTAAAAACAAAGATATGGAATCAACTTGATGAATTGGTTGTAGATGGTGAAGCTCTGGTAATGAAGAAATATTAAGAAACAGAAAGGGGATTGGGATGGAGAATTCATTTAAGCAATGGTTGAAAATAAAAAAGAAAGAGCCAGAAGATGTGTTATCCTTCATTCGGGATGGAGATGATCTCATTCTTCCGATTGCCAATGGAGAACCTAAAGTATTATTGGATATGATAGAGGAAAATGCTGATCACTTTCAGAATGTTAGAATCCACCAAATGCATGCATTAAAGGAACGATCGTACATCCATGGAAAAATGAAACCATCACTGTCCTATGTTGCTTATTTTTTAAGCGAAGCTTCACGAAAGGCTTTTTTACAAGGGCAGTGTGAGCTTGTTCCAAATCACTTTCATGAAGTTCCACGTCTATTGCGTGAATCGACGAAGACTTCTCTTGTTTTATCCTGTGCATCCCCGATGGATGAGCATGGGTTCTTCTCCTTAGGTACCCAAGCGGATTATGTCGCTTCTTTTATAGGGAAAGTTCCTTTTTACTTAGAGGTCAATCAACAGATGCCGCGCACCTTTGGATCCAATCAGATCCATATTAGTCAAATAGAAGGGTATATTCCTGTTAATTATCCTTTACATGAAGTTTTTCCCCCTCCTATCACGGAAATAGACCAATGTATAGCAACTTTTATTACAGAGCAAATCGCGGACGGATCTACAATTCAATCAGGCATTGGGGCTATTCCGAATGCAGTCATAAGTTTGTTAAATAATCATAAAAATCTGGGGATACACACAGAATTATTATCTGACGGAGTGGTTGACTTAATAGAAGCGGGAATTGTAAATGGAATCGAGAAAAAAACATATCCAGGGAAGGCAGTCGCAACTTTTGCATTAGGGACCAAAAAGTTATATGAGTTCATTCACGAAAATACTGGTGTTGAATTTCTTCCTGTTGAAATGGTGAATGATCCCAGTGAAATAGCAAAAGAAGACAAAATGGTTTCCATTAATGCAACAACAGAGGTCGATTTCTTCGGCCAATGTGCGTCGGAGACAATTGGTGGTAAATATTATAGTTCAAGTGGGGGGCAAGTGGATTTTGCTTTAGGAGCTCGTCTTGCTAAAAAGGGAAAAGGTTTTATTTGTCTGCATTCAACTACAAAAGATGGTTCTATCTCAAGAATTCAACCTTGCCTGACTCCTGGGTCAGTAGTTACGACTTCCAAAAATGATGTCGATCGGGTCGTAACTGAATATGGTGTTGCCGAGTTACGAGGAAAAAGTATTTCACAACGATCAAAGGAATTAATCAAAATTGCTCATCCAAAGTTTCGTGAGGAATTGGAAAATGAAGCGAAAAGGCTGGGATTTATTAATTAAATGATTCATATTCAAAAATGAAATTTTTGCATAAATAACAGTGACGTTTGGAACTCTTTTAAGTATAGAATCCTGCATGCTTGGTGAATCGAGAACATTCCAAATATATATTTACTAAAATTGCATTCAGGAAAAATGGAAAAGAAGTGGTCCAAATGAAGTTTAAGTTTAAGTTTAGTAAGATGGTTGAAGCTCCAGCAAGGCAAATTCATCCGTCAGCCAGAAAACTCATGCTGGTCAATGCCTTAAGAAGCATCGGACAAGGTATGCTGGTAGTTGATTTGGCACTATATCTTGATGCACTAGGGTGGAGTACGGCTGCGATTGGAAGTGTGATTGCTGCCGGAGGGTTACTCGGTGTGGGACTAGCTCCAGTCATAGGGATTTATAGTGATCGCTGGGGGAGAAAACCGTTTATTCTTTTTTCTGAACTAGTAACAGCCGGATGTGCATTGCTTGGGATATTATCTACAAACACGATTATGTTATTTATTGCGATTACACTTTCCGGTTTTGGAAAAGCGGATGCCGGCTCTCCAAGTCCGTGTGCCCCGGCAGAGCAGGCTTGGTTGGCGAGTTATATCCTAAAATCTGAACGTGGAAGGGTATATAGCGTGAATAATGCCCTCAGCTTTTTCGGAATGGCCGCGGGCGCGGTGCTGGCGGGGACTTTGCCTTTATGGGAAAATAACCTTCAACAATTATCTGGTTATTGCCTCGTATTCTGCATTATTTTCGTTTTATCACTTGTTACTGCATCCATTATTCTAACCATTCAGGAAGAGAAAATAGGTAGACAACATGGATACATAAAAGAGAAGTCTGGGAATCATGAAAAGAAAATCTTACAGGAAGAAAATGCGGCGATCTTGAAGCTGGCTGGAATTAATATTCTAAATGGGATTGCCATTGGTTTGACGGGGCCGATGATGTCTTATTGGTTTGCGGCTAAATTTGGGGCTAGCCATACACAAATTGGGAGCACATTAGCGGTTACATTTTTCGCGACGGGCGTTACCTCCATTTTGCAGGCTAGATTATCCCAAAAACATGGGACAATCCGTTCCATTGTGTTGGTTCGTTTCATAGCCAGTCTGTTGTTGATTCTCATGCCCTTACTATCTTCTTATCTCCTTGTTTCTGTCTTGTATATCATTCGAACGGCTTTAAACCGGGGCACACAAGGAGCACAGCAAGCGCTGAGTGTGAGTTTGACCCGCGATATGCGCCGAGGTTTCGCATCAAGCATCAATCTCTTTTCAATGCGGCTGCCCACTTCGATTGCACCGTATTTCACTGGTTATCTTTTTGGATTGGGTTCGCTTGCCCTGCCTTTTTACATTGCTTCCGGTTTACAATTGAGTTTTGCTTATTTATATGGGAAAATCTTCAGTTCCTACGAAATTCGGATGAAGTCGCATGCAACATTGGGGTAAATAACCAAGCATTTGAAAAATCAAAAAAAGATGTGAAATCAATCGTGATCTCACATCTTTTTATTTTAGTTACCTAACTTTTTCCATAATGATGAGCTTTTGGATTAATGACATCCCGGTAAATGTTGTTTTTTTACGGTAGGTAATCAATTGAAAAAGGATAGACTTCTAAAATGGAATTGGCCATTTTTTATTCTTCCATATCTTCGCTGTACTGATTAATCAACTTCACAGCCCTTGTTTGGCTGATATTTAAATCTTTTGCCACTTTTCTAGAACTTTTATGTTTTTTATAGGATTGCAATACCAGTGTCTTCTTCACATGCTCAATTGCATCATCCAGATTAGAGGGGAGGATATGCTGTGTTTGCGGTTTTATGTTTTTTAAGATTAAATCAGGTAAATCATTTTGTTGGATAATTGAGTCACTGGTAACGACCAGCCTTTCCATCACATTTTCGAGCTGGCGGATATTCCCCGGCCAGGAATACCAATAAAATAGGTCCAAACAATCTTGCGAGATGATTTTATTCATTTCATATTTCTTATTGAATTTATATAAAAAATTGTAAGTTAACGGAATGATATCTTCCCTGCGCTCTCTAAGCGGCGGCAGCTGGATATCAATTATATTTAAGCGGTAAAATAGGTCCTCGCGAAACAAGTTCTTGTGCACCATGTCAATTAAATCGCGGTTCGTTGCTGCAATAATCCGGACATCTACCTTTTTCATTTTATGTCCGCCAATCGGTAGGAACTGTTTTTCTTGAATAACTTGGAGTAGCTTTGCCTGAAGTGATAAAGGCATCTCGCCAATTTCGTCCAAGAATAGTGTTCCTTGATCTGCTATTTCAAGCAAGCCTTTTTTACCGTACTTGCTTGCCCCTGTAAATGCCCCTTCTGAGTAACCAAAAAGCTCTGATTCAAGTAAATCCTCCGGTAATGCTGCACAATTTATTTTTAAAAAAGTTTTGTCTTTCCGCCTGCTTATATCATGAATGTAATGAGATAAAACCCCTTTTCCTGTTCCCGATTCACCTTGGATTAAAATGGTTGAGTCGACTTTAGCGATTTTTTCGCAAACCTTTAAGATATTTTTCATCTTTTCACAGTTTGTGATGGGGGTAGAGCTATTATGGTGATCTGAAGGGGATTGCTTTTCTTTTTCCTTTTTAATACTTTTATAGTTTTGTAACTCCTGTGAGGTGGTTACAACAAGTTCGATTTCGTTTTGGTCATTTAAAATAGGAACAGCCGTCGTTAAAAGTTCCGCCCCTAAATAAGTCGTTTGCTTAATACTGACAGGTTTTTTTTCTTTGAATACGAAAGGAACAATGGAAGGCTTCCAATATCCTTTTGCAAATAACTCTGCATTATAATTCCCCACAACCTCTTCCGGCTTTAATCCGTAATGTCTTTCACAGACGCTATTAACGAAAACGATACGTTGTTCAGAGTCTATTACAAAAATTTCGTCTGATGAATTATCAAGAATTTTTTTTAATGTCTCAACAGTGATTTCGAAAGGACTTTGTATTTTAGAAACCATTCGGGAAACCCTCCCTGGATAGATGAGTTAGTTTTAATTCAAGTGAGTTGAAATCAATTCACTTTTTGAACGAAATTGGAACAATTCACGAAAGAATAATGACACTTTTCTAAGTAATTCAACTATTTATGGTTTTGGCACGATACTTGCATTAATTAAAAGTGAGTTTAGTTAAATAATCTACCTGATTTAATTAAACAAAATATTCATTATTCTGTAAACGCTTAATTATTACTATTGCCACGTTGTATTTAGGAATTTCGAGAGTGAATTGAAAGTAACTCATTTTAAATTTGATTTTTGAAAGGGGAGATGGCCTTCACAGATTAGAGTGCTGAAATAATTGCTTAGAAAAGAAATTTTTTATCATAAAAAATATGAACCTTTAGAGGAGGATAAATAAAAATGGCAACTTATAATGAAGTTCAAAATAAAGCGAATCGAACCTTTGAAAGAACATTAACCTATGATTTATATACAGATCCAAAAGTGTTAGAGCAAGAAATGGAAGATGTTTTCGCAAAATCATGGCAATTAGTGGGCCATGTAAGTCAGTTAGAAAAACCGGGACAGTTTTTTACCACGGATGTAGCAGGTGAGCCAATTATTGTTACACGTGGGATGGACGAAGTGATTCGTGCATTTTATAATGTTTGCCCGCACCGTGCGACTAAGCTTGAGAAAAATGAGTCCGGTCAAAAGAAAATTCTTCAATGCGGTTACCATGGGTGGACTTTCCGTTTAAATGGAGAATTAAATAAAGCGCCTAACTTTACAGGCGAAGATGCACACTGTGTCAGTGACCGCTGTTTAAGATCTGTAAGAATGGAAATTTTAGAGTCATTAATTTTTGTTAACCTTGATGATAATGCGAAATCTTTAAATGAAACATATGGTGATTTCTTCGACCGTTTACGCAAGTTTCCGTTCCTGGGCGAGCTTAAAAGAATTAATCAAAAAACACGTATAATCAAAGCAAACTGGAAAGCTTTCATTGACAATTATTTAGAGTGTGATCACTGCCATGTTGCACACCCAAGCTTTGTTGCCACTTTGGATATGAAAAACTATCAAATTGTTACTTGTCAAAACTATTCCGTTCAAGGATCAGTGATTAAGCCGGATAAAACAATGGGAACAACGGATTTAAATGAAGCAGAAATGCAGGGTGGAGAGTTCTATTGGTTATGGCCTAACTTGATGGTAACTATTTATCCGGGGCCGGCAAATATGGCAACCATTCAAATGATTCCAATTGATCATGAAAATACATTAGCGGTATATACTTACTACTTCAGAGATGAAAACCTAACACAAGAAGAAAAGGATTTGGTTACATTTGCGGAGCAAGTCAGACAGGAAGATGTTGACTTAGTCGAATTAGAACAAATTGGATTCCGTTCCCGTGCTTTTAACCAAGGAGTATATTCTCAATCGGAAAAGGCAATTGTTCAATTCCACGAAATGGTACTGGAGGCGTTAGGACGATGACAAATGTAAAAATTGCAGAAAAGAAGCACTTATTTATTAATGGCCAAGATGTAGAGGCACCCGCTTATGCGCCGCTTTACTCTCCATATTCAGATGAGGTGATTGCAGAAATTGCAATGGCAGATGAGCAATTAACGAAAGAGGCCATTAAAGCAGCACAGAAAGCATTTCAAGTCATCTCGAAAATGCCAGCATTTGAGAGGTCAGCAATTTTAGAAAAAGTGGTAGAATTATTGAAAGAAAGAGCAGACGAAGCTGCGGAAGTGATTGCAATTGAATCAGCCAAGCCGATTTCTTTTGCTAAAGGTGAAGTATCCAGAACAATTGAAACCTATAAATTCGCAGCTGAAGAAGCAAAAAGAATTCACGGTGAAACAATTCCTTTTGATGCTGCTCAAGGCGGAGTGGGAAGAATCGGTTATACTGTACGCAAGCCGATTGGGGTAATCGGAGCGATTACACCATTTAACTTTCCGATGAATCTTGTTGCCCATAAAGTTGGACCTGCGATTGCTTCCGGTAATTCAATCGTGTTAAAACCAGCTTCACAGACTCCGTTATCCGCACTCTATATTGCCGAGCTTTTCAAAGAAGCCGGACTTCCGGACGGAGTACTGAATGTTGTAACAGGATCAGGTTCAGTTGTAGGCGAAGCGATTATCAAAGATGACCGTGTACAAATGATTACCTTTACAGGAAGTCCAGCGGTTGGAATTGGAATACGCAATAAAGCAGGCTTAAAGAAAACCACTTTAGAGCTTGGTTCAAATGCTGCGGTAATCTTAGACAAAGATACAAACATTGATCAGGTGATTGACCGCTGTATTATGGGGGCATTCTCAAATCAAGGACAGGTTTGTATTTCCCTGCAGCGCGTTTACGCTCACGAAGAGGTATATGATCAATTTGTTGAAAAATTCGTTGAAGCTGCGAAGAAATTAAAGGTGGGAAATCCGTTAGATCCGGAAACCTATATTTCTTCGTTAATTTCGAAAAAAGAAACAGAACGGGCATTAAGCTGGATTGAAGAAGCAAAACAAAACGATGCAGTGGTTTTAGCCGGAGGAAAACTAAAAGATGGTATTTTAGAACCAACCGTAATTACGAATGTCGATCCATTGTTAAAGGTATCCTGCCAAGAGGTATTTGCCCCGGTTGTGATCGTGAATAAAGTAAAATCAGTTGAAGAAGCGATTGGATACGTGAACAATTCAAGATATGGTTTACAGGCAGGTGTTTATACGAAAAATATTGATCATGCACTATTTGCAAGTGAAGCGCTTGAAGTAGGGGCGGTTATGATTAATGATATCCCAACCTTCCGGGTAGATAACATGCCTTACGGCGGCGTAAAAGAGAGCGGTACCGGACGTGAAGGGCTTAAATATGCGGTAGAAGAAATGACTGAGATGAAATTAATTGTTTGGAACAGAGGCGATAAGTAATGAGCACATACAAAATTGCCGTGATTCCCGGAGACGGGATTGGCACTGAAGTCCTTCAAGAAGGAATAAAGGTTTTAAATAAAATTGCTGAATTGGATGATTCTTTAAAGTTTGAATACACATACTTTCCATGGGGCTGTGAGTATTACACGAAGCATGGAGTGATGATGGATGCTGACGGAATTGATAAATTACAAAACTTTGATGCAATTTTTCTCGGTGCTGTCGGGTATCCAGGTGTCCCTGACCATATTTCATTATGGGATTTACTTTTAAAAATTAGAAAAAGCTTTGATCAATATATTAATATTCGTCCGATTAAGCTAATTAAAGGGGCAACGTGTCCGTTGAAGGACGTGAAACAGGAAGATGTGGACATGCTGTTTATCCGCGAAAATAGTGAGGGTGAATATGCAGGGGCCGGTGATTGGTTATTTAAAGGCAAAGAGAATGAGGTTGTCCTGCAAACCGGCGTCTTTTCTCGAAAAGGAACGGAACGTGTGATCCGCTATGCGTTTGAAACAGCGAGAAAAGAAGGAAGATCGCTTACGAGCATTAGTAAGGGAAATGCCTTGAATTATTCGATGGTTTTCTGGGATCAGATTTTTGAGGAAGTAAGCCGAGAATATCCGGATGTGAAAACAGCATCCTATCTTGTTGATGCAGCGGCAATGTTAATGATTTCCGATCCGAAGCGATTTGAAGTCGTTGTCACTTCTAATTTATTTGGTGATATTCTAACGGATTTAGGTGCAGCCATAGCTGGGGGGATTGGGCTAGCAGCTGGTGCGAATATTAATCCGGAAAAAACGTATCCATCGATGTTTGAACCGATTCATGGGTCTGCTCCGGATATTGCTGGAAAAGGACTTGCCAACCCTTTAGCAACGATTTGGTCTGCCAGTCAGCTGCTCGAATTTTTAGGATATGAACAGTACGGTAAATTGGTCCTTGATGCAATTGAGGAGCTGCTTGTGGAAGGTAAGGTGTTGACACCTGATATGAAGGGGACAGCATCAACATCTGATGTTGGGGACCGTGCAGCAGAAATTATTCAATCACTAGTTTCATTAAAAGCTTAATTGATAATATAGGGTTTGTTCGTTTAATGGGAGAGGTTAAAATAAAGTAATATTCTTCCCCTTCTTATTCTTGTTCGAATATAGAAGGGGGATTTTTTACTAATAATTATCTGATAATAAAAAAAATTCATTATTGTAAACGAATACAAGTAATGGAAGGCTTCTAGGCGATCGGGAGCTTCTTTAAAATTTCACAATGGAAGGAATTTTGCGAATGAAGAAATGGATTGCTTTTCTGACCATCCTGCCAGCAATTGGAGCACTAACTGTTGTAAATAAAGTTGAACCATATGTTTTGGGGCTGCCGTTTATTGTATTTTGGTCGACATTATGGTTGGTTCTCACGTCAGCTTGTTTGATTGTTTGTAACGTCATTTATGATCGAAAGGAGCAAAATAAATGAACAGCTCCATTATCATTATCGGTTTAACCTTGTGCTTAGCGATGTACCTTGGAATTAAAGCAAAAAAAGGGCGGGATATGAAGCTTGAACAGTGGGCCGTTGCCGAAAGAAACTTTGGTTCACTTATTATGTTTGTATTAATGGCTGGAGAAATGTTTTCTACCTTTTGTTTCTTAGGTGCAAGCGGCGGTGCCTATCGCATGGGTGGTCCAATAATTTATGTTTTTTGTGCCATAACCTATGTCATTCCTTTTTGGATCCTGCCTCCGATTTGGCGCTACGCGAAAAAACATAATCTCATTACTCAATCTGATTTCTTCGCTAAGAAATACCAAAGTAAGAATTTAGGATTGCTTGTTGCGTTAATCGGTGTTATTTCAATGATTCCATATATTGTTTTACAATTAAAAGGTTTTCAGATTATTGTTTCGGAAGCTTCATACGGGACAATTCCCCCAAAAATTGCCGTTTGGGTCGGCCTGATTGCGGTAACAATTTTCGTTTATATCTCTGGTATTCATGGCTCGGCATGGACAGCGGTTTTAAAAGATATTCTCATGCTTACAGTCATATTATTTTTAGGATTTTATTTGCCGTTTCATTACTATGGTGGAATCCAGCCAATGTTTGAAACATTAGATAAAGCGAAACCGGGGTTTTTGTTAATGCCTGAAAAAGGCTTAAGTATTTCTTGGTATGTTTCGATTTGTTTAACCATTGCTTTGGGTCAATACATGTGGCCGCACTGTTTCGGCGCCAGCTTGTCATCAAAGAGTGAGACAGCTTTAAGGAAAAACACAGCGATTTTACCTTTGTATCAAATTGTTCTCGTCTTCATTTTATTTATTGGCTTTACGGCAGTGCTGCAAATCCCTAACTTGGAAGGGACGGCCTCCGACTTGGCTTTATTTAAAATTGCCAAAGCTGCCCTGCCGCCTTGGTTTGTCGGAGTGATTGGCGCGGCCGGATTGCTTGCAGCCCTTATTCCATGCTCCTTACTAATTCTTACAGCATCAACGCTTCTTTCAAAAAATATTTATAAGCATTTTAAGCCGAATACATCTGATAAAAAGCTCGCTAAATTAACACGTATTTTCGTTCCGATTCTTGCGTTAATTTCTTTAATTTTCACATTCTATGGCGGTAACACAATGATTGCATTGCTGACAATGGCCTATAGCTTTGTTCTACAGTTATTCCCGCCTCTAGCTTTCAGCTTAATGAAGAAGAATCCAGTCAGCAAGGTTGGCGCTGCCATTGGGATGGTTATTGGGGTGGCAATTGTCGCTTACCAAACGATACAAGGCACAACGATGGCCACCATGTTTCCGCATGCACCGCACCTTATTCAGGATTTAGACATCGGGGTCGTTGCGATTTTAATCAATACGGTTGTTATGCTTGCGATCAGCTTGTTTACTAAAAAAGTTGCAGTGGTTCAAGATGAGCCAATCGGCCAGGTCAGCAATCTATAAAAAATGCAGCTATCCCATGAAGTCTAAAGACTCATGGGATAGTATTTTTTGGCCGATTGGAAAGTATATACTTTCCAATCAGGCATAAGTGCGACTACGCCTCTGTCATCGCCTAACGGCTTGTCAATCGGCGAGTCTTCTTTAAGTGTACGAATTTAGGTAGAAAATGAGGTATTTAAGGATGAAACCAATTCAGATTCTAGTTGAAAAAAATGTCCCTTGCGAGATGAGGGATGGTGTTATTCTTTATGCAGATATTTATCGTCCAAATGAGGAAGGGGCCTTTCCTGTCTTGTTAACAAGACTTCCATACAGTAAAGATTTACCGCATTATTCCCATCGTTATTTAGATACAAACCGACTTGTTGAAAATGGATTTGTGGTAATCATTCAAGACGTGAGAGGGCGTTTTCAGTCCGAAGGGGAATTTCAATCATTCAGACAGGAAGCAAATGATGGGTATGATACTGTGGAATGGGCTGCGGCACTTCCGTTTTCTACAGGTAAGGTCGGCATGTTTGGCATGTCCTATTATGGCTATACCCAGCTAATGGCTGCAACGAAGAAACCGCAGCACTTGGCTGCAATTTTTCCGGCGATGACATTGAATGACCAAAGAAATGGTGCTTCGTACCGAAACGGAGTCTATCAGCCGGGCTTTACAGAAACGTGGACACTTGAATCGATTGCGCCTGATTTACTTATGAGGAAATACAATAATCCGAAAGAAAGAGCAGATTTATTAAGAAATCTTGCTGACCAACTTAATAAATTGGACGAACTATATTATTTTGCTCCTATCAATCAATGGCCACCATTAAAGGAATTCAAAGTTGCTGAATTTTTTTTCGAGGAATTGGAACATCCAATTGAGGATGAAGATTATTGGAAGGAATCTAGTATTGTTGACAAATATGGAGATTTGCAGATTCCAGCCTATCATTTAGGAGGCTGGTATGATTGTTTTATTGGTCCGACTTTAACTAATTATATTGAAATGACTAAAGCTGGACAAAACCAAAAGCTGATTGTGGGGCCATGGGGGCATGGCTATTTTGCCTCGGTTCAAGGCGAATGCTCCTTTGGGGTGCATGCTTCTGGTGATTGGATAAACTTGGAGGGGAATATCACAGACCTCCATATTCGTTGGTTTAATCATTGGCTAAAAGGAATCGATACTGGTCTGGAAGAAGAACCGCCAGTTAAAATTTTCGTCATGGGTATCAATGAATGGCGGGATGAAGGGGAGTGGCCGCTGGCACGAACCCAATACACTCCTTTTTATTTGCATAGCATGGGGAATGCAAATACAAAAAATGGCGATGGATATCTCTCTGTTACTGAACCGGGAAATGAGGGGACGGATACCTTTATATATGATCCCAAAAATCCTGTGCCAACTAAAGGGGGAAGTACCTTGTTTGCCGGTCCATTGACAATGGGTCCATTTGATCAACGAGAGATTGAAGAACGTGATGATGTGCTTGTTTATTCGACTGAGCCATTAACCGAAGCAGTGGAAGTCACCGGACCCGTAAAAGTGAAATTGTGGTCATCTACTGACGCACAAGATACGGATTTCACTGCCAAGCTCGTCGATACCGCCCCCGATGGCAAAGCGATCATCTTAACGGAAGGAATTGTGAATGCGAAATATCGCAATGGCTTTTATCCTGAAAAGGAATTGACAGGGGAAGTGGAGGAGTACGAGATTGACCTTTGGGCCACGAGCAATGTGTTTTTGCCAGGACATCGCATTACGCTTGAAATTTCTTCAAGCAGCTTTCCTCACTATTTACCGAATCCAAATACCGGAAAATCTTTGATTGAGAACAATGAGATGATGAAAGCCAAGCAAACCATTTTTCATAGCGAAAAATATCCATCCCATTTAATCCTGCCAATTATTCCAGTGAAAGAATAAGAAAAGCGCCTTGGTCAGGGGCGACAAGCACAAGACGAGCCGGCGAGAAGGTTGTTCTTTAACCTTCTTAACGGATTGGCTTGTGACCTCGAGCCCCTAGGCGCTGGAGCTGGACAATTCTCAAAGCTATTTATAAATTTTTATATAATAACAAAGACACAAGCTGCTTCCTTAAAAAGGAGTGGCTTTTTTGCATTATTTGTAAGTTCTTACAGGATTTATTCGAAACTTATAGAATTTATTAAAATGATGCAATCATTTATGTAAAGACAAACCAGAGGAGGATGTCTATGTCCCTTGAAAATATGAATCCCACCACTGAAAGAATCCTAATGAATATTGAAAAAGTAATGATTGGAAAGCGGCATGTCGCTGAACTCAGTCTTGTTGCCCTACTTGCTGGGGGTCATGTTCTTTTGGAAGATGTGCCGGGTGTAGGCAAGACAATGATGGTGCGTGCGCTTGCCAAATCGGTAAACGCCAAGTTCCGCAGAATCCAGTTCACCCCTGATTTATTACCGTCAGATGTTACGGGCATTTCGATCTATAATCCAAAAGAAATGGAATTTCAGTTTCGGCCCGGTCCCTTAATGGGAAATATTATCCTTGCCGATGAAATTAATCGAACATCGCCTAAAACTCAATCCGCTTTATTAGAAGGGATGGAGGAAGCAAGTGTCACCATTGATGGTGTGACCCATAAACTTGAGCAGCCATTTTTTGTTATGGCAACACAAAATCCGATTGAATATGAAGGAACCTATCCACTCCCGGAGGCTCAGCTTGACCGTTTTCTTTTAAAAATGAAGATGGGCTATCCCAATTTAAGAGAGGAAATAGAAGTATTAAACCGGGCACAGAAAACTCCGCCCATTCATGAACTGGAACCGGTAATTGACCTTAATGGTCTGCTTCTGCTGCAAAAAGAAATAAAAGAAGTATTCGTCGATGACACGATTAAGCGCTATATTGTCGATATCGTCAGCCGCACAAGAGGTCATGGCAATGTCTATCTTGGAGCAAGTCCAAGGGGTTCGATAGCTTTAATGAAAGCGGCCCAGGCGTATGCATTTATGTATGGCCGTGATTATGTCCTTCCCGATGATATTCAATATTTGGCTCCATTCGTCTTATCCCATCGGATTATTTTAAAATCGGAAGCTAAATTCGAAGGGATTTCTGCAGAAGAAGTCATTAACGGGGTAGTGGGAAGAGTGCCCGTACCGGTTCAAAGGCTTGTGAAGTAAATGAAAAAGGCGGTAAAGCAATTTATAAAAGTTTGGAAATTTACGGTCTTACTTTTTTTGATTGTCTTAACTTTTTCTTATGCAATGTTTCAAGGCGGATTTGTCAGCTGGTTTTTATTTTATAGCTTTTTGCCCTTCGCCCTCTATTGCCTGGTCCTGTCCTTTTATTCTTTGAAAGACCTAACGGTGACAAGGGAAATATCAAAATCAGATTATAATGCCGGGGAACATATGACGGTCAAAATCACTGTTCGAAGGAATTCCTCTTTTCCGTTGTTCTACTTGATGACGGGAGACCATCTTACGGAGTCGATGAATTTACTGCCGTTAAAAACAAACTCAAAGGCACTCCTTATTGCCGGCATGAAGAAAGAGCTTTCCTATGAATACACGATCGATGAACTGCCGAGAGGTGAACACTTCTTTCAGTCGATTACCGTGAGGATTGGCGACCCGCTTGGTTTACTAGAAAAAGAAAAAGCCTTTGACCTTGAAAATAAAATCATGGTCTATCCTGCCTATACAGAACTGCTGTATAGACCATTTGAAAACCACTATGATCAAGGGATGACGGCTTCACGGGAGCGGGTACAGCGCGATACATCCATGGCGATTGGGGTAAGAGAGTACCAGCCGGGGGACCGGTTTTCCTGGATTAACTGGAAGGCATCTGCTAAACGGAATGAAATTATGACAAAGGAATTTGAACAGCGGCAATCACACGATGTATTTGTTGTAATGGACTGTGTGTCGGACCAACACTTTGAGTCGATTGTTTCCTTTACTGCCTCACTTTTAAGGGCAGTATTAACAAAAGGAGCGCAAGCGGGTCTGTTAACGATTAGTAATGAAAGGACCACCTTTCCAATTCGAGGGGGAGAACAGCATCATCAACAGCTTTTATATCACCTCGCAAAAATTGAAGCGAAAAGCTTTGCTCCCTTAGAAAAAGTATTAGAAACAGATGGGCTATTTTTTCAGCAAACCCTTTCCTTTATGCTAGTAACTTCACGGCTGACCAAACAGCTTATCGAAAAAGCAAGCTTTCTTGGACAAAGAAAAGGTTCAATTACGATTTTTTTCATTAAAGCCGAAAAAGAATTGCCGACTGAAAAGGAGCGTTCGCTCATTGCTGTTGCAAATGCTAGGGGTGTTCGGATTGTCATGATCCATGAAGGGGACTTCGCCCAAGCTTTTTCGGAGGTGAATTTCAATTGAGAAATCGAGAATTGTCACCCCTTTTATTATATGTCTTTGGGTTTTTCCTTATATGGGAGTGGATTCGGCCGATTGATCAATTAACGGATACAAGTCATATTTGGATCTTTATCTTGTTCTTGCTTTTATCCATTTTGATGTCTTTTTTTCGAGTAAAATGGATTTTTTCAATCTTAATAAAAGTATTTTATATTCTGTTTTTCATCAATCGTCTTTATTACCAGGAGGGGTTTTTTTACATTGGCTGGCTGACAGCATTTTTGGCTAATTTAAAAAATAATACTGTCTTGCTGTTTTCGAGAAATTGGAATGATTTATCAAACGATTTCCGTTCCTTCTTGTTTTTTATTCTATTATGGTTAATGGTCTATTTACTTCATTACTGGCTGTTAAAACGGCAAAGGATCTTTATTTTTTTCTTTTTGACGCTAATATACATTACTGTTTTAGATACATTTACACATTACAGTGCAAAGGCAGCGATTGTCCGAACAGTAGTCACCGGATTTGCTGTGATGGGGATGCTCACCATTTACCGGATGATTGGAAAGGAAAAGGTACCTAAACAACATGCTGCCCTAAGAAAATGGATGGTGCTGCTTAGTGGGATGATTACCTTGAGCGTCCTGATTGGGATTGCTGCCCCAAAGGCTGCCCCGATTTGGCCTGACCCTGTTCCTTATTTAAAAGGGGATAAGAAATATCACGCTGATGATAATAGTATGGGTTTTCAAACCATTGGTTATGGGACTAATGATGACCATTTAGGGGGACCGTTTATGGGGGATAATAAAACGGTTTTTCAAATAGAAGCCAAGGGGAAGAATTATTGGAAAGTGGAGACAAAAGACATGTATACGGGAAAAGGCTGGGTGTTATCACCGGAATCTGAAACGATTCATTTCAAGGTAGGAGATATTGTCCCTGTTTTCCCTTTTTCCAAAAACGTACAAACGGATAAAGAAACAGCTAGAGTATTTCCGGTTGAGGGATACCGATTTCCCCATATTATCTATCCTGCTGGGATTAGGAAGATAATGAGCGTCCATTCTAACCTTGGGGGAGGAGATACGTTTAGCCTTGATAATAAGATGGAGCGAATTCTTGTACTTGGCAGTAACAAACAACCGATTGTACCGAATCTTTATACCATTGAGTTCGATATTCCGAAATATCAGGCAAAGGATTTAAGGCAGACTAAGAAATTTGACGCGAAAGTGATGGAGCCTGCTATGTATAAAAAATATACGCAGCTGCCTGAAGAACTGCCTCAAAGGGTGACCGATTTGGCTAAAAAAATAACCTCAAAGGAAAAAAACTGGTTTGACAAAGCCAAGGCGGTAGAAAACTATTTTAGTCGGATGGAATATACCTATGAACAAAAAGATGTTCCAATGCCAGGAATGAACGATGATTATGTGGACCAATTTTTGTTCGAGACAAAGCGCGGCTACTGTAATAATTTCTCTTCTTCGATGGCTGTCTTGCTGCGGACAGTTGGGATTCCAACACGCTGGGTTAAGGGATATAATGGCGGAGAATTTTTACAATATAGCAAGACGGATCCATCCAAACTAATTTATGAAATTACCAATAATAATGCTCATTCATGGGTTGAAGTGTATTTCCCGAATCAAGGCTGGGTTCCGTTTGAACCAACAAAGGGTTTTTCAAATGATGTTGCGATTAATTATTTGGATGGCACAACCACCTCAAGCGGTACGGCAGCGGCAGTACCTGTCATGAAACCTGTGAAGAATCCGGATATGGAAACAAAAAATGCGAAGGGTTCCGGAAAATCTGCAGACCAAAAGAGTATGCTAAAGAAGATCAAAGTAATTTTTAAGAACCATTGGAAGCTGGTAGGTCTCGTCCTATTTGTTGCCCTAGGAGTTGCAGGGATTCTTTATCGATTCCGTGGAAAATGGTATCCGTATCTGCTTTTGATTAGATTCCGCTTTAGGAAAAAGGATGAAAATATTGGTTCTGCCTATTTAATTTTATTAAAACAGCTCAATCGATACGGCGTAACTCGAAAGGAAGACCAAACATTAAGGAATTACGCCCGCTATGTTGATGCATTTTTTTCAACTGAAGAAATGACGTATTTTACATCAAGATATGAGCAGTATCTTTATCATAATCAACTGCCGGAGGGAAGCTGGAAGGAAACACGTAAATTGTGGGAAAATTTAATTAAAAAGACAATCGCTTGACCGAAAAAACAACCTATTGTTACAATAAGTTTTAATTCAATAGGGTTATTTACGTTACCTTCATATATCCTCGATGATAGGGTTCGAGAGTCTCTACCGGGCTGCCGTAAATGGCCTGACTATGAAGGCAGAAAGTTATTCAAGCTATTTTGCGAGAAAACTAGATTCTGCCTTCCTATTTTTTTGGTTGCAGAAGCTAGTTTTCTTTTTTTTATTTATTTTTTCAATTGTAGTAAAAACTATTGTAAATTGCATGAAATTAAAAAAGAGGTGGCCGCGTTGTCAGGTAAACAAGATATGATTGTTGTTTTAGATTTTGGAAGCCAATATAACCAGCTTATCACCCGACGCATTCGTGAGTTTGGTGTATATAGTGAGCTTCATCCCCACACGATTACAGTAGAAGAAATCAAAAAGTTAAATCCGAAAGGGATTATTTTTTCTGGTGGTCCAAATAGTGTTTATGATGAAAATTCTTTCCGCTGTGATGAAGGAATTTTTGAAATGGGTCTTCCAATCCTGGGGATTTGTTATGGGATGCAATTAATGACCGTTCATTTTGACGGAAAAGTGGAAAAGGCAAAGCAGCGTGAATATGGAAAGGCAACGATGACGATTCAAAATCCGTCTGCCTTATTTAACGAACTTCCTAATGAGCAGGTTGTCTGGATGAGCCATGGTGATTTGGTGGTCGAAGCTCCTGCAGGCTTTACAGTCGACGGAACAAATCCACACTGTCCAATTGCGGCAATGAGTGATGAAGGAAGAAAACTTTACGCAGTACAATTCCATCCGGAAGTTCGTCATTCCGTTTATGGAAACGAACTTCTTAAGAATTTTGCTTTCAACGTTTGTGATTGCAGCGGCGATTGGTCGATGGAAAACTTTATTGAAATGGAAATGGAAAAAATCCGCCAGACTGTTGGCGATAAAAAAGTCCTTTGTGCGCTTAGCGGCGGGGTAGACTCATCTGTTGTGGCTGTCTTAATCCACAAAGCAATTGGTGATCAGCTGACATGTATTTTTGTTGATCATGGATTACTTCGCAAAAACGAAGCAGATAGTGTTATGAAAACTTTCTCGGAAGGTTTCCATATGAATGTCATTAAAGTGGATGCAAAAGAACGTTTCCTTTCTAAATTGGAGGGTGTTTCTGATCCAGAGAAAAAACGTAAAATTATCGGAAACGAATTTATTTATGTATTTGATGATGAAGCAACGAAGCTTGAAGGAATTGAGTTTTTAGCACAAGGTACGCTTTATACCGATATTATTGAAAGTGGAACAGCTACAGCCCAAACGATTAAGTCTCACCATAATGTCGGTGGTCTTCCTGAAGATATGCAATTCAAATTAATTGAACCATTAAATACATTATTTAAAGACGAAGTCCGTGCCCTTGGCACCGAGCTTGGAATTCCAGATGAAATTGTTTGGCGCCAGCCATTCCCAGGTCCTGGTTTAGGGATCCGTGTATTGGGAGCTATTTCTGAAGATAAATTAGAAATTGTTCGTGAATCCGATTGGATTTTACGTGAGGAAATAAAAAAGGCGGGCTTAGACCGCGATATTTGGCAATATTTCACGGTTCTTCCGGATATTCGCAGCGTTGGAGTTATGGGCGATACCAGAACATATGATTACACCATTGGAATCCGTGCAGTTACCTCCATTGATGGGATGACATCAGATTGGGCGCGAATCCCGTGGGATGTATTAGAAAAAATCTCAACTCGAATTGTCAATGAGGTAGCTCATATTAACCGTGTGGTTTACGATATTACCAGCAAGCCGCCGGCTACAATTGAGTGGGAATAAATAAATAAACATTAGAAAATACGAATGTTTTTATTTTTATAATAAAAAACGTTCGTATTTTTTATTGACAGAAAACTTTGTCCTTGTTATGATACTTACGTACTAAAGAATTTGTCATATTGTGTCGTATAATATTGGGGATATGGCCCAAAAGTTTCTACCGAGCTACCGTAAATAGCTTGACTACGAGGCAAGTTTTTAATAGAGGGACCGATACACCCCCTTATTATCTACATATGCCTTCAGTCAACGCTTCGGTGGATACCGGAGCGTTTTTTGGTAAATTTAAAGGATATAGAATCAATTTTAGGGGGAAGTAAATTGAAAAACTACTTTCAGTTTGAGAAATTAGGGACAAGTTACCGCCAAGAATTTATGGGTGGTATGACTACCTTTTTGGCTATGGCCTATATTTTAGTCGTTAATCCGCTGACATTAAGCCTTGCCAGTATTAAGGATCTGCCAGATGCATTAAGAATGGATCAAGGTTCTGTTTTCGTAGCAACAGCAGTTGCCTCAGCGATTGGTTCGATTGTGATGGGGCTTTTAGGAAAATATCCCCTGGCATTAGCACCGGGGATGGGATTGAATGCATTCTTTGCCTATACTGTTGTACTAGGAGATAAAATACCATGGCAGCATGCACTTGGTGCTGTTCTGATTTCGGGTGTATTCTTCTTTCTCTTAACTCTTACAGGACTTCGGGAAAAAATCATCAATGCCATTCCGGTTGATTTAAAACATGCAGTCGGTGCCGGGATTGGCTTATTTATTACTTTTCTTGGTCTTCAGGAATCAGGGATTATTGTAAAAAATGATGCAACCCTTGTTGGTTTAGGGGATCTATCAAATGGTCCGACCTTACTAGCGATTTTTGGTCTTGTGATAACAGTTATTATGATGACAAGAGGAATTAAAGGTGCTGTTTTTTACGGGATGATTATTACTGCGATTGTCGGGATGATTTTCCACTTGATTAAGGTTCCCACGAAAGTAGTGGACGTTGTTCCAAGTGTAAAACCAACATTTGGTGCAGTCTTTTCATCGTTTAGTGATCCTTCGTTCTGGTCAACTGGAATGGTTGGAATTGTCTTAACCTTTTTATTTGTTGATTTCTTTGATAATGCAGGAACGCTTGTTGCTGTTGCAAACCAAGCAGGGCTAATGAAAGATAACAAGCTTCCAAATGCCGGTAGAGCGTTGCTTTCGGATTCAATTGCGACCATGGCGGGAGCAGTTCTTGGTACATCAACGACTACTTCTTTTGTAGAATCAACAGCTGGAGTAGCATCTGGAGCGAGAACAGGATTTGCATCCTTAGTAACAGCTGGTTTCTTTATTTTATCACTTTTCTTCTTCCCTTTATTATCGGTCATCACATCACCTGTAACAGCGCCAGCGCTTATTATTGTCGGAGTGTTAATGGTTAGCTCTATTGGGGAAATTGATTGGAAAAAGTTCGAAATTGCCGTGCCGGCATTCCTAACCATGATTGCGATGCCGCTTTCTTATAGTATCGCAACAGGTATTGCGATTGGGTTTATTTTCTACCCAATTACCATGATTGTAAAAGGGAGAATTAAAGAAGTTCATCCAATCATGTATTTCTTCTTCATTATCTTCCTGATTTATTTTATATTGCGATAAACGGATGAAAGGACCTCAGCGATTGCTGGGGCCTTTTTTGTCGAGTTTTTGCCAATATTGCCGGGGGAATGGTCGAAAATTGCCGTTGACTTCCTGTATTCTCTCTTTTACGATGAGGATACGAAGGTTAAATGGGAAATGGGGATAAGGGTATGGCAAAATTACTGATTGATAAAGTGTTGAATAACAATGTTTTGATCGCTAAACACCCTTCCTATGAAGAAGTTGTTTTAATTGGCAAAGGTATTGGTTTTAATCGGAAGCAGGGAGATTTTATTGAGACGGATAAAGTGGAAAAGCTTTTTGTTTTAAATAATGAAAAGGAACAAGAAAGCTATATCAAGCTGCTCCCTTTTATTGATAACGAATTTCTTGAAGTGATTATTTCTGCTATTGATCTGATTAAGCAAAGAACCGATTCACAGCTTAACGAACATATCCATGTTGGCTTAACGGACCATTTAATGTTTGCGATTACAAGAGCATCACAGGGGATGGAAATGTCCAACCCGTTTTTAGTTGAAACAAAAGCGTTGTATCGGCATGAATACGAGGTAGCATCAGAAGTTGTCACGTTTATTAATGAGAAGACGGGGGTAAACCTTCCGGATGGTGAGATAGGATTTATCGCATTGCATATTCATAGTGCAATTACAAATAAAAACCTCTCCGATGTAAACCGGCATTCTCAGCTGATTAGCAGGCTAGTCGAAATGGTAGAGGAACAGCTTGACATCGAAATCGATAAAGAAAGCATTGATTATATGCGTCTTGTACGTCATCTTCGCTTTGCGATTGAAAGAGTGCAGAAAGGGGAGCGTGTGGAGGAACCGGAAAAAATTGCTTCCCTATTGAAAGAAGAATACCCTGTGTGCTATAATCTCTCGTGGAAGCTCATTAAGGTAATGCAGCAATCATTAAAGTTGAAAGTCTATGATGCAGAAGCCGTTTATTTAACGATGCATTTGCAAAGGCTTCAAAAGAAAATTAAATAGCTATTATTTTTTACGTGTTACTGATTCGATCAGGCATGAGTGAAAAGTATTAATGAATTAAAGTGTAAGGGGAAATCTATGCCCAAACACTAATTCAGTATACTTTTACTCATGCCTTTTTTTGTTGGTTTTTAAACCATAAATGAAAACGCTTAATGAGCTCGAAAAAAATAGGGGGGTTTTTATCATGTTCAAAAAACTTTTTGGTGTTTTGCAAAAAATCGGTAAAGCATTAATGCTTCCAGTTGCAATCCTTCCAGCTGCGGGTATTTTG
The DNA here is from genome assembly GCF_001866655.1 of Bacillus sp. MUM 116. Taxonomy (GTDB): domain Bacteria; phylum Bacillota; class Bacilli; order Bacillales; family Cytobacillaceae; genus Neobacillus. Next base: position 3,733 of record NZ_MLYR01000026.1, on the reverse strand, counting down.
TTGGCACTTGGGGATGCTTTGCAAAATGAAACATTATTGAACTTGGCTCCATTTCTTAATAACCATGGGGTAGCGATGGTTGCAAGTATAATGGACCAAGCGGGTAATGTTATTTTTGGGAATCTTCCATTACTCTTTGCAGTAGGTGTAGCCGTTGGGCTTGCGGGGGGAGATGGCGTTGCCGGTCTCGCTGCGATTGTGGGATTTCTTATTATGAATGCAACGATGGGTACAGCATTAGGAATTGATGCAAAAGACATAGCAAGAGATCCGAACAGCTACGCAACTGTTTTAGGGATACCAACACTAGTTACCGGCGTGTTTGGCGGGATTATTGTTGGGGTTGTTGCAGCGACCATGTATAACAAATTTTATACCATTGAATTGCCGCCATATTTAGTTTTTTTTGCCGGTAAGCGTTTTGTTCCTATTATTACGGCAGCGAGTGCTGTTGTTCTTGGTTTACTTATGATTGTCATTTGGCCGCCAATCCAAAACGGCTTGAACTATTTCTCAACGCATATGGTGGATGCAAACCTTACACTTTCTGCGTTTATCTTTGGGGTAATAGAACGTGCGCTTATCCCATTTGGATTGCATCATATTTGGTATAATCCCTTCTGGTATCAATTTGGAAGCTATACGACTAAAGCTGGACAAATTATTCATGGTGACCAGGCGATTTTCATGGCTCAAATTAAAGATCATGTGAAACATTTGACAGCTGGTACATTTACAACTGGTAAATATCCATTCATGATGTTTGGTCTTCCAGCAGCAGCTTTAGCAATTTACCATGAAGCAAAGCCTGAAAGAAAGGCGGTAGTCGGCGGTTTAATGTTCTCGGCTGGTTTAACGGCTTTCTTAACAGGTATTACAGAACCAATTGAATTTTCATTTTTGTTTGTAGCACCGGTATTATTCGGTATTCACTGTATTTTTGCTGGTTTATCCTTTATGGTCATGCATATATTAAATGTAAAAATCGGTATGACTTTCTCTGGTGGATTAATTGACTATACATTGTTTGGTCTAATTAACCCACAAACACATGCGTGGTTAGTAATTCCGGTAGGTTTAGTCTTTGCGGTTATTTATTACTTTGGATTCCGTTTTGCCATCCGTAAATTTGACCTTAAGACACCTGGGCGCGAAGTAGATGAAGTTGAAACAGAAGAATCAACAGGAAAAGCTAGGTCAGGTGACCTTGCTCTAAATATTTTAGAGGCGATGGGTGGACAGAAGAACATTGCTCATTTGGATGCATGTATTACCCGACTTCGTGTATCTGTAAATGATATTAAAGATGTAGATAAAAACCAATTGAAAAAATTAGGTGCCGCAGGGGTTCTTGAGGTAGGGAATAATATCCAGGCAATCTTCGGGCCTCGTTCTGAAACCATCAAAGGGCAGATGAAAGATATTATGGAAGGAAAACGGCCAACGGCAGCAGCCTCACCAGAAAAAGCTAATCTACAAGCTGTTTCAACAGGTAATGCTGGTAAAGATGATTTTGTCGCTCCGTTAAAAGGAGAAATTAAACCAATCACAGAAGTTCCTGACCAAGTCTTTGCCGGAAAAATGATGGGCGACGGCTTTGCGATTGTTCCAACAGAAGGAACTGTGGTCTCACCTGTTGATGGATCAATCGTCAACCTGTTCCCAACGAAACATGCAATTGGAATCTTATCGGATGGCGGCCGTGAAATCCTGATTCATGTTGGAATCGACACGGTTAATTTGAAGGGTCAAGGGTTTGAAACATTAGTGGCTGAAAATGATCGGATTGTAAAAGGACAACCTTTATTAAAAGTTGATTTAGATTATGTAAAAGAGAATGCTACTTCTACGATTACACCAATCGTTTTCACGAATTTAGCTGAAGGTGAGAAAGTTGTTCTTGAAAAACAAGGGCAAGTGGACTTGAAGCAAGAAAATATTGTTAAAATTACAAAATGATTAGTAAATGAAACCGGCCTTTTAATAAGGTCGGTTTTTTGTGAGATAAGAAACCATCATGGATTCGAGAATTGTCCAGTGCAAGCGTCCTGCCCCTCGAGGTCACAAGAAAATCCGTCCAAAAGGTTAAAGAACAACCTTTCGGCCGGATTTTCTTGTGCTATGCCTGAGGCAGAGCAAGGCGCTTTCGCTTTTCTTATCTGATTTGGTGTATTAAAATTTTGAAATAACAAATGGTAAACGTATAATGGATTCAGAAAGGACAGCTTAATCGAGAGGTGGCATTTTTTTGCGAAAAAAAAAATCATTCCAATGGGCCTTCAGTATTATTGTCTGCTTTTTAATTATTGCCATATCGGCGTTCAATGTATTTGGAAATATGCATTCACAATTGCAAGGGGACCTTAAGAAAAGGCTTGGAGCTTTTATGGATAAAAAAGCAGTAGAAAGTCAATTTAATGGTGTCGTACTTGTTGCAAAGGGTGGAAAAGCTGTATTTGAAAAAGGCTATGGATTTGCTAATAAAGAGAACGGGATTCCTAATCAGCTAAACACCCAGTTTCGTATTGCTTCGTTAACGAAATCTTTTACAGCAGTTTCCATTCTACAGCTTGAAAGGGAAGGGAAATTGAAAACGACAGATCCCATTTCAAAATATATAAATCATTTTCCTGATGGAGATAAAATTACGATTCAAGATTTGCTGACACACAGTTCCGGGGTAGCGGATCATTTTAACCTTACAGATACAACTAAGCCTATCACGATGAATGCATTTATTAATTTAATGGAGAAACAAACTTTGAGTTTTAATCCTGGAACAAAATACCAATATTCCAATACAGGCTATATGATTCTTGCTTATATTATTGAAAAAGTTTCCGGAAAAAGTTATCAGACCTATTTTCAAAATCATATTTTCAAACCAGCCGGCATGAATTCTACCTATTTAAGAAAAGTGGATGCAAACAATTTTGCAAATGGGTATAAAAATATGAAGAAAGTGGTCGAGAGTGATGACGAAAGCCAGCTTGCAGGAGCAGGGGATATTATTTCAACTGTAGGGGATATGTTAAAATACAATAATGCTATCCATAACTTCAAAATCCTTTCACCGACAGAGGTCGTAAAAATGGAGACGGGCTATATCGACACCGATCAATGGGGTGTTTTTAAGTATGGGTATGGTTGGAAGATTGCAAATAACTTTATAAGTTTTGGCAGACCGATGATTGAGCATAACGGCAGCCTGCCGGGATTTAAATGTGAATTGGTTGATTTTATAAAAGATCGGGTAACGGTCATTGTACTTTCTAATAATAATGGAACATGGAATTCAGGAGCGCTGGCGCGTGAATTAGCTTCATTATGTTTAGGAACAAAATATTGGTTTTACCAGCAATACTTTTAAATCCATTCAGTATTAATGGAAAGAAAGTGATTCTGAAAGGCAAACAACGAGCGATTACAAGAAAAGTTTTAAAAAGTGTTGACTTATAGATGGGAATGGTGGTACTATATTTAAGCAGTCGTTAATGACGGATTAACAACATGATGATAAAAAATATCAAAGTGGATGTTGACAAATCATTAACGAGGTGGTACTATAATATAGTTGCTTCTGAAAGAGATATTTAGAAGTAACTGCAGGTTATTAAAGATTGTTCTTTGAAAACTAAACAAACAAAAACGTCAACAAACAATAATAATCGTATTTCTTCTATTATATAGAAAATACGAGCCAACGTAAAATTCGAGCTACATCAACTTTCTT
>NZ_MLYR01000025.1 GCF_001866655.1 Bacillus sp. MUM 116 | reverse complement strand
CATCGAGACCTGCCTTCGGTGACCGTGATCTTCTTTTTTTGCTTCCTCGGGCATCGAGACCTCGCTTCGCTGACCTTGAACTCCTTATTTTTGCTTTCTCGGGCACCGGGATCTCGCTTCGGTGACCGTAAACTTCTTTTTTTAGCTTCCTCGGGCATCGAGACCTCGCTTCGCTGACCGTGTACTTCTTATTTTTGCTTCCTCGGGCATCGAGACCTGCTTTCGGTGACCGTGAACTTCTTTTTTTTGACTTTCTGGGATAGAGACCTCGCTTCGGTGACCGTGATCTTCTTATTTTTGCTTTCTCGGTTATCGAGACCTCGCTTCGCTGACCGTGAACTTCTTATTTTTTGCTTTACAGGGAACCTAGAACGCTCTTCAACTTGAGTATATCACCTTCATCCACAATTTAACATACAATGATTAATTCTCTCTTACTATCATCCAAATTTTATTCCAATTTATCATCAAAAAGAATATACGCAGTTTGGTTGTTTCTTATTACTTTTCCAATTAAGTTTAAGGTTGTTGGAGAAACTTCGCTGAATTTGTCAAATAGAGGATTTACGGAAGAAAGATCTGGATTCTTTTCAAGATCATTATAGGAAACATCAGACACCTCTAAATTTTTTGCGTTAAAAATAATCTGTTCCATTTCCAAAAGGATCTGACGCATTTCATCTGCATTAAAATAGTGAAGCACATGAATTAATTCGGACCATATTTTTGGCTGAGACAAATAATAGGCGCCCAACGAATTGCTTGTGTGGTTGTAATAGGCATTAAATATAAATAACTTCTTTTGTTCTGGTGTTAACTGCTCATAAACTTCTCCTTTTATCCTTTGGCTCTTACCCCGAATAAGTGGGACAAGTGGTTCAAAACATGCTCTTACGAGTTGAATGTCTTCAAGTGTGTTAAACACCTGTCTATTTATTTTAATATTCAACCAATCATCCTCCATTTTTTTTGATTATTTAGCAACTTCATATTTTACCTCAAATTTCCATTTAATCAATAGGCTGTGTTAAACTTGTCTGTTGATTTCAGATCCAGCCGCTTCGCGCACCTTAGGGCGGTCCGGGGAGCCTCCTCGTCGCCTACGCTCCTGTCGGGTCTCCCCTGCCCTGTGTTCCCGCAGAAGTCTTCGTGCCTTCCGCTCCGATCAACAGGGTTAAAAAATCAACAATGTCCTTTAACACAGCCAATCGATAAAAAATAGGAGTGTGGAACAAGTCCTCACTCCAACTACATTAAGAATCCGCCAATAACTCTACAATCCGGTCCTCAATCTTCTTTCCTTTTTTCTCATCTAAAAGGTTATTCAACAAAATAGAAAAGATCAGCTTTTCTCCGCTTTTTGTTTGGACATACCCTGATAAGGAAGTAACCGTGCTAATCGTGCCTGTTTTTGCCCAAACCTTTCCCTTAGTTAAAGGGGTCTTCATTCTGTAGCGAAGAGATCCACCAACCATTTTCTCACTTTCTCCTGCTACCGGCAGGGAATGTAAAAATGCAGGAAACCAAGGTTTGTTTTGGATAGAGTATAACAACTGTGAAATTTGGTTAGCTGGAATTAAATTAACATGGGATATACCAGACCCATCCCTAAGCAGCATGGTTTTCGGATTGACCCCAAACTTCGGAAGTTCATCTTGGAAAACCTTAAGGCCTTTTTCCCAGCTGCCCTCTCCTTTTACGACACGCCCCATTTCCTTTGTTAAAACCTCCGCATGGCCATTATTGCTCAGTTTCATAAAGGGAACAAGAAGTTCAGAAAGCGGCATAGAAAAATGACTAGTTCGTTGCTTTGCCTCCTCAGGTGTTTTCCCTGTTTTTATTTTTCCTGATACTTTGATACCGTACTTTGAAAGGGATTGCCTAAATAAAGCCAAGGTATAGTTGGTTGGTTCCCAAACCCCGACCCACTCCCGTTCATTCTTGCTTTTCTGTGGAATGGATCCGGTTATTGTGATGATGTTATTCCCATGGCCCCGATCAACAGTGAGATCCATTTCAGATTTGGGAGGGCCTGTATCCGCTTGATTGATAATTTTTACATAATTCGTTTTTGGAGATACTGCAATAGTTGGTTTCGTTCCCTGCTGGCTCCCCGGTTTTACCCGAACAATAATCGTCCCTGAATCATAATCTTTATCCGGGGAAACGGTTAAAGCGGAAATTTGCGCACCATAATAGGTGGTCTCATCGGACCATGGTAAATCGGTTGAATACCGTACGTCATCAAACCAGGTATCATCCCCGACCAAGTCTCCCTTAATTTTTTCGATACCGCTTTCTCTAATTTGTTTTGCGATGAGGTCCAAGTCAGAGGTTAAAAGAGTCGGGTCACCTTTTCCTTTTAAAAATAGGGTTCCGTACAATGTTCTTCCTTTAATCGTCCCCTTTGTAAGCACATCCGTTTTAAAACGAAATCCCTCGCCCAAAACATTTAGAACCGTTGCTGCAGTCAGCAATTTCATATTTGAAGCAACTCGCAGTCGGGTGTCGCCCATATGGTCATAAATGATTTGCCCAGATGTAGCGGACCGAATGCTTATCCCAGCAATTGCTCCTTGTAAATCGGCTTCATTCTTTAAAAGATTATTTAATTGCTGACTTAATGAATTGTGGGAAATTGCATAAACTGGCGTTACTTTTATATTACGGACTGCGGTTGAACTAAAAAGAAAACATAGAATCAGGTAAATTTTTGCACCTTTTTTCAAGCCTTTTCCAGCCTTCCTAGGATCTTTAAGCGTTTGTCAACATTCTAATTAAATCCTTCAACTGTTTTGCCATTTCTCACTTAAATAATATTTTTAACAACGGAAATATTTTTATTAAGATATTCCCAATTTTGTGGAGCAGGCAGGCTTAATTGCCAAAAAGTTGTTCCTAAAAGCTGATACACGTCCATTAATTTATATTTTTCAATATAACTCCGAATATCCTCAAACCATACTACATGCTCCTCTTTGCCTTTCCAATAACGATACCATGGCGATTTCGCGGTATTGTCAAACTGAATCGGCTGACCTATTGTAATCGCTTGGTTTTGTGCAGCAAGAACAGATAAAGCATGCGTCGTATTGGTTAAAGAAATTTTGTCATACCCATAAAGCGGCAAGGCGATTTGCAGTTTATGCGGATTGATTTGCGTAATTGAATAACGTACCACCTGTTCCATCCAAGTAATAGGTGCTATCGGGTCTGGAGGACCTGTTGGATACCCGTAATCAATGGTCATTACAGCCACAATGTCAGCTGCATTTCCAATAGCCAAATAATCATAGGCACCAATAATGCGATTCGTCGGGATATCCGCTGTTTTTGCATGAACATTCACATGAAGAACACGAATTCCTAAAGCCCTTTTTAAATCAATAAGAAATTTATTGAAGTCCTGACGCCTTGCCGGAGGAATAAATTCAAAATCGATACTCACTCCGCCAAAACCTCTTTGAATCGTTAAATTTACAATACTTGCAATTAAATTTTCCCTGTAGGCCGGATTTTCTAACACCCTGCCCGCCAGCTCCGCACTAAAGTCTCCGTTCGTAAAATTTCGAATCATCAATAAAGGGGTAATGTTTAATTGATTGCATTTGCTGACGATGTCAGAATCCTCAATCTCATTAAAAGCAAAGCCCTCTTCCGTAAAGGAATAAGCAACAACTGCTAAATAAGTAAGTTGGTTAGCTAAAGTATCAAGTATGGAAAGAATCTCTTCTTTTGCTGATGGAACGATAAAGCCAAGGGTTACTATTTCCATTTTAATAGGTGAAGGAATCGCAATGATTTGACCAATTACTAACCGATTCGGATTAAGACCGGGATTGGCTTTTAAAATTGCCGTGACACTCGTATTAAATTGATTGGCTAGCTGCCAAATGTGATTTCCTGCTTTTATTTGGTAATAACGAATGGGCAGAAGTGTATCTGGAAGATAAAGTGCAAGACCTGGTACTAGGGACGTTGTTGACTCTAAACCATTTACCTCTTTAAGGATTTGCAGGGGAAAAGCATACATCTTGGATATTCCCCACAAATTCTCACCTTGACGGACCACATGTACCGCCATATCTTCACTCCTTTTTTATATCCTTTTAACCATCTTATGGAGTGGATTTGCTAATATACTAGAGAGAGTGAAGATATTTTGGCGATTGATGTATCATGATTCAACTTAATGAGTTACTTCAGCTCCCTGGTATATCCGAAATGCTGGAACAATCGTATCCGTAACAAATTCTTTTCCATTTTCGCGAATAAAATCTAATTTATAATAGGCATCAAATCTTTGACTGATTTCCGTTTTCACTAGTTCGGGCGGAGTGACGACGATGAATTGGAACTTTAGTTTTTCGGCAACTGAGAATATCGGATCAAGGACATGTGCCGACGCAGCTTGTCCGAATGGATTATCACAGACTAAAGGAACCCAGCTTTGATCGGTTTCGTTTTTAACTGATAATAACATCATCATCATTACCATTCTGGCTGATAGCTTTTGCCCCCCACTACCATCGGATTTCGTCTTTGAACCTTGATTAATGGTCTGCCAGGTTGAATAATGCTCTCTTTGCGGTTTTCCGTACATAAAGGCATTATCCGTTCGCATATTATAGACGAGTAGCTCAGGATACCGATTCCGCAAAGATACAAACAAAATTTGCTCGTCACTAATGAGTTGTTTTATTTCTTGATCTACGGCTTGATTACTACTATCAATCACATCAAATTGTTTGGTAATTTTGTTTATAGCACTGACAAAATGCTGCTTTAGCAGCGGCTCGATATCTTCTGCCTTTTTAGGCAAAATGTCTTCTTTTAGCTGGACGAGTGGAAAGTTTCCTCGTTCATTTTTCAGCTTCATTTTTGCAATCATGGATCGAATCGCCTCTGAAATACTCATGACCTTCATGCTGGCACGGCTTGCCCAGAAATTTTGAGCCTTTTCTGCCCTTTCCTTATCACGTTCTAATTGTTCCAATCCACTTTGAGAAAAACGCTTCATATTTTGAACGATGCTTTGAATATGCGAATAATGCCTCGTATCCATATGATCTAATGTGGTTAATACTTCATTTTTAAACCGTATCTCCCAATCTTTTCCTTCAATTGTTAGCTTTAAATTACGCAAGGATTGTTCGATTTTCGCATGTTTCTCTTGGCCATCTTCCTGTATTGCTTGATGCTCTTCACACCAGGATAAGATACAGGATTTTCCTTGACTCTTAACTTTTTCTAAATCGGTATCCGTAAATGCCGCGGCTTCCTCCTTAAGGATAACGGATAGTGTTAACAAATCCCCTTCATATCCTGTAATATTCGCTTCTGTTTCTTTTTGGTGCTTTTCCGCCTGCTTTACTGCTTCTATCGTTTTTTTCGTTTGGTCTTTTATTTCGACTTCCTTTACTTCTAAATCAAGGTCTTCCCATTCTTCAGGCTGTTTTTCATGCTTTGCTACTTTTTTACCTGACTTGTCACGTTGTTCAGTCGCATGCTTTAAAGACGTTTCTGCCACTGTTACAGCCGTTCCTTGTTCCCGTTCTTCTTTTTCTGCTGCTTTCGCTTCCTTTTGAGCCGTTTGCAGCATATTTTCTAATATACTAATAGGTTCATCTGGTACAGGTTCTTTATTCCATTCTTCGTTATGCGTATCAAGTTTTTTCTCTATTTTCCTTTGCTGCTTTTGTTCTGCTTCTTTTCTTGCTTGAATAACCAGTAACTCTCTTGCCTGTTCTTCTTTTGATTTTTGAAGCTGTACTAACTCTCTGATGCTCCCATTTATCTCTTCTAATAAATGTGGTGATAAACTTGGGATTTCATCACTTTGCTCAGCTTTTTCATCAACAGGAAATACCGCTGTTTCAATAAAGACGGCGATCTCCTTTATATTTTGTTCGTTTGTAAGCTTCCATTCTAAATATGTTTGATTCCACTGGTTTTGTAGTTCAACAATATTTTTGTGCTCTTTTTCTATTTCTAATTGTTTATTGACCAAGGCTTCCTTTTGCTTCTCTTTTTCTAGTTTTACGCGTTTATTCTCTAGATGAAGTGTTTTTTCTTGCTCAAAATCCTCTAAGGTTTCCACATCTCTTGTAAGCTTATCTATCTTTCGAATTGCCTTTTGCCGCTGCTCATTTAGCTGAAGCTGTAATTCTTTCTCTTTTTCCTGTTTTGTGGTAATTTCTTGTAATTCGGTTTTCTTAGAAAGAAGGGCATTCTTTTCCTGAGTCAAAGATTTCTCGAGATCAATACAAAGCTCACTTGATATAAACCGGTCAATTTCTTTTAAAATACGCCGTAAGGAAGTTTCGGTTTTTTCAATTTCAATAAGAGTTTCTTTCTTTTCTTCTATTTGTTTAGCAATCTTTATTTTCCAATCGGTAAATAGATTTTTATCACTTAATAGCTCTTTCTCTGTTCCGTTAATGATCACAAAGGATGGCGATTGATTTTTGCTGTTCATTTCCTCACGCATGAAAATCGGAACAGGACTTTTAAATATTCTTCCTGAAAGAATCTGCTGATTAATTTTTTGCCATTGCTGCCCGCTAACGACCACCCCATATGGAAGAAGTGGGTTTGCCAAAAGGTGGTTCGCCATTTCCTCTGCACTTAAAGACTGGAGAAATTGGGTTCCATAAAACACATCAATGCCCGTCTTTTCATCGATCCATTCCTTTAATTCTTTCACATCTTTATTAGGAATCCAGAAGTGCTCATCATTTAAGGAATGATCCAGTTGTATTTCCCAAAGGTCTTTTTTAATTTGTTCACCTTGTTCTCTATTATTTACTAGTATCTCTTCAATCTGTATGGCATATTTCGAAAGAAGCGCGTGTGTGAAGGGTCCAGTAACATCATCTAATAAGCCATGGAGCCTATCTAATAGTTTATTTTCTTTTGGCTTTTGCTCTTCAATTGCAGCTTTTAACTCTTCGCATTTTTCCTCTGAAAACTGAATCGATTGACCGAGCGTACCATATAAAGTGGCAAGTTGATTTTGACGTCCACTAGATTCTTTCTCTTTTATTTGCAGCTCTTCTAACAAAGCCTTTTTGTCATCAATTTGTTTAGAAAGAAACTGGGTAAAGCCCTTTAAGTCATAGGTTATTCGGTCGCCAAATTCTTTGATGAGTGCTTCTTCCTTAGACTCAAATGTATGGATTTGTGTGTATAAAAAATCAATTTCACTACTAAGCTGAGCAATTTCTTTTGTCTTTTGTTTATCCTGTTGTGACAGTTCGTCTCCTTTTTTCTTTAAAAACTTTTGATAACCCAAATACTGTTTTACAGCTTCTTGTAGAGATAGATAAGATTGCTCCCATTGGATTTTAGCTTCTTTTTTTATCTCATCCATTCTTTGATTCACTTGCTCTAAGCCGCTATTTTGTTCTAATGTCGCTATCTGCTGTGCAAGAGTGTAAATACTTTGTTCGTTTTCACTCCACTCTTTCAATAAGGCATGAAAGACTAGCTGCTCTTTTCTTTCCTGTTTCTGCTGAACGAATGCTAGAAAGGAAGTATGCTTATTCCTTTCTTCTACTAATTTCTTCTCCCATTCTAGTACCTCTCTATGTGCTTTGGCGTATTCTAAGTTGACTTTTTGAAAGCGTAAATCTGCTTGCGTTATCGTTAATTTTTCAATGTCTTTTTCTAAGGAAAGCAGCGTTTCCACTTCAGATTGCTTCAAATGCTCTAAAGCTCCAAGCAGTTGTCTTCCTACCTTAATACTGCCATTAACAATTTCTTTATGTTCTACACCTTTTGCTAGATTCTCTTCAAAAGGGACGATGTCTTCTAAAAATTCCTTATGTGCTTGCTCTCTTTTTAAGAGAACCGGCAAATCCTTCGCGATACTTGCCTGACTCTTGAAAATCTCCACAAGATCGTTCTTTTGATGTTCCGTCCGATGTAAGACTTGACTAACAGTTGGAATTATTCGTTTTTGGAACAGAGAATGATCATCCTCAGCTCCTTCAAAGAATTTCCCAACGCCTCCTTCATCCTTGTTAATGTCCTTCATAATATCCCAGTCTTTACGGTTAATTCCGTATGTATCAAGAATGCGATAGTGCTTTTTCGTATCTCGGTATACATCATATCCATTCCATTTCAAATAGTCTTTCAAGCTTTCGGTTTCAGCAACCTCCTCATTTTCATAGAGTGGAATATGCTCAAGCGATACCTCTTCTTTCCTTTCAAATTCTCTTGTATAAAAGGTAATATTAGGAAGAATCTTCGCTTCTTGTTCTAATGTTTTGCTTTCATTTCCACTTTCTTCACTCATCGAAATTCTCTGTTCGGCTGAGAACATTCCTCCCGTTACCAGAGACGCGCGGTCTGCACCGTCCAATTCCCATTGAATAAGAACATGAAAGGTATACGGAATAAATTGCTCTTTATTATTAAAAAAGAACTGCTGATAATAGCGATTGTTTTGTTTTCCCCATGAGGTACCAGGCTTAAGGATTTGGAAAATGGTTTGGAGGAATACTCCTTTCCCTCCGCCATTCATCATCGCAATGAGACCATTTGTTGATGTCTCTTCATTATGAAAGTTAAAAGTGGTGTCTTTATATTGCTTTTGCATGCCATCATATTTCAGGCCAACAATTCTAATTCGATGGATTTTCGGCATGCTGATCCTCCTCCGTAGTCATTAAATTTTTTAGTAATTCATAACGGTCATAATCGTGATACAGGTATTCAATACGCTCAAAAAGCTCTTGTTTCGGAATCACCTTTGGAATATCATCGCGATCAAGAATGACGATCAGCCCCTCCGTCTCCAATAGGCGCATAGCGCTGGCGATTAAACCAATTCTAGTTCGTCTATTGCCCTTTTTAACACCATAATCATCAGTGTCGACCTCCATGTATTTCCATGTTGTCACAACTTCCTTCATATCGATTCGTTCTTCTTCTCCGAAGGTAGGTTTTGCTTTAAGAATACTATCCCAATTCATTATGAGGTCGTTGACTTGCCGCTCTAATGAGTAGTAGCTAATTCCTTCCCGCTTCATGCGGATTTTTGCAGCCTGGTTGCGGTCAATTGCTGCTAAGAAAGACATAATCACGACGCTAATAAGATGATAGTGTTTTTTCGTTTCGACTTGCTTATGCTTCTCTTTCAAATGTGTAAAATTCGTAGCAAAGACGGAGCCGGTGGGCTGGACAACTAAGTGGATCCGTTTAGGCGATTCAATGATATATGTACCTGATTCGTCTGCTAATAAGAGAACTGTTTGTCTTACTTCCGGATCAAAATATGTTTGGAAGTGCTCGCTATTTTCGTCTATTACTTTATCTTTTAATAGAGTAAAATAGACAGCTGAAGCTTTTTTGATTGATTCTGCATTCATCGTTTATCCCTCCTGGACACAAATCTTAAACGGGGTAATTTTCATTTGATACCATTGGAATGGCTCCGCTCGATGATCAAACTTGGTATAGATTTTCAAACCTTCAAACACTTGAAATTGTGGGTATTCCTGCATTAGTTTATATAGAAGAATTTCCCTCTCATCACTTAATGTTTCTTCCTTCCGATGCAGCACTTGAATCTTTAGCGGCTTTTTATCAAACATCATCCATAAATCAATCGTTTCATATTCTTCAAACCATAAATCCTGCACTTCCAATGGCAGTGTCGATAAATCAGCTAATGAAAACTCTCCGTATGTTTGTAAATGTTGAAAAACATAACTCCATGCCTTTATAACAGACTCCCAGTCCGTTATTCGCAGACGAGTAATGTTTACTTCTGTCTCCTCTTCGATTACAACATCCGTTAGTTGTTTTTCATCAAATTCTTGTTCTCCCCAAATCCAATCAAGCGGCAAGATAAATTCATTCTTGGGTGAAAATAAGGGAGAAAGGACTGTTTCTATAGCCTCGAAATTTTGAACTCCTTCCTTCAGTAACATATTTTCATAAATATGTTCTCGAAAGGAAACAAGGCTGGTTTCCCAAAACAAAGAAGGATTTTCTGCTTTTAATTTCATCTCATAGGAGATATTTTGAATGACTAGTTTGGCAAAACGATCATGCAACTGTCTTGTATGACCAATTTTTTCTTGGAGAAGGGTCAATTCTTTCTGAATAAAATCATCTTCTTCATTTCTTCGTTTCGATTTTTCTATCATCCTAGTAATGGTCCGGAAGTGATTTTTTTCTTCTTCGAATTGGTTTTCAATTTCAGCACGATTGTCGGCCCTTTGCCATTCTTCTTCAATCAATAAGATTTTGGGATTATTAATCATTTCCTTTTGGAAAGTGAATTCTTTTGCCATTAAGCGGTTTACGCGTGAAATGAGGTGATCGAGGTTACGAGTAGCTTTTCTAAAATTACCGTTTTTTATCAGCTGCATACTATAGAGTTGCTCTATCGTTATGGAGAATTCCTCCGCCATTTCCCTGCTCATAAAAATCATTTCTTGAGAAACATCTGTAAGCTTATAAACAATGCTTCCGCCCAGCTCTAAATTCGTATATATTTCATCCATCGTGACATATCGAAATGTTTGCGTTTCCCAGGATTGTCTTATTTCATCGTAATATAAGGCTTCAAACGGTTTACTATATTCTTCTTTTCCCTGATACAAAAGCCCACTTGTAATCCGTTCAATTTGTTTATCGTCTGCTAAAAGCTTCATTTGCTTAATGGAATCCTCTATCATATACTTGATATCTGATTTCCGCCGATGATCATCATCATTTAATTCTCGATAAAAGATGGTAAGGAGCACTTGCATGAGAATCGTTTGGATATGAGGCTTCAACTCTCCTACTTCCATACCCCTACCAAGCTCGAACAGAGGATTTAATCGTTGCATTCTCTGGGCAAAACCTTCCCATGATTCGTTCACATCCATCTCCTCCATGTTTCGATTGTTAAGACTTCTTGTGGAATCCGCTTATTTTCCTTCCATAATTGCATTAATAGTTCTTGTTCATCTTCTGTAAACCATTGAAAAAATTGATCACGGTATTTGAGGTTTTGGGTTTGACCAATTTTTTGGTTATTCCTTTTCTCCATACATTCAAGCATTTTGCAATAAATTTTTAAGGCAGGTTGAATACAGCAATCCGGGTATTTTTCGATAAGCCGAATGAGGATTCCGTATCCTGCGGCATCAAGATCTCCAGCGTAGTAGAAAAGATAGGATGTTTTTGGAAACATTTGAAAGAAAAAGGCAAAGCTCCGTTCAATTTTGGTCCCTTCACCATAAATAATTAGTTCAGGTTCATAATCGAGTTTATTCGCTTCCAATAATTTAATAGCTGTATGAAAGAATGATAGATTTTCGACGATTAGTACCCGCTGAATATCTTTCATTTCTTTACCTTGTTTCATCCAAAATACAAAAGGCTCCCCATAGTTCACCATTTTAAGTTGGTCTTCTGATATTCCAATTCTAGCTAAAAAGCCTTTTCCATCAGGATAGCTATCACTATCAATTAAGAATTTTTCATGACCAAAGAGTTCTAGGCATCTTTCTTCTAATGACACGATTTCCCGTTCCTGACTGGACTTTAGAAAAGTATATAAATTCTGGATTCGTTTCCATTCGTCTTCCGTTTGCCATTCGGGATGCCGTTCATAGTAGGAAAAATCAAACTGATCACTTAATTTCATCATCTCGAGACGATCCCATTTAGAAGCTTGAACTTTTACATTTACCCAACAATATAATGGCAGTGCTGGTGTTTTACCATTGTATTGATTATTTTGAATAGGGATAAGTTTTGCTTCAGCTTGCAAAGTTTCAATTGCACGATAAAACAACGAATAACCGTCCATTTCAAAATAATCATCTATAAGCTTGCGCAACTGAAATTCTAAATCGTTCATATTTATTTTCTTTTTCTGTTTAGGGTGTTGAATATCTCCAATAAAACTTCTCACCCGTGTTTCAATAACATCGATTGTACTCACCCACTTAAATCTTCATTGTGTCATGAATTGACCCCTAATACCCATTTTGGATACCTTAATTATAAACTAGTTGCATTTTTGTTGGTAAATGAATTTTTTCTTAAAAGAATATTGTTACTTTACACAAATAGAGTTGAAGAACGAGTTATTAAGTAACATTTGGATAAAAGAAAGAATCTAAATATTGACGTGGGGTACCATAATAGAGCACCTGTTCAAATTGTGGATATATGGATTCAAAATGGATGAAGCATTAAACTGGCTAATCTTGATCACCACTTTCATTTTGAAAATAATTATATGAAAGTATATGTAAATAATGATAGTGAATTCTACAAGGCTTTTTAATATGGATAAATAATCACTCCAGTAATTACGGCATTGATGAAGGAGAAAGATAGATGAAGATTCGTTTTGGGTATGTAGCCAATGCATTAGGGTTATGGGACGCAAGCCCTTCCAAAACTTTAACGTTTGCCCGCTATTCGGCTCTTTCTAAAAGCGATCGTATGGACAAACTAAAAACTGTAACAGCACTAAATTTACAACATACGAAAAGAATCTTGTATTATAACATAGCTAATGAAATAAGACTATATCGGTTTTCAAGCTCACTTGTCCCCTTAGCAACCCATCCGGAAGTAATGTGGGATTTTGTTACCCCGTTCAGAACAGAGTGGGAAGAACTTGGGCAGCTAATCCATCAATTTAAGATTCGACCGAGTTTTCACCCGAACCAATTTACGCTTTTTACGAGTCCGCGGGAAGAAGTGACCATGAATGCAGTAAGGGATATGGAATACCATTTTAAAATGCTCGAAGCGATGAATGGCCTAGACAAGGGTATAATCAATATTCATATTGGCGGAGCTTATGGAGATAAAAAAACTTCATTAACGCGTTTCCATCATAATATAAAAAAATTGCCCAATACTATAAAAAACATATGACACTTGAAAATGATGATAAAACCTATAATGTTGAGGAAACACTAATTACTTGTGAAAAAGAAAAAATACCGATGGTTCTTGATTACCATCACTATATGGCGAATAAAGAAGAGGATGACCTCCCAAATTTTTTACCACGCATATTTAATACATGGAATAAGACAGCAGTACCGAAAGTCCACATTTCATCACCAAAGTCCGATCAAGCTTATCGTTCACATTCTGATTTTGTTTCTTTTGAGTTTGTTCTCCCATTCTTGAAAATGGCAAAGAGTCTTGATCATGACTTTGATATTATGATTGAAGCCAAGCAAAAGAACCTTTCTATGTTGAAACTCATAGAAGAAATCGCTTCTATTCGGGGAGTCAAACGTTTATCAAGCGCAGTGTTGGAATGGTGAGTGGGAGGACAAACTTCTTAGGAATGAGGTGGAATACATGACGATTGTTCGTCTCGGTTATGTGGCAATGAGCATGTGCTTAAAAAATGCATCTCCCTCACAAACCATGACATTTGCACAATTCCAGAAAATTAAGGATCGGGAAGCTGCTATTCGTAAATTGGAACGTATTTCGATTTCGAATTTACAAAATACTCTTCGAATTCTAAAGCATACTGTAGCATCTGATATCCATTTTTATCGTTTAACTTCTCGTCTTATTCCTCTCGCCAACCACGAAGAACTTCACGATTGGAATTATCTGAAGCCGCTCCAAACACTGCTGCGTGAGATCGGAGATTTTGCCAAAGAACACAAAATAAGAATTGATTTTCATCCAGATCACTTTGTGCTCATTAATTCCATAAAGAAGGAGATTTTAATAAATTCCATCCAAACGCTTAAGATGCATTATTTATTGTTAAAGGGGATGGGAATTGATCCGACTCATCGCTGTGTTATGCATGTGGGAGGCAATTATAATGAAACAGAACTATCACTTGAACGTTTTGTGGACAATTGGATGGTCGTCCCGAAATCGATTCAAAAAATGATAATGCTGGAAAATGATGATACCTCGTTTACACTGGAGGATACTCTTTACTTATGTGAAAAGCTGGATATTCCGCTTGTATTCGATTATCATCACCATCTTGCCCATCATCGGAATCTCAATTGGCAAGTTCAGTGGGACCGAGTCATCCAAACGTGGCGCCACTCTCCCCTTTCTATAAAAATGCATATTTCCAGTCCCAAAAGCCAAAAGGCATTTCGCCATCATGCTGATTTTGTCGACATGGACATGTTTTTTCAGTTTTTAAAAGAAATTAAGGGCAGCGTATTGCAGATTGACTGTATGATAGAAGCAAAAAGCAAAGATGAAGCCCTGTTTCATTTAATGGAAGAGATTAAAGCGAGGGATGATGTAGAAATCATAGATGGCTCTTCCTTTCATTTAAAATGATTAAGAAGAGCCACTAAAGAAATGTATTATACCAATTAGTTTTTTACCGAGAATTCTTGTGGTGGTTCACCGTTTAGGTTTAAGATACGTACCGTTTCAGGCTGTATTTCAAGAAATACGTAGTTCGGATCGTTGGGACCGTCAAACCATTTATTAAACGATTCCTCCCAGAATTGATCTTTCAAAGATTGTGTATCATTAATAGATGAAGTGCCTAAGATTTCAACAAGGGCATCGCTTTGTCCTTTCTCTTCATATCCAAGCAATACCGATACATATGGATTATTTTTAATTTCGTCAATCTTTTCCGTATCCTTTTTCGTTGGTGTATATAATGTTATGTCCTCATTGTAAAATGTCATATACCGTGAATGAGGCTTATTATTTTCAACTGATGCAAGGATACCGGTTTTGTGATTAGAGATAATGTTAACAACCTTCTCTTTTAAATCAGAATTGCTCATTTAAATTCCTCCTTTGGATATTGATTCGTTTCAGTTTATTTTCCACTAAAGCATGGCAAATAAACTGTAAAAAACTTACTAACTTGATTAAAGAGAAGCTTGCTTACTATAAGGAGTGGTTCATAATGGCTGAAAAGGATGTAGTCAAAACATTAAATCAATTTTTAAAAGGGCAATATATGGGGATCCACGCATATGAGCACCATATACAAAAATTAACCGATCCGGAATTAAAAAGGGAATTTCAGAGGATTCAACAAGATCATAAGAATCATGCTCTAAAAGTCGCGGAAAGAATTCAAGACCTTGGAGGAGTTCCAGTCGATGATGAAGGCCTGATTGGATCGGTCCAAGGATATTTTGGTCAATTTATGATTCCGGGCACCACTGTTGGTATTATTGAAAGTGCATTAAAGGGTGAAGGTTATTATGGAATTGAAGTGTCTGAAGAAATTGTAAAGGGAGATTTAGACCCTGAAAGCCGACAATTAATCGAAAAAATATTAGATAAAGACAGAGAGCATGTTCACTTCCTGCAACATCTGGTTCGTAAGTAAGATTGATTTTTAGCCATATTTCCTTAAGTAACAGCACCTGGAAACTTTTCCGGGAAAGGATTATCAAACCTAGCATGCATCCATACAAAAAGGATGAAACCTTTAATAACTTCACCATAACTGCCTCTTCTGCTTTAAAAAACATGAACAACCACTTTTTTTAACGTTCTTCACGGCTACATCTTTTCCATAAACAAGTAACATAATATTAGTCACTTAAGGCAAAATTTTAATAGAACTTTAATTATTTTATATGAAGGAGAAGGTGATGAAATGAACGGAAACCAATCTTATCGTGCTGGAGATATTGTCTATGTTTTTTACCGGAACCCGCATACCCAGGATGTCGCAAACATACAGGCCGCTACTGTTGTCAATCATCCTGAAAATCCCAAAGAACTTGCTTTATTTCTATATGAAAACTATTATCCCCTATCAAGTGAAATAGCCGTTTATTCATCAGAGGATGAGGCAAACCAAGCCTACAATTACTATTATGGAGATCCGGAAGGGACATTGGAATGAATAACCCATTTACACCAAAGCTTGTCTACTTTGAACCTGATGCGCTCAACTACCCTCTCGGCAGAGAACTACAAGAAAAATTTGAAAAAATGGATGTAGAAATTCGATACACAACCTCCCATAATCAAGTAAGGAATCTTCCTGGTGAAAATGATTTTCAACGATATCGGGTTGCCAAGTCTACACTAGTAGTTGGAATTAGAAAAACACTTAAATTTGACACCTCAAAACCTTCTGCAGAATATGCCATTCCTTTCGCAACAGGTTGTATGGGGCATTGTCATTATTGCTATTTACAAACGACAATGGGAAGTAAGCCATACATCCGTACATATGTAAATGTTGACGAGATTCTTGAGGCTGCGGATAATTATATGGAAGAACGCGCTCCCGAGTTGACCCGTTTTGAAGCATCCTGTACATCGGATATTGTTGGAATTGATCATTTGACACATACATTAAAACGAGCGATTGAGCATTTTGGAGAATCGGAATATGGGAAATTGAGATTTGTTACAAAATTCCATCACGTCGATCACTTACTGGATGCCAAGCATAACGGAAAAACCCGATTTCGATTTAGTGTTAATGCTGATTATGTCGTCAAGAACTTCGAGCCTGGGACCTCCCCTTTAGTGAAAAGAATTGAGGCGGCAGGAAAAGTCGCGAGAGCAGGGTACCCCCTTGGGTTTATCGTAGCCCCAATTTATCTACATGAAGGCTGGGAGGATGGATACTATCATATGTTTGAACGTTTAGAAGAGGAACTGCCTCCCGAGGCAAAAAAAGACTTAACATTCGAATTTATTCAACACCGTTTTACAAAGCCGGCAAAAAGAGTCATCGAAAAAAATTACCCCATGACAAAATTAGAGTTAGATGAGGAAAGTCGAAGATATAAATGGGGTAAATACGGAATTGGAAAATACATTTATCAAAAAGAAGAAGAAGAAGATATAAAAAGTCATCTTTATGCCTATATGGAAAAGTTCTTCCCGGAAGCAAAATTAGAGTATTTCACATAAGTATAGGCTATTTTCGCATAGATTGTTGTTTTTCGTATAAGTTCATCAACCCGTATAAAAAATGCTTCGGGGCATCTTTTCGTAAAACCATTTGCGAAAATTGTCTAGAAACTTAAGTATTTGACCCTTATTAGGATCCAAAAGCAACAAAGTTTACGAAAAGAGCCTAAGTAAAAGAACAAGCACCTGAAAGATCATAATCTACAGGTGCTCCTTTTGAACATTTTTATCATCATTTCTTTCCGCTACTTATTAAGAACTTTTTAAAAATCCATTAATAGAATTCAAAACTTGCTCAATTCTTTCTTCGCCAGCCTTTGCCCATCTGCTTTTGTCATAGATATACCCGTCTTGATCCACTGGTGTTTGAAATTGATCAAGTCCTGTTGTACCGGTCACGAAAGAATTTTCATCATGATCTAAACCAACATTGACGACATGCTTGATGACAAAGGGTGCTCCAAACTCAATTAATGCATTAGAATGATCTAAAGCACCATCGATAACATATATTGGGACTCTTAAGTAAATAGATTCCCCGCCATCACGCCATAACAATGCATCAAATTTTCCTTGGTCATAATCAAAGTTACTACAAAAACTACATCCATAAGAATGAAAGATATCACGAACAACTCCAAAGTCAGCTCTTTTTCCTTCAATCTCTGAATTTAATTGGAACATTTCCCCTTCACTCCATTACAAAGATATATTACTATTATTAGCTAGAAATTAAATTAAATACCTGTTTGGAGAGAAGGAGGAGAAAATGTTAATTTCCCCCTTCAGTCTTTTGTTCAGCATAACTTTCTCCATGTTACAAATCCTAAAATCAGGAGGTGATAATTATTTTCAAATTTACAAGGCAAACACGAAAAACAAAAAATTAAATCCAATGATCAAGCTAATTCGGGGTCACAATATCATGAAAAACATGCAGGAAATGTAGCGGGTTATGGAGAAATTGATCCGAACGCCAGAGGATTAATAAGCAGGATGAAGAATTCCTCTTCATAGTCTTTTAATATTATTCTTTTCAAAAGGCTATTTTCGCATAGATTGTTGTTTTTTGTATAAGTTCATCAACCCGTATAAATAAATGCTTCGTGGCATCTTTTCGTAAGAACGTTTGCGAAAATTGCCTAGAAACTTAAGTATTTGACCCTTTTAAGGTCCAAAAGCAACAAAGTTTACGAAAAGAGCCTTTCAAAAAAATAAAAAGCACTAGAAAAGTCTGCTTTTCAAGTGCTTTACCGTTGATACGAATTTCTTTGGTATTATTTAGTATACAATAACTCATTGATAGAGCTTAACATTTACGATATGAAGGCGATGCCTCAAAAGTTTTTTGCTAATTCATTACGAAATGGCTTATCTGCTTAATTTTCGTCCTAAAATATTTCCCATAAGCAAAATGGGAACCATTAAAATGGTAAGAGGAATGCTTTTGAATAGTAAATGTCCGTCTATGAAACCCAATTCAAATAAACGATAATAGGTAAGTAAAGAATAAGGAATTACGATGAATAACGCAGTTATGACTCCAGGCGTATAACCTTGAAAAATTACAGTTTGGCCAATATGAGAAAACGCCTGTAGAAAAAACACATTAAATATTGCGATAAATAGAAGAAAGTTTGCTGCGATTGGCAGGAGGCAGGCGGTCATAATTGTGATAACTGATATAAAAATCAAAATCCATGCAATACTTATAGAAAGTTGGACAGACTTTGCACCCAACTTTTTTTTCATGGTTAACGTAATGTTGACAAGGAAAGTTTTCGGAACTTTATTTTTGTATTTTGTCATAAAACCTTCATTAGTTATAATCTCCTCTAATCCATGGAACATAAAAATAATAGGGAATAACCAAATAATTGTCGCAATTTTGAAAGGTTGATATAAAATCTCTTGCATCTTTTGCCTCCTGATTGAGGATACTTGGGCATTTCTAGTTATTATATTTTTATGCCATGGAACGGATTTCATAACTGAATTAGAGAGATTAATTATTCACCTTCAAAAACAGCTGGAGGCTGTTCAACTTAGCATGGCCTAGGATTTAACTGCTCCTAATCAAAGTCTACCAATTGTATTTTCTTAGATGTAATTTCTTTCCTGTCCTATAATTCATAAATCGCATTTGCTTGGTTCGGAATCAGCAGCTATATTCACTGAAAGATTGTTAACGGAGAGGAGTTTAACCTACACTTGTCTACTTGATGCCTTATTTACGTTATCCTCTATCTTTTAGAAATACATCTCTTCGGACAAGTTCGAGTACCCTAACATCCATAATGGATTATTACGACCTGACATAGCACAACAAAAAAAGGATGAAACCAACCCATTGACTTATGGATGCCCTCCCCGCCCAAAGCCGCCGTTACAGCTACAGCTTTAAGAATTTCTTGTTTTAAACAGCCTTGATCAAGACATCTCTTTGTGTGAT
Organism: Bacillus sp. MUM 116; assembly: GCF_001866655.1. Taxonomy (GTDB): domain Bacteria; phylum Bacillota; class Bacilli; order Bacillales; family Cytobacillaceae; genus Neobacillus. Next base: position 9,201 of record NZ_MLYR01000025.1, on the reverse strand, counting down.
AGATGATACAATACTCATCCTGATCTTTGAAACACTTTCCCTATAGCTACACCTTTACCACAAACAAGTACATATTTTTGGAAACTTTAGGAAAAATTTTAGTAGTATTAACTTTTCAATTCTTAATATAGAAGGTGACATCGTGAAGATTTTCTTAGTTCTATTAAGTATTGTACTTCCCATAATTATGTTCTTTCTACAGAGGTTTCGAGTGAGATTCCGTTATATTTTTAATTTAGGTGTTATCGTATCAGCAATTATTTTTGGAAATATTGCATCTTTATCTATTTATGAAATCATTAAAGATAATACCGTATTTATGACAAATATCCATTCCATCTTCTTAAATCCATTTTTCTTATTAACTGGAGGTTATTTAGGAATTTATATCCTTTATCGACTGATAAAATTAACCATAGATGATGAATAAATGCTGAACGAGTCGTATTAGGTACAGCTGTTACTGCTACCGGTTATGTCCTTAAACAGAGACGGAGTTCCAATAAAATGGTTGTAAATACTGTATTCGGTTTTGGATTAGCTCATATTGTTCAGGAGACAATTGACCTTATTGAACATCGTCGTTAACAGTAAACAAGTGCAAATATGCACTCGTTATGGAATCTAAGGGGTGAGCTTTTTGGAAACACAAAATCAATCAGAAGCGTGGTTGTTAAATTATAAATAAGGCCTAGGCACTTTTACCCAAAAAGTGCCTAGGCTTGCAAGAGTCTATAATGAATTTACAGAATTGTTTTCAAGAAGGTAAATTAAGCCTTATCGGCATTAAAAAAGGATCTTTAATTAGAAGATCCTTTGAGCTATTTATTTACTTAGAGAAATTTGTAATTGAAGATGGTTTATATTTTGTTAAACTACTTTAATTCTTCAAAATTTCCCTCAATAAAAAACCAAAGACTAATCCCGGTATAATGGACAACATTAGAAGCCCAACTGGACCCAATAATATTCCAAAAAAGATGAGTATAATTCCCTTAACATATTTTCCATTAATAGCTGACCAAAACAGGAAGAGCAAAACTCCCTAATAATTTTTATAGGGGTTCATTGCGTTAATTCTGTATTAATTTGTCATGATCGACTGCTTGTGGAGGTTCCTCCATCCAGCCGTGCTTAATCATAATGTTGGCTCCATCTTCGACATACAGCGCAACTTCTGGGATCAATGACATATATTTAAGTCCTAAATCTCTCCTTAGACTTGCTGCTAATGCCGTTCCATAATATCCAATTCCTGCTGCAACCATAGTTGCAACATGAAACATCATTAGTTTATCTGAAAAAATACTTGCAGTTGTATCTAAAACAGCCGAACCTGAACTTATAGGAGCAGGCAAATCCTCCTTGGTTAAATAATTGCTAAAAATATCTACATATTTTTGTGAAAGCTCTTTCCCTCTTAAAAAATACTGTTTTACATCTTCGTTTTGAGCAGTCTGAGCAAAGCCCGTTACTAATTCTTTACCGATAGCATTTATTAGAGTATTTAAGTATAAATGAGTGATTTCAAGTGAATTAATAGACCTCTTTTTCCCAAAAAAACCGGTTAAATAATATTGTTTTTCTACAAAATCCACCTTATCAGGAATAGGTATTGAAGGAGGTTTTACATAAATCCCTTGTTTTAGCATTAAATCGCGTGTTCTGTCCTGCAATTCAACCCCATTATTCAGTATACGCTTATGAAAAGTAACTACATCTGGACGTGTCGCAACTGTTAGTGCCGCACTGCTGGCTGTCGTTGCAAATACAGCCATTTGACTTAGATGCTTTAAGAAAAAGGTATCAGTAAAAAGTCTTGGAGCTTTTGTATTGACATCTTGTTCCGTAAATCCAATGGGTATCGGAAAATTCTCTTTTTGAAACAGTTCCTTCATGATGGAAACATTCTCTTTTGCTGTATCGAGTGTCCATTTAATAATAGGGCGTATTTCTTTATCCTCTACTTTTTCTAAGAAATAGCTGTCGATACAAACAGCTATTGTATCGCCCATGTATTGAGTCCATAAACCAGCCATTTCCGCAGCAGTTAAAGGAATATTTGTTTTATCTTCCATTGGAACAACCTCCTGTTTTCAATTAATACATCATAGAATAATATCCCCTGAATAGTAGAAAATATATATGAACAACCTCATTCAAAGGCCAAAAAGGAAATGATTGTGTTTTAGGAATTAACTCGTTTTTTTCATGAAAGAATTGGCATCGGTAAGTACTTCATCAAAAGCAAAGTTATCAAAGACTTCGATAAGTTCTGGATCCGTTGCTTTTAGAATAGAGTTATGATTTGGAAACAATTCTTCCTGGTTTTTATTTGCTGTTTCACTTATTCTCATAATTTAATCCTCCATTTATTAAGAGTGGGCTGCAAATATACAGCCCACCATTAAAATAATTAATCTAAACCAAGCACAGGATGTGGCACATATGGTTCTTCCATATACGCAATTTCTTCAGGTGTTAACTTAATTGAAAGAGCAGCTGCTGCATCTTCAAGGTGAGATGCTTTTGTAGACCCAACGATAGGTGAAGTAATAGTGTCTTTTTGAAGCACCCAAGCGAGTGCAATTTGAGCTCTTGGTACGCCTCGTTTTTCTGCCACTTCCGCAACTCTTTCAACAACTTGTCTGTCTGATTCGGATGTCGCAGGGTAAAAAACTTTTGGCCAACACCTTCTTTTTCCCAACGTGAGCTCGTTTCCTCCCAATTACGAGTCAGCTTTCCTTTCGCAAGGGGACTCCAAGGAATGACAGCGATTTTTTCTTCCTTGCAAAGTGGAAGCATTTCTCTTTCTTCTTCACGGTATAAGAGGTTGAAATGATTTTGCATTGAGACAAACTTAGTCCAACCATTTTTCTCTGCTATATTGTTCGCTTTCAAAAACTGCCATGACATCATGGAAGAAGCTCCAATGTAGCGTGCCTTTCCAGCCTTCACTACATCATGGAGTGCCTCCATTGTTTCTTCAATTGGTGTGCCATAATCCCATCGGTGGATTTGGTATAAATCCACATAATCTGTACCAAGGCGTTTAAGGCTTTTATCAATTTCACTCATAATATGCTTTCGAGATAGACCTTTACCATTAGGGCCTTCATGCATCGGAAAATAAACCTTTGTGGCAAGGACAATTTCATCCCGATTTGCAGACTCTTGTAGAACTTTCCCGACAATTTCCTCACTTGTTCCTTCTGAATAAAAATTCGCAGTGTCTAAAAAGTTGATACCTAACTCAAGAGCTTTTTTAATAATAGGGCGGCTTTCTTCTTCACCAAGTGTCCATTTTGGATAGCCTCTGTCAGGTTCACCAAAGCTCATACAACCAAGGGTAAGGCGAGATACATCTAATCCTGTATTTCCTAATTTCACATATTCCATTGGAATGTTCCTCATTTTCAAATTTTGTTAAGTGAACACAATTTATCGACTAAATTTTGCCCTAAAATATGCCAAACTAATTAAGGGAGTAAAATGAAACCATCTTTGCAGGTTACAGAGTAGACATGTCTATAACGAATCGATAACGTACATCACTACAGAGTACACGTTCATATGCTTCTTCCACTTGGTCAGCACGGATTACTTCAATCATAGGGGCAATCCCATGTTTTGCGGAGAAATCGAGCATCTCTTGAGTTTCCCTAATTCCACCAACATTTGAAGCAGCAATGCTGCGATGGCCTGCGAATAGGGAGAAAACATTATACTGATCTGGCTTGTTTGGCAGACCTACATTTACAAGTGTACCATCTACGTTAAGCGTTGATAGGTAGGCATCTACGTCGATATTCGCAGACACTGTATTTAAAATAAGATCAAATTGACCAGCCAACTCAGTGAACGTAGCAGGATCACTGGTTGCATAATAATGGTCTGCACCAAAGCCAAAGGCTTCCTTTTTTTTATTCATAGTCTGACTTAGGACAGTAACTTCAGCACCCATAGTATGGGCAAATTGTACAGCTAGGTGACCAAGCCCTCCCATTCCCACAATCGCTACCTTTTTACCTGTGCCGACATTCCAGTGTTTCATTGGAGAGTACGTAGTGATGCCTGCACACAATAATGGGCTTGCTACATCAAGATCAAGTCCGTCTGGAATACGGACAACAAACTTGTCCTTTACAACGATTTTTTGGCTATATCCCCCGTATGTTAGATTACCGTCGTAGCCTATTGAACTAAATACCACGACAACACCTTTCTTACAAAATTGCTCCTCTCCTCGAAGGCAGAATTCACATTCTCCACAGGAGTCAACAAAGCAACCTACACCAACACGGTCACCAACAGTGAATTTTGTAACTTCTGATCCTACAGCTGTCACAACGCCTGCAATTTCATGACCAGGAACCATCGGGAATATACCCTTGCCAAAATCATTGTGTGCATTATGAATATCGGAGTGGCAGATTCCGCAAAACTTAATATCTATTAAAACATCATCTGGCAGTAAATCTCTCCGTTCAATCGTCGTCTTTTCAAATGGTGCTTTTGCACTTGGAACACTTAGTACACGGGTTGTAATATTTTGATGATTATTACACATGAGACAACACAATCCTTTCTTAATTAACATTGAATGATTTGGATGCACATTTATACCTATATCCAACTGCCTAATAATGATCATTGATACTTTAATATACATCTGTCTATAATTATAAATAGGAATTTGATACTTACAATTGTTAAATGAACGCAATTTGTTAATTAATGAACAAATAAACGAAAATTGTTAATTATCTTTTTAGAAAGTTTGGTGACCTAAACAATGAATAAAGTGGATAGGAGAATAGCAAAAAGCCAAGAAGCTATTAAAAAAGCTGTGATTGAACTGATGTCTGAAAAAAGTTTTGATGACATAACGATCCAGGATATTTCCGACAGGGCAAATGTTAGCCGAGGAACCATCTATCTTCATTACTTGGATAAATTCGATCTACTGGGTAAGCTTATTGCGGAGCATATTAACAAAATGGGGGAAATTTGCGAATCGACAGCTGAAATGGATTTTAAAGATGCTAATCTGCCATGGTTTGAATACCTTAAAAGTCATTTTTTATTTTTTTCCACGATGTTAGCAAGTAAAGGGGCCCCTTCTTTTCGTAGGCAGTTCCATGAGTTTCTTATCGAAGAGTTCAAGGATGAAGTGGATACAACAAAAGGAAAAAACCAAGGATTAAATGAAGATGTTATTCTTCAATTTATTGTTACTTCATATGTTGGGATTGTGGAATGGTGGATCACAAATGGAATGCCTTATCCACCTCAAGTCATGGCAGAACAAGTAGGAATTTTGTTAGAGAGGAATTTATAATTTTCTTCATCCATGGTTCCAGAAATGAATATAGCTGTAGGCACTTATTAACAAAAATATACCATAGGCGGAGAAATCCTCCCATGGTGTATTTTTATTAAGCTTATTTTAATTAGAAGTGTGTTTCGTCCATATCAATTTTAGATAAAGCTCGATTTAGGCTATCTAATTCTTCTTTTGTTAATTCCATATCAGCTCCACCTAAGTTTTCTTCTAATCTGTGTAATTTTGTAGTACCTGGGATTGGAATAATAAATGGTTTTTGATCTAATTCCCATGCTAAGACAACTTGTGCAGATGTTGCATTCTTACTTTTAGCAACTTCATCATATTATAAGCAATGGGAATTAAGAAACATCTCGTAAAATTCTTAAAGATTCTTAAGTTTTTAAAAAAAGCTTATGGGACTTTTAATCCCATATGCCATTATATATGTATCGGATGTTCAATAGTAAAACTCATCCAACCTTCTCTATATTCCGCATGAATAATACCATTATGAAGTTCAACAATTCTTTTTGAAATAGCAAGGCCAATTCCAGTTCCGTGATTATCTTTTCTTGCCTTATCACCCCTAAAAAACCGTTCAAACAATTTATTTACCTCGTCAACAGGAGGGTTCTCAACTTTGTTTGATACTTTAAAGATTGCTTTGTCTCCTTTAATTTCAAGGTTTATTAATAATTCAGATGGTTTCATACTGTATTTAATCGCATTCGTAAAGAGATTATCATAAACACGAACCATCTTTTCTATGTCCATTAAAACAGCGACATTTTCTTCCGTAATTGATATCTCCAAGAAACCTTGAACTAGGAAGGATCGCACCGACGGTTTTTGGATTAATTATATATTGAAATAAAAAAGATAGATGCTTCATATTGAATCACTCCAGTAGTTTGAATTTATAACCATAGTTTAAAATCCAAACCTGAAGAAAACGGAGTAAAAATCCTTAAGAATTCTTAAGTTTTAAATAAGCTCTTTTAATAATTTGTTCTAAGAGAAGTCCCTTCTTGAAGTGATACCCCGTATAAGTTATTTATGTATTCCTGCTACATCACCTTTGGTCTTTTGGATTATTGGGCTCTCAGTTTAATCTGCGGTTGGCTGACATCGGCGGAGCTTGTTTCCGGCATTTTGATCCTCATGCTAACTATGGTCTATTGAACGGACTGTCTCGGAATCGAATCCGCAAAGATCTGATCAACAAACATTGGTACGATATGCTTCGCGTGGAGGGCTCGCTAAAATTAGGCAAGGTAAATGTTGCTGTGCAAGACGTAGAGAAAAGCTAGAGACTTTTATGGCAGAGTATTAGGTTTACAAGAATCCCCCGTTCGGAATTTAAATTTTCTGGGGTGTAGTATAAGCTTGGAGATGTAATGTTCCATGTGAACCACAACGATTACTCTGTAGAAGTTGATCATAAGTTAACAGCTCAAGATCCTCATTTAGCCTTTTCAGTTGAATATACTAAAGAACTTGATGATATTATCAACAATATAGAAAAAGAGAATATTACATGGAATGAATTAGAAAATGCCCCAAGTGGTCTTCGACAATTGTTCTTCAAGAATCCCGATGTCTATTGTTGATTGAAATTGTAACACCAGATCCCAATAACTCTTATTATGAAACGATATATTTAAAATGCTATGTTTAACACACAAAAAAGCGAAAGAGCTAAATCTGCCCTATCGCTTTTTTGTTCTTTTATTCATTATGGATAACAGTTATAAAACAGTATTCCTACTACCCAACTCTTTCACTATTCCGTTATTAAATCTTTACTCTTTTTAAAATATGCTCCTCAAGTTCAATAAAATAATGATCCTTACGATACGACACGGCCTCCATGGTCGCTATCAGTTTTTGCTCATGTAAGACTTCGCTTCTATAAAATCCTGTTCGATAGTTTCTTTTTATCTCTGTCGCACGGGCTACCATTTTATCTCCAGGCTTAGCGGATTCAATAAACTGGATGGTTGTCGAAAGCCCTAATGAAGTTTTTCCATATGCATTTACCAGATGGCTTTGTACTTCAAGCATTGCTTCAGCAAAACCAGCCTCAAATTTTGTAAACTGAATACCTAACGACCGAGCATATGGGTCATTTTTTACTTGATTATAAATTTGTTCATAGTGTTTTTCATAAATTTGATTCTCATCAATTTTCTTCTTCAGAAATACCTCCCCCTTTGATTAATGAATGTTTACATTGTGATTAAAAAATCAATTGCACCAAAATCATATAGACAATGGTTCCTCCAGCTATGGAGAGGAGCATATTTCTTCTCCAAAAGTGAAGCAGTGCAACCACTGCCACTCCAATAAGTTCAGGGATGCCATGACTTCCAGAAAGTATACTCACATTCTTAAAACAATAAATGACCAAAAGCCCAATTACTGCTGAAGGGAGTACCTTACCGAGATACTGTATATAATTCGGTGTAGGTTTACCTGATGGAAATACGATGAATGGCAGAAACCTTGTAAGCATTGTTCCTGCAACAACCATAACAATTGTAATAATCTGCTGCATCAAATTCATAGTCATATAGTGGAGTTAACCTCAACTTTCTCCAATGGCTTTCTAAGCACAGTGAGTACCCCCAGAATTGCAAGCATTGCAGGGAGAATAAAATTGTTCCCGCCAAAAATAATAAGACTGGCGGCTGATAGGCCAAGCCCCGCCAGAGCACTATGGTGTTTTTTCTCTTTCATCCAGTTTTCAATGAAGATAACAACAAACAGAGCCGTCATAACAAAATCTAGTCCTTCTGTATTGAACTTGACAAGAGAACCAAAAATACCCCCAATCGTTGCTCCAATAACCCAATAGGAATGATTGAGCAATGTCACAAAGAACATAAACCATCCCTTGTCTACATTCTTCGGAACATCAACTGTGTAATTAATAGAAAAAGACTCATCGCAAAGCCCAAAAATCATATAAAACTTTTTCTTCCCGATACCCTTATATTTATCCAGCATGGAAATACCATAAAACAAATGTCGTGCATTCACCATTAAAGTTAGAAAAAGTGCGTTAATTGGATTGAATGTGCCAATCAATAAGTTCGCTGCAACAAACTCCATTGAACCTGCAAATATTGTGAAACTCATCAAAATGGGGTAAATTGCACTGAAACCTAATGAATTCATAAAGATCCCATAAGCAATTCCTAAAAAGACAAATCCCGCAAAAATCGGGACTGTGAATGGGAAAGCCGCACGAAATGCAATCCATACTTGATTTCTTTTATTCATATGATTGTAAATCCTAAGAGAATTTAAATTTGAAAATTCTTTGTTTTCATTCAAATCAGGAACCTCCTAAACTTCGTCAATAGGCACACTGACAGTTCTTTTTTCTGTACTCATAACAATGCTTGTATCAACTCCACTGATTGCGGGATTCTGCATTAATGAATCAATGATAAAATTCCGATAACTCTCCATGTCCTTTGCTACAATCTTAAGCATATAGTCATGGCTTCCTGTAAGTGTGTAGCACTCTTGAACCTGTGGATATTTGTTTATATCCTCTAAAAATGAATGAATTGTTTCCCTATTCAGAGGTGATAAGTTGATAAGAGCTAATGCTGTGACTTCAATTCCTAGTTTTTTCTCATCGACAATAGTTGTAAACTTTTTAATAATGCCTGTTTCTACTAGGTTTTTTGTTCTTGCAAGGCAAGCCGATGGTGAAAGTCCAATTTTCTTTGATAAATTTAGATTTGATACTGAAGCATCTTCCTGCAATTCCCTTAATATTGCTTTATCATAATCATCAAGAACAATCGCCATTTTGTACCCCCAAAATAATTTTATTTGAATTATATTTTGTATAATTG
>NZ_MLYR01000024.1 GCF_001866655.1 Bacillus sp. MUM 116 | reverse complement strand
TTTATTAAAGGTTTTTTCCCATAGATTGTTGTTTTTCGTATAAGTTCATCAACCCGATAACTAAATGCATCGTGGCATCTTTTCGTAAGAACATTTGCGAAAATTGCCTAGAAACTTAAGTATTTGACCCTTATTAAGGTCCTAAAGCAACAAAGTTACGAAAAAAGCCTTTTTAAATGATAATTAAAAGGCTTTAGGTGTAACGGTTATTTTTTTAAATAACTAAGAGGTAAAGAGGTGAATAGATTGCAAAAACATGCCTATGCACTGGGAATGATCGAAACGATTGGTTTCCCGGCACTGATTGCAGCGGCGGATGCAGCTTCCAAAGCAGCGGATGTAAGGGTAGTGACCTATCAGGGAGCGGACTCAGGAATCGTTACGATTTACATTATTGAAGATGTCGCGAGTGTAAAATCATCGGTTGAAGTGGGGGCGGAAGCCGCCAAAAGGGTGGGGCAGTTAAGGCATTCTCATGTCATTGCCAGACCAGATAACCATATTATTCAAATGCTGTTTCCCAATCTATTAAAGCAGACAGACGAAGGATCAGAACAGCCGAAAAAAAAAGAAACCAAAACGAAAAACCAAGATAACCCAAAAGATTGGATGAAAAGTAGTCTTCAAGAGTTAAGAGAACTTGCTAATTCGTATGAAGGTTTTCCTTAATCGCCCCAAGAAATTTCATTGGCTAAAAAAGAGGATTTAGTCAAACAGATTAGCAGGTTCCTGGCTGAGAAAGGTGGCGATAATTGATGTACTTGGATAATGATTTGGAATCGATTCAAGAGGCGCTGCGAAATCTTGAGCAAGCGAAAGAGGCACAAAAAAAACTGGAGGCTCTGACACAGGACCAAGTCGATCAAATTGTTCAGAGTATGGCAGAAGCTGCAACGAAGGAAGCTGAAAGGCTGGCAGGGCTGGCCGTTAACGAAACAGGGTGTGGAAAGAAGGAAGACAAGGTGACGAAAAATTTATTCGCCGCCATGGATGTTTACGAATCGATTAAGGATAAAAAAACAGTAGGAATCATTTCCTGTGATGATGAAAACCAAGTTTGGGAGGTTGCCGAACCAGTTGGAGTGATTGCAGGGATTGTCCCAACCACGAATCCAACTTCCACAGTAATCTATAAAGCACTGATTGCAATAAAATCAAGAAATGCGATTGTTTTTAGCCCTCATCCATCCGCTGCAAATTGTACGAATGAGGCTGTTAATGTTTTAAAGAAAGCTGCCATACAGGCGGGGGCTCCAGAGGGATCTATTTCGTGTATCTCTAAACCGACTTTTGCTTCGGCGCAGGCATTAATGAATCATCAGTTTGCCGATTTAATTTTAGCAACGGGCGGGCCAGGAATGGTTAAGGCTGCCTATAGTTCAGGAAAGCCTGCTTATGGAGTTGGGCCGGGAAATGTGCCTGTGTACATCCATTCGAGCGCAGACATCCAAAAAGCGGCAAGGCAAATTGTACAGAGTAAGACCTTTGATTATGGAACCATTTGCGCTTCCGAGCAGGCACTGGTGGTCGATCAATCAATCAAGCGAAAGGTAAAAGCTGCCCTGGAACAAGAAGGTGCGTATTTCCTTGATGAGTATGAAAAGAAAAAAATCGAAGAAAGTATCTTGAATAATGGCAGTCTAAATCCGGCAATTGTCGGAAAATCTCCGCAGGTGTTAGCACAATTGGCCGGAATTCTTGTCACAGAAGATACAAGATTACTAGTTGCTGAAGAAACGAACGTTGGCAAAGCCTACCCATTTTCACTGGAAAAGCTTTCTCCGATTCTTGCTTTCTACACAGCTGATAGCTGTATTGATGCAAGTAATATATGTAATGAATTATTGGAAATTGGCGGTTTAGGGCATACCGCAGGGATCCATTGCGAAGACAAACAAATCATTGAAAGCTTTAGTCTTGGCCAAAAGGTATCCAGGGTTGTCGTCAATTCCGGAACTGCATTTGGCGGAATTGGAGCGACAACAGGGATTCTACCATCGATGACACTCGGCTGTGGCACCTACGGAAACAATATTCCTTCCGATAATATCGGTCCAGAACATTTATTAAATAAGAAACGGATTGCCTTTGGGATCCGGGAAATGAAAAATCAAACTCAAGCGGTATCAGCAGGTTCTCAACAAGTGGTTTCAAACAATGAAACACTTATTTCCAAAGCAGAAGTCATGGAAATCGTAAAAAGTATCTTAAAAGAATTAAATTTTAAATGAGGAGGAATAAATGATGAGTGGAGAAGCATTAGGAATGATTGAAACAAAGGGATTGGTAGGGGCAGTGGAGGCAGCGGATGCAATGGCAAAGGCAGCAAATGTCAGATTGATAGGGAAAGTTCATGCAGGCGGCGGGCTCGTTACGGTTATGGTACGTGGGGATGTCGGGGCGGTTAAGGCTTCCGTTGATGCCGGGGCTGCCGCAGCCGAAAGCGTTGGAGAACTAATCTCGGTACACGTAATTCCACGCCCGCATTCAGATATTGAGTTGATTCTTCCAAAACTTGAAGGATAGGCCATGACGGTTATTACGGAATCCAAACTAAGAGCCATGCTGAAAAATGGGATTCCTAATCCTTTCACCCTGGGAGTGGGAGAAAAGCTCACTCCTTCTGCAAGGGATTTTCTTCGCGAAAGAAGAATTGAAGTGAAATTGCCGCATGGAAGGAAAAATCTCTACAACTCCGACCAAAAACCTGAAGGCAAGCTGATTCCTGTCGGTGTCTCCAATCGCCATGTCCATTTATCACCTCAAGATGTTGAGACCCTATTTGGAAGCGGTTATTTATTAACACCTCTTCGTGATTTATTACAGCCGGGTCAATTTGCTGCTAACGAGCAGGTTAGCTTGCTTGGTCCAAAAGGGATTTTTCAAAATGTAAGGATTCTCGGGCCGGCCAGAGGTGAAACCCAGGTGGAAATTTCCATAACGGATGGATTTCAATTGGGAGTCCATCCCCCTGTCCGTTTATCCGGTTTCATTGAAGATACTCCTGGCCTGACCTTGGTAGGGCCAAAGGGATGCGTTGTACTCGAAAAAGGGGATATTGTCGCCAAACGGCATGTTCATCTTTCCCATAATGATGCAAAGGAACTCAATGTGAAGCATGGTGACAGGCTTTTGCTTGAAACCGTCGGGGGGAGGCAGATTATTTTTTCAGATGTGATTGTACGGGTACATCATTCTTATTACAAAGATTTCCATGTGGATCTCGATGAAGGGAATGCGGCGGGATTAAAAACGGGCGATCTCGTAAAAATTATCGGAAAAAATGAGCAGTTTTATTGACAAGGGAGGTGAGGAGCATCGATATTCGTGCAATGATTGAGTCGGTAGTCAGGGAAGTTGTGCAATCGATGAGAGTTGAAAAGGAAAACGAGCAGGTCGGAAAAGTGTTATTTGTTTTTTGCGGCAGTTCAGAACATGAGTCCTTTGCCGATCAGTTTATCAAATTAAAAAACAGTAAAATCGGGTATGACTTATTGTTTTTAGACGGAGAAACCTCGTCATGGCTGGGGATGCAGCGAATTGAGTCAAGTGGTTCGGAAAGAATTATTGCGGCTGATGAATACTCGCCTGCGGCGATTGAACTGCCGAAGGAATATGACGGCATCATCATTCCGGAAATTGATTTGGATAATGCGGCTAGAGTTGTAACCGGATTAAAGGGTACGATTAAAGCGGAATTGATATTCTCGGCAATCATGCTGGAAAAATTCCTTATCATTGGAGACGATAATTCCGGAATTAAGAGGGCTGACCGTCGCTGTTTAAAAGCACTTTCACTACCAGTACCTTATCGAAAGCGATTTGAAACATATGTGGAGGGAATGAAGGAACTCGGAATCGAGTTTATTGCACAAAAGAATGCAGCAGACGCCGTGATTGAAAAATTCAGTAAGAAGCTGGTGAAATCTACTGATGTATTGTTAGAAGAAATAAATCATCCTGGAAATGATTGTCTAACCTTCAAGAAAAAACTTCTCACCCCCGAATGGATTAATTCCCAGCCGGAATTCCCAGATCATACCCTAACCCTTCCGAAAGGAGTCATTATTTCTCCTTTAGCAAAGGACTTAATAAAGGAGAAAAAATTGATCCTTAAGTTTATTGGTAAAGGATGAGGTAGAATGCGGCTAGCAAGAGTTGAAGGCAGCATATGGGCGATTCAAAAAGAAAAAGGGATGGAAAACATCAAACTTCTGATTGTTCAGCTAATTAATGTCAGAAAACAGCCCGAGTGGAAAGCGATTATTGCGATGGATCGAATCGGCGCCGGCTTTGGCGAGTTGGTCATCATTCCCCAGGGTTCACCTGCACAAAGATTGACGTGAGAAAAGAATACACCCATTGATGCGGTAATCGTGGGCATTTTGGATTCTCTAGAGGTGTCAGCAAATAAATAAAGAAGCAATTGAAGGACACTTTTGATTTGAAATCTGGAAAAGTGTCCTTCAATTGGATTTGGAGGAAAAAGCTAGTCACGAAAACCTGAAGTGTCCAAAGCTATGTGTTTTTAAAAAGGCGGTGTTTATTGATATGGGTGAAAAACAAAAGCTAGATTCTGATCTGATGAGAACGGAGGGGGATATTAATTTATCAGAGAATCGTAAAGTATGGCAGGAAAGCCATCTGAGTCCACAAGCATTTCAACTTTTGGAAGAGGATTCCGAATATTATTTGCACCAATCTCTTTCCACCCCATGCTTAAACGTAATCGAAAAAAGCTATGGAATCTATCTGGAAGATATTGATGGAAGAAAATATATGGATTTCCACGGGAACAGTGTGCACCAGGTAGGCTATGGAAATGAATATGTCATAAAGGCCGTAAAGGAGCAATTGGATGTACTGCCATTTTCACCGCGACGTTACACGAATAGAACAGCAATACAACTGGTCAAAAAACTGGTGGAGCTCGCTCCTGGAAATTTAAATAAAGTTCTTCTGGCTCCAGGTGGGACTTCTGCTGTCAGTATGGCATTGAAGCTTGCCCGTAAGGCAACCGGCAAGTTTAAAATCATATCGATGTGGGACTCCTTTCACGGAGCTTCCCTTGATGCCATCTCTGTGGGGGGAGAAGCGATTTTTCGCAACGGAATGGGACCGCTTTTGCCGGGAACCCTCCATGTGCTGCCATATAATTCTTATAGGAGTTTTTTCGGTGATGGCCATGCCAGTCATGAAAAGGGGCTGGATTATCTCGAGTATGTCTTGGAACGTGAAATGGATGTCGGAGCAATCATCCTTGAACCAATCAGATGCACCGATGTCCAAGTTCCGCCGAAAGAATATCATCAGCGCCTGCGCAGAATTTGTGATTCCCACGGGATATTATTGATTTATGATGAGATTCCGACAGCGCTGGGCCGGACGGGAAAAATGTTCGCCTTTGAAAATTATGAAGTGGTTCCGGATATTGTACTGCTTGGGAAGGGGCTCGGCGGCGGCGTATTTCCGCTGGCAGCGATAGTGGCCCGTGAGGACTTGGATGTGGCCGGGGACATTGCCTTGAGACACTTTACACATGAAAAAAGCTCAATTGGCTGTGCGGCTGCATTGGCCACTTTGCAATATATCGAGGATTACGGTTTGCTTGAACGGGCCAACTCCTTGGGTGAATATATGAAATCACGATTGCTGGAGATGCAAAGACATCACGAATTGATTGGGGATGTGCGTGGAATAGGATTGCTTTATGGTGTTGAACTGGTGCTTGACCGCAAGACAAAAGTGAAAGCCATTTCTGAAGCCGAGCGGATCATGTATAAATGCATGGAAAAGGGCTTAAGTTTTAAAGTTTCACAAGGAAATGTTTTAACTCTAGCTCCGCCAATAACTATTACAGACCAGGAATTAGAAGAGGCAATGAATATACTTAAGGCGTGTTTCTAATGTGCACGGCACTCTCCTAATATTGAAGGAAAAAGTTGCTCCCTTCCCATTTTGGTGGGGCAGCGACTTTTTGATTGAAAATATGCGCTG
Organism: Bacillus sp. MUM 116; assembly: GCF_001866655.1. Classification (GTDB taxonomy): domain Bacteria; phylum Bacillota; class Bacilli; order Bacillales; family Cytobacillaceae; genus Neobacillus. Next base: position 7,767 of record NZ_MLYR01000024.1, on the reverse strand, counting down.
CCAGAGTGGCTGAGAATCTCCATGAAAATTTTGTATGGAAATGGCAATAGCTCTCGTTTATGATTAAATAAGAATACATAAAGTTTGGGTGAATGCCAGTTGTTTCTATTAGACTACATTGTAAATCTCTCTATTTTTTCACTCTTGGTCAGTACACCATTAGTTATCCGTTCATTCAGTACGCAAAAGTCACTTAATCAACTTAGACTTTGGGTTGGGGTTTATGCTGGGATCGTTTCAATTCTTCTTGTTTGGTTATCGATTCAGCAGGAAGGGTATTCATATGATATTCGTTATGCCCCTGTTATTTTGGTTTTTGCCTATCTTGGGCCATTAGCCGGCACTATTACCGGCAGTTTTGCTCTGATAGCCAGACTTTTTTCCAGCGGTCATTGGACCCCTGCCATTATAGGCTGGCTGCTGATTATGACTAGTTTTACCATTATTCATTTTTTGACAAGAAGGTCCATGCCTGTGAAAAAATGTCTTTATCTATATATTACACTAGTTGTTATCTATTTCATTACTGTACCATTCATTTTTCATGTTTTTCCTAACAAACCTTTTTTTCACCTTCAATACCTGATCTTCGTGATGTTAGGGGTCATTCTAGGGGCATTGTTGATTGAATCGTATGAGCGGCTTCATCGAATTATTTTGGAAAGAAAGAAAATGGAGAAGTCATTAGCAGAAAGTGAGTCAAATTATCGTTTGATCGCGGAAAATACATCCGATCTGATTATGGTAATGGAACGAGATCATTCTGTTAGTTATTTTTCCACATCGCATGAACTTGTTTTAGGTTATAAAGGTATGAAACTGGAAAAGTTTGAATTATGTAAGTTCATTCATCCAAAAGATGTCGGGACGTTTAAGGATACGATTGAATGGATGTTTGAAAATAAAGAGTCTGTTTCGATGGAATTCCGTTTCCATCATAAGAATGGTTATTGGATTGAGTTTGAATCAAGATGTATGCCGGTTGAAGGTGAAAAAGATACAGTTGAACATATTGTAATCATAAGCAGAGATATCTCGGAACGAAAGCAAGCAGAAGAGATTCTCCTCCAATCTGAAAAGCTGTCGATTGTTGGCGAATTAGCCGCCGGAGTGGCCCATGAAATTAGGAATCCGTTGACAACAATTAAAGGTTTTATCCAGCTTTATAAAAAGGATAGGGGTCCGATAGAATATAATGAGCTTCTCCTTAGCGAATTAGAACGAATTGAAACGATAACTAGTGAGCTTCTCTCATTGGGAAAACCCCAAGCAGTCCAGCTTAAGAAAACAGATTTGCGTGATTTGCTGGAAAATACCCTTGAGCTTTTGGCACCGCAAGCGTTAATGAACAATATTCAATTGAAATTAATGTTTGAAGATCCGGAATTTTTTATCATTTGTGAGAGAAATCAATTAAAACAGGTGTTTTTGAATTTATTAAAAAATTCAATCGAGGCGATGCCAGATGGAGGGGAAATTCACGTGCATTTAAAAAATGGTTCCAACGGCACGGTGATTATTTCTGTTCGGGACGAGGGCTGCGGGATTCCTGAAGAACTTCTCCCCCGCCTTGGAGAGCCTTTTTACACGTTAAAGGAAAAAGGAACCGGTCTTGGTTTAATGATCTGCCATAAGCTGATAAAGCAGCATCATGGCAGCATTCATTATCAAAGTAAGGTTGGAGAAGGAACTAGGGTCGAAATCACCTTGCTGCTCGTCAGTTAAATTAGGACATTAATGAAACTGTTCAGAAGGCCAATTTTTAAATGGTCTTCTTTTTTAGTGATTTTATGAAATTTGTTATACCTTATTATTTCTAAAGGCCTGGAATCGAATAACCTAGGTCTTTTCTTGTCCAAAATATGGTATGATTTTCTGGAAAAGGAGGAGAGACAGGTGGAAAAAAAGGTTATCAATGCGATTCAAGATGCGTATCCAGATGATTTTGCCTGGTGTTATGGCTGCGGGCGCCTAAATGAGGAGGGTCACCATTTTCATACCGGCTGGCATGGAGATCAAACAGTAACGATTGTTACACCAGAAGCAGCACATTTGGCCTTGCCAGGTTTTGTTTATGGGGGAATGGTCGCCTCTTTGATTGATTGCCATGGAACCGGTTCTGCCGCATTGGCTTTACATCGGAAAAATGGTCATGAACCTGGGGATGGAACAGAGCCCCCCCGATTTGTAACCGCTTCCTTGAAGGTGGATTTTCTTAAACCGACGCCGCATGGTGTCCCGTTAAAAGCAGTCGGTAAGGTTACCGAAATTCACCCGAAAAAGTGGAAAGTGGACGCAGAAGTTTTTGCAAATGATGAACTTTGTGTCCGGGGTGAAGTCGTCGCAGTAGTGATGCCAAGTACATTTATTAGTAAATAGTTGTAAGAAAAAAGCAGTGGATTCATTTGAATGAAAATCCACTGCTTTCTTCTTAGTCTGAGTATCCACGCTAGACGGACAAAACGTCCGAAATGTACACGCGCAGTGCCTGTCACCCAAAATGAGCAATTAACCTTTCCAATTGGTGAAGTTCTTTTTCAGCATATGAAGAAAGTTCCTCTTTTAGGGTTGAGAGAGTGCTTGCAATTAAATGCTTGCGCGGCGATCTGGTTTGCAGGAGTTCGTCTTGAATAAACTCCAATAATTCCAGATCTTTTTCTTTTTCGCTTTCATCTTGGCTGTTTTTGGTAATTAATTTCTTTAATACAGTGCTTAATTTAAGAAGCTGTCCTTTCAGCTCTTGTCCATCCTTTTGACATTCCGGAACCCATTTCGCTAAAAGTTCCGGCAAGATTAAGTAATCGCCTGATTCTGTTACCTCCTTCACGATGCCGACCATTCTCTCAACACTGTAACGGACAACCCGGCTGATATTTGTGTTCTTACCGTTTGCATGAAAATCAAAGTGAATGTTTTGCTGAAGTATTCCCATAAACATAATAGCACAATCCATTAAGTATGCTTTTTTATCTTCACCAAATAAATCAATAAAGCGGTTATAAAGCCAGCGAAGCATGAAAAATTGCCCTCTTTTAAGGAATTCCTTCATTTCCTCGTCATTTGAGAATAATACTTCTTCAAAAAGGGTGAACAGTTTATTCTTCTTATTTGATCGCATTTGAATTTCCATTTGCTTAATAAAAATTTCAATATCAGATGGATCTTGGCCAATCAGTAACTCGTTACGTTCTCTGTCCATGTTTTTAAAAATGTTTTTAAAAATCGCAATCAATAATTCATTTTTTGAAGAAAAATAATTATAGAAGGTACCCTTTGAAATTCCGCTGAATTCCAAAATATCTTGAATGGATGTTGCCTGGAACCCTTTCTCAATAAATAATTGATGTGCTTTTTCAATCACTTGCTGCTTTCGATCATTCATCTATAATCACCTTATATTCATTTTATACCCCTTGTATAATCTTATGGTACCTTATTTTCATTATTAAAACAAACCTTTTAAAAACCAATAAATTTCTAGTTGCAAAAATTGAACTAACGGTATATTATATTATCTATGTGAAACGATGGTTCAAAAAAATGAACCAATAGTTTAAATAGGGGGTATTTTAATGGAGCAATCTGTTCAACAGACACAACGCCCACCATACGGGATTTTAGTGATCCTGATGATTGGGGCTTTTATTTCCATGTTAAACGAAACACTGTTAAATGTCGCATTACCGTCAATAATGAAAGATCTAGATGCTTCTGCATCAACAGTTCAATGGCTTTCAACCGGATATATGCTCGTTAATGGAGTGATGATTCCGGCTACTGCCTTTTTGATTCAAAAGTATACAGTAAGGCGTTTATTTTTAACAGCTATGTGTTTATTTTTTATAGGTACTGTGCTCGCAGGTTTTGCAACATCCTTTCCGATTTTATTGGTCGCAAGGATGATCCAAGCGTCCGGTTCAGCGATTATGATGCCTTTATTAATGAATGTCATGTTAACTAGCTTTCCACCTGAAAAAAGGGGAGCTGCGATGGGGCTTTTCGGTTTAGTTTTCATTTTCGCTCCAGCTGTTGGTCCTACTTTATCAGGTTGGTTACTTGAACATTTTGACTGGAGAATGCTATTCCATGTTGTTACACCGATTGCAGCCATTGTAATTTTAATCGCTATCTTTTTACTGAAAGACAAAAAGAAAGCAGTGGAAATTCGTCTCGATTTACTTTCGTTTTTCTTATCAAGTATCGGTTTTGGCGGTTTATTGTATGGCTTTAGTTCCGCAGGGGATAAGGGCTGGGACAATCCGCAGGTGTATGTAACAATCATCGTTGGGGCAATTGCTATAGTCCTATTTATATGGAGACAATTAAAACTTGAAGTTCCAATGCTGAACTTTAGAATTTACAAATTTCCAATGTTCTCCTTATCATCGGCAATTTCCATTGTCATTACAATGGCCATGTTTTCAGCCATGCTGCTATTGCCGATCTATGTGCAATCTCTTCGTGGAATTTCACCGATTAAGTCGGGGCTTTTAATGTTACCGGGTTCATTGTTAATGGGTATCATGTCGCCGATTACCGGTAAATTATTTGATAAATACGGCGGCCGTGTATTAGCAGTTGTTGGTTTATCGATTACGATTATTACAAGCTATTTTTTAAGTACGTTAACGCTTCATACCTCGTACACTGAGCTAATTTTGATCTACTCTGCAAGGATGTTCGGGATTTCAATGGTCATGATGCCGGTCATGACGAATGGTTTAAACCAATTGCCAGCACACCTTTATCCGCATGGAACTGCTATGAATAGTACTTTGCAGCAAGTATCCGGCGCAATTGGCTCAGCATTATTGGTGACCATCATGTCCAATCGTACAAAAGTGCATGCAAATGATTTAGCGGCTTCAGCGATGAAACATGTGACAGGTAACCCAACTCCAGAGGTAGTAGCGGAAATGAAACAGCAAATTGCCATGAAAGCGATGCTCGAAGGAATTAATGATTCCTTCCTAGTATCCGTAGGAATTGCCTCTATTGCCTTAATTCTCGCTTTCTTTATTAAAAGAGTTAAACCTGCTGGTAATCCGCATGGTGAAATAACAGATAAAAAGGTCGCAACCAAATTAGTTGAAAATTAAAGGCAAGTAGGGAGCAGCGAAACGAAATCGCTGCTCTCTTGCCTTTTTTGTAAAGGTTGCTTTATCACGCCGATTATTGGGATAATATAGTAGTTAAATGAAATGAGGAGGATTTTTTGATGTCCAATCAGATATTATTTGAGGATGCCTATATTGAACGTTGTAATAAAGAAACAGAAGAATTGATCGCAAAAGAACCAGATTCTTTTTTAAATCAACCGCTTGAACATTTAAAAAAACATAAGAATGAATTTTTATACTTGGAGTCTAAACATTTTGAAGGCATCCATGTCGATGCCGTGTCTTTAGAGGTGGATGATGTCTTTGGTACATATGATGTTATGTTGGGCCTAAAGCTGCAGAAGAAATTTGGCAGTGCTTTAAAAGAGGAGCTAAATCAAACCTTATCAGGAAATGAAGCTAGATTCGATTTATTGTTTAGTAATGAAGATGGTCTTTGGGATTTAAATTTTGCCTTGAATTATGTAGAAGGATTTAAAGAGGAATTCTCCATTAGGGAAGCCTTTGTGCTTATTTATCAATTTTTAGCTAAGTTGGTGGAAAGGGTTAAGTGATTTGCGGTATAAATAAAAAATCAGAGAGGTGAAACCATGCGAGTTATTTCCTTGTGCCCGAGTAACACTGAAATGATGGAATTTTTAGGATTGGCACATCTTTTGGTGGGGGTGGATGATTTTTCGGATTGGCCGGCAACAATTACAAATCTGCCGCGGTTAGGTCCGGATTTATCGATTAACATCGATCTTGTCGAAGAATTGCAACCGGATATGGTTTTAGCTTCTTTAAGTGTTCCCGGGATGGAAAAAAATGTAGATGCCTTAGAAAAAAGAGGGATCCCTCATATTGTGTTGAATCCACAATCCTTATCCGACATTGAAGAAGATTTAATTAAAACTGCTGAATTCCTTAATGAAAAAGAGAGGGGCATCGAAATCGCCCGGCAGTTTCGTACCAGAGTCGAAAAGGTGAGAGAAAGGGGAAGGATGGCTAAAAAACCCCCGGCACTTTACTGGGAATGGTGGCCTAAACCGATTTTTACCCCAGGGAAAATCAATTGGCTGACAGAGATTTCCGAAATTGCCGGAGCAAGAAATATTTTTGCCGATGTGGAGCTTGCCAGTGTCCAAACTGATTGGGAAGATGTCTTAAGACGAAAGCCGGATTTTATTTGCCTTGCCTGGGTGGGTGTCCGAAAGGAAAAGGTCCAAAAAAGTGTCGTCACCAAACGCCAAGATTATGAAAAACTAGGTTATGAGAATGATAGACAAATTCTAATTTTGGAAGAAGAACTATATTGTCGCCCGTCACCTCGTTTACTGGATGGCCTTGAAAAGCTCTATCATTTGGTTCATCTATAAAAAACAAGTCTTTGCGTCTGAAACGCAAAGACTTGTTTTTTCCTTAGCTAAGCCCCTCATCGTTAACGGAATAGGGGGAACCTGATGAGGTATGTTGATTGACCCAGCCAAGGGATGTTTCGGAAACGGCTGACCAATTGGGGATTTCATTTTTATGCTGCTCAACCCAGCTCATGCAGAATTGTGGATCAATATTATACTCCATGCATTGCGATAAAAATGATTGGATTGTCGTTTCGTTGCAGTTTTCCCATGCTCCACAGGTATTAAGCCAAACATTTTCCATTTTCGTTTGTAAAGACAGCTCATTTATAAAATCACTGAATTGATTTTCGTAATTCATTGTAGACCTCCTTGTCATAAATTTCGTATTTTTTGAAGATACTTCATAAGTATGTCCAAGGAAAATTGAAAAAATAACGCGCCATATATATTTATATTCATGTGAGAAAAGTTTGGCGATCGAAATTGAAAGGTAAAGGTTTACTCATTACGGTAGAAGGTTAAATCATTAAGGGACATTTGCGAGGTCCATACCATGTGTCTATTTTTATGTTTATTTTAAAAATTATGTTATTATTCAACATAAAAGTGATAGGGAAAGGATGAATAAAATTGTCATTAGAAAGTGTTAAATCCCATTTTAAACAATGGAATCGTGAGCAGGATATTATGGAATTTGAAACATCGAGTGCAACTGTGGATTTGGCAGCAGAAGCAATTGGAGTTATTCCTGCCAGGATTGCCAAGACGCTGTCCTTTAGAGGCGAAGACGAAAAAGCGATTTTAATCGTTGCTGCAGGAGATGCAAAGATTGATAACAAAAAATTCCGCCAGACTTTTGGCATTAAAGCACGGATGTTAAATCCTGAAGAAGTACTGGAGCAAACTGGACATGCGATTGGGGGGGTATGCCCATTCGGACTTGTCAATGATTTGGATGTTTACCTGGATGTTTCAATGAAACGGTTTGAAACACTATTCCCGGCCTGTGGAAGTTCAAATTCGGCCATCGAGCTGAGCTTAGAAGAATTATCCCAATATTCCTTTGCAAAAGATTGGGTGGATGTCTGCAAAGGATGGCAAGAAGAAGGAATTGAGCAAAAGGAAGCCTTACAAAATAAATAAGCAGTCGTTTTCTAACGGCTGCTATTTTAATGCGCATTTTTCCAATCATTAGGGGGACCGATTCTTATGTATTATAATAGGAGTATAATTTGTTTTTAGTTAAGGCTCTTTTCGTAAACTTTCTTGCTTTTGGACCTTAATAAGGGTCAAATACTTAAGTT
>NZ_MLYR01000023.1 GCF_001866655.1 Bacillus sp. MUM 116 | reverse complement strand
GACTTCATTTATCACATGTCTTCGTCCCTTTCTTCTATTTTCATCATGCTTATTTTGTCATAACGGGACGAAATTGAAAACTGAAATGCTTTCAAGGTACCTACTCCTTTTTCAAAGACTATTTTCGCATAGATTGTTGTTTTTCGTATAAGTTCATCAACCCGTATAACAAAATGTTTCGTGGCATCTTTTCGTAAGAACATTTGCGAAAATTGCCTAGAAACTTAAGTATTTGACCCTTATCAAGGTCCAAAAGCAACAAAGTTTACGAAAAGAGCCATATTAAATGCCTCATCCATCTATTTTTCCAAAAATGGCCTAGGATATACACTTTATCGGCATTTGCAATGCAGAGGGAAATCCCTACTGGATTGCCTTTTTTAATTGGAAAAAACTTTTTTTGAAGTGTAAACGCCTACATGAGTAGAAATTTCTATATTCGAAATAAATATGGAGTATAATATTGAGAAAGAAAAAAGTAATCAGGAGAAGAGACCATTGGATAAACAAAATAGCAAGTATCGTTGGGTTGTTTTTGCCACGGTATTGTTTACGTATTTTTTAATTGTCAGCCAAAGAACGGCCCCGGGATTAATTACGGACCAATTAATGACGGATTTCAATTTAACTGCCTCCACCATTGGATTAATGACGAGTATTCAATTTTTGGCGTACGCAGGACTGCAGATTCCGATTGGCATATTATCAGACAGGTTTGGCCCAAATTTTTTCCTTATCATTGGTACATTGCTAAATGCAACCGGAACGGTCATTTATAGTCTTGCACCAAATGGAGCAATTCTTGTCCTTTCCCGATTATTAGTGGGCATGGGGGATGCAACCATTTGGGTGAACCTTGTATTAATTTTAAGTCAATGGTTCAAAGTAAAAGAATTTGTCGGACTGTTGGGGCTTGCCGGTGTCGCCGGAAGTATGGGATTCTTGCTGGCAACTGTTCCGTTTTCAGCATGGATTTCTTTATTTGGCTGGCGTCCGCCATTTTTAGTGATTGGCATTATTTTATGCCTTTGTGCTTTCCTTTTGTATTTCGTGCTGGTAAAAAAACCAAAACAGATTTTTAAGAATGAGGCACCCAAGGTTAAAATGGTGAAAAAACATGAAAATCCACTTCAATTGTTACGCCGGATTTTTTCGACTCGCCAAGCGTGGGCGACCTTCTTTTGCCATTTTGGCGCAGTCGGAACGTATGTAGGGTTTATCGGTTCATGGGCAGTACCGTATGGGATGCACGTCTATGGAATGACGCGGTCACATGCCAGTCAATTCATTATGATTGGTCTAATTGGCGCCGTTATCGGTGCACCGTTGACCACATGGATTTCCAATCGGGTGAATTCAATTAAACGGCCCTATATGGTTGTTCATCTAATCATCTTCTTAAGCTGGGCTGCGTTCCTTTTATTTGGAGGAAAACCGCCATTTTATATGCTGATGATTCTTTACTTTATTATTGGATATGGAAACGGGTCGAGTTCGTTAACTTTTGCGGTTGTCCGAAAGTCCTTCCCTATGAAAGAGGTCGGTGTGGTTTCCGGATTCGCGAATACGGGAGGATTTTTGAGTGCGGTTTTGCTGCCAACTGTTTTTGGGAAGGTTTTAGATTATTTTCATGCTTCAGAAGCCAGTGTTGGATACCAATATGGTTTTATCATTCCCGTAATATTCACTTTGTTAGGCTTGGTCGGAGGGATTTTAATCAAGGAACAGCGTCAGGAAGCCAAGCAGACAAGCGAAGTAAGAGCATAATCATAAAAAATGCGAGGATGCATACATTTCATCCTCGCATTTTTATTTAACTCGTGTGCTTTTTAATGAAGCCCTTTAAACCCATACTTTTCTAAAATCTTCATGGAATTTTGACCTTGAAGAAAATCGTTGAATAACTGCGCTTCTTTTGGGTGTGAACTATTTTGTATAATACATACAGGATAAATAATTTTAAGTTAAAATAAAAGATGGAGGCGATGCAAATGTCAAAGGAGCTATCCTATACGATTGAAGAGGTATCACAGTTACTAAAAGTATCGAAATTAACCCTTTATGACCTTGTGAAAAAAGGGGAGCTGCCTGCTTTCCGTGTGGGTCGCCAAATGAGAATCGATGCGGCTGATCTTGACCAATATATTCACAATCAAAAAACACATAAAACAAAACACCAAGCACCTATTGTTGATCTTCAAAGAAGTGAAAAAGTGGAATCCAACAATATTATTATTAGTGGCCAGGATATGGTGCTGGATATTCTCGGTAAATATATTGAGAAACATTCTTCCTATAAGCCGCTTCGTTCTTATACCGGAAGTTTGAATAGTCTTATCTCTATGTACAATGGCGAAGGTGATATTGTCAGTTTGCATCTTTTTGATGGGGATACAGGAGAATATAATCTCCCATACATAAAGAAAATTTTAGTAGGCCACTCTTATATTTTGCTTAACCTTCTCTCAAGGAAGGCTGGTTTTTATGTTAAAAATGGAAACCCTCTTAACATTACTTCTTGGACAGACTTAAAACAGAATCATATAAAAATTGTCAATCGGGAAAAAGGGTCGGGGGCAAGGATTCTTCTTGATGAACAACTTCGGCTCAATCAAATTTCGCCAAGAAACATTAATGGCTATGAGAATGAGGAGTCCAATCATTTAAGTGTGGCATCCGTTATTTCTTCAGGGGCAGCGGATGTGGGAGTTGGAATCGAAAAAGCAGCCAAAATCGTTGGAATCGATTTTATCCCATTAATAACAGAACGTTATGATCTGGTGATACTAAAAACTTTGGAAACAGAAAAACTCATTGGTACGATAAAGGATATTTTAACCTCCAGGCAATTTAAGAGCGAAATTCACGCTTTAGGTGATTATGATACCACCCATACCGGAAATATTATCTATGAAACCTATTAAAAGAAGGCAGCTGAAAATTTTATTTTCAACCGCCTTCTTTTTCTTTTCTTTTCTTTAACTGATCATTTATTTAATACGTTATCTTCTAGGACGGAAAATTTATCCCCGTATACCTTGGTAATATGTTTTTCTCCCCATGTACAAAGAGAGTCCAGAATGTCTTTTAAACTCCAGCCGTATTCACTAAGTTCATACTCCACTTTAGGAGGGACCTGGTTATGGACTATCCGCTTTACAACCCCGTCTTCTTCTAATTCCCGTAATTGCTGGGTCAGCATTTTTTGTGTAATGTTTGGCATAAGCCGTTTCAATTCACTTGTTCGCTTTTTCCCATGTGTCAGATGGCAAAGAATCACACATTTCCATTTTCCCCCGATTACTTCCAACGTGGCTTCAACTGAAATATTATATTTCTTCTGCATGATTTTCTCCTTTCATATAGGTACTAAAAAGTACCTATATCACTTTTAGGTTCCTATATTACTTAAAAGTACGTACTTTCTTTTATGTTCTTTATATTCCATAATAACATTTGCCGGCTAACAAAAACCACACATTTATATAGTTTTCCAGAAACCACTAAATCGATAAGGAGGAGAAAATATGGTTTTAGATAAAAAAAGAAGTACCCTGGCGTTGCTCGCTTTGGCGGTCAGTGCCTTTGCAATCGGAACAACGGAGTTTATCAGTGTTGGATTATTGCCGCTAATCGCTAATGATTTAAAAATATCCGTCACAACTGCGGGACTGACGGTTTCGTTATATGCCTTAGGGGTAACCTTTGGGGCACCTATTCTTACTTCCCTGACCTCAAGAATGTCGCGAAAAACATTATTACTATGGATCATGATTATTTTTATCATCGGCAATAGTATTGCTGCTAATGCGACAATGGTGAGCGTTTTGCTGGTGGCCCGTGTTGTTTCTGCGTTTTCCCATGGAGTTTTTATGTCCATCGGATCTACAATCGCAGCGAATTTAGTCCCGGAAAATCGCCGGGCAAGTGCGATTTCAATTATGTTTACAGGGCTCACGGTAGCTACCGTGACAGGTGTTCCGTTCGGAACCTTTCTTGGTCAGCAATTTGGCTGGAGATTTGCCTTTATGGCAATTGTTGCAATTGGTGTGATTGCTTTTATTGCAAACAGTCTATTAATACCCGTTGATTTGCCAAAAGGAATCAGGACGACTTTTCGTGATCAATTCAAGCTTGTTACCAATGGCCGGTTATTACTTTTATTTCTAATTACTGCATTAGGATATGGCGGAACATTTGTTGTCTTTACGTATCTTTCACCATTACTTCAAGAAATTACAGGCTTTAAACAAGGGTCCGTGGCGGTGATTTTACTTGTCTATGGAATAGCCATTGCAATTGGTAATGTAATAGGCGGAAAGGCAGCCAACCGGAAGCCTATATCAGCTTTATTCTATATGTTTATTTTACAAGGTATTGTGCTGTTCGTTTTAACCTTTACTGCACCATTTAAGGCAGCTGGCTTAATTACAATAATTTTTATGGGAATATTGGCTTTCATGAATGTTCCTGGATTACAAGTTTACGTGGTGATGTTGGCTGAGCGTTTTGTACCAAGTGCAGTGGACATTGCTTCTGCTATCAATATTGCTGCCTTTAACGCTGGAATCGCGATAGGGTCGTATCTTGGCGGCATAATTACAGACTCCATTGGACTGATTCATACTGGTTGGGTAGGTGCATTGATGGTTCTGGGAGCTGTTATTTTAACAGGCTGGAGCAGAGCACTAGAACAGAAGGACGAAAAAATAAAAAATTTCTTAAATAATGAGGAGAATCTAGATGAAAAACTTGCAAGGTAAAACGATATTAAATAATGGTGTAAAAATGCCCTGGTTTGGCTTAGGTGTATTTAAAGTAGAAGAAGGTCCCGAGCTTGTAAATGCTGTTAGAACAGCTATTATACATGGATATCGCAGTGTGGATACAGCGGCGATTTACGGAAATGAAGAGGGTGTGGGACAAGGAATCCGTGAGGGATTACGCGAGACTGGAATTTCAAGGGAAGAGTTATTTGTCACTTCAAAGGTGTGGAACTCTGACTTAGGCTATGAATCTACTTTAACGGCCTATGAAAATAGCCTTCAAAAACTAGGTCTGGAATACTTGGATTTATATCTTATTCACTGGCCAGTAGAGGGGAAATATAAAGAGGCCTGGAGAGCATTGGAAACTCTATATAAACAAGGACGCGTAAAAGCAATTGGGGTAAGTAATTTTCAAACCCACCACCTAGAAGACTTAATGAAGGATGCAGAAATCAAACCAATGGTAAACCAGGTGGAGTACCATCCTCGTCTTACTCAAAAAACGCTTCAGGAATTTTGCCGGGATCATGATATCCAGCTTGAAGCCTGGTCGCCATTGATGCAGGGACAATTGCTTGACAATCCGGTACTGAAAGAGATTGCTTCAAAGTATAATAAATCAGCGGCTCAAGTTATTTTACGCTGGGACCTGCAAAATGGAGTTGTAACGATTCCTAAATCTACGAAAGAGCATCGTATCGTTGAAAATGCATCCGTCTTTAATTTTAGCCTGTCGAAGGAAGAGATGAACCGGATTGACCAACTGAACCAAAATCATCGAGTGGGTCCGGACCCTGATCATATTGATTTTTAAAGTCAAAGGAGACATTTGGTTTTAGACCTGATGTCTCTTTTATTTTAGCTATAAATGCTTTGTTCATTTATTTATTCTCGCTTTAATAAGAATATTCAGCGAGTCGCCTTCTTAACTATGAAGGCGACTCGGGGCTGTAATTTTTTGTTTTCGGACAGGCAGGGGGGCGGATATAACAGTTAAACGTATTGCGATTAATGTGAATGACGCTCGTATTCCGGAACATAATCTGCATGTTTTTTCTCGACATAGATGGTTCTGTGTTTTATTTCTCATTCAATATCTTGGTTTCTACATCCAAAGAATTAACTAAAGACCGGCTCTTTTTCAATAAGACCAAGCGTCTGCGCTGTTGAAGTATGAATTTCGTGAAGAAGCTCTGGGTTTTCCATTAGTGATATGCCATAAGAAGGAATTATTTCTTTGATTTTCGGTTCCCACTCTTCTATATATTGCGGGAAGCATTTTTTGATTACCTCAAGCATAACGTGAACAGCAGTAGAAGCACCTGGAGAAGCGCCTAGTAATGCTGCGATCGAGCCGTCAGCGGAAGTAATCACTTCCGTACCAAATTGAAGCGTTCCCTTACCACCAGCTTCAGTATCTTTTATAACTTGCACACGTTGGCCCGCTACGACAAAATCCCAATCTTCTCTTTTGGCGTTCGGGATAAATTCACGTAACTCTTCCATGCGCTCTTCTTCCGATAACATAACTTGCTTAATCAGGTATTTTGTCAATGACATCTCTTTTACGCCTGCCGCCAACATAGTTAAGACATTATTCGGGTTTACGGAAGTTACTAGATCAAAAATTGAACCATTTTTTAAGAACTTTGGTGAGAAGCCGGCAAATGGTCCAAATAGCAACGATTTTTTATTGTCGATATATCTTGTGTCAAGATGCGGAATAGACATAGGCGGAGCACCAACCTTAGCTTTGCCGTATACTTTTGCATGATGCTGCGCTACAACATCTGGATTATTACACACCATAAATATTCCACTTACCGGAAATCCTCCAATATGTTTTCCTTCAGGAATACCGGATTTTTGCAGTAAATGCAGGCTTCCGCCGCCGCCTCCGATAAAGACGAACTTTGCAGTATGGAGTTCGACAGTACCGCTATCGAGATTCTGCACCTTCAATTCCCACAAGCCGTCACTAGTACGTTTAATATCCTTAACATTATGTTTGTGGTTTATTACGGCATTTTTACTTTCTAGGTGATCAAACAACATGCGTGTTAAAGCACCGAAGTTGATATCAGTTCCAGAGTCGATTTTTGTTGCAGCTATAGGTTCATTCGATGCGCGGTCTTGCATAATAAGCGGAATCCATTCCATCAGTTGTTCTGGTTCATCGGAAAATTCCATCCCTTGGAAAAGGTGGTTGTTTGATAGCGCTTTAAAACGTTTCTTTAAAAACGTTACATTTCGTTCCCCTTGTACAAAACTCATATGAGGCAGTGGCATGATAAAGTCTTGTGGATTACGTATCAGCCTGCTGTTTACAAGATAAGACCAAAACTGCATTGAAACCTGAAACTGTTCATTAATTTTTATAGCTTTATTAATATCTATAGATCCATCCGATTTTTCGACCGTGTAGTTAAGCTCGCACAGTGCGGCATGCCCCGTACCCGCATTATTCCATTCGTTAGAGCTTTCCTCTCCTTCCTTTGCGAGCTTCTCAAACACTGTAATTTCCCATTCTGGTACTAATTCTTTCATGAGTGTCCCCAAAGTCGCACTCATGACTCCGGCGCCAATTAAAATGACATCTGTTTTTGTTTCTCTGTCGCTCATTTTTACAACCCCTTCCTCTAAAATTTGCAGAAAAGATGTTGGTGTCACAGCAAGTAAGGTGCGTCTAGTCACAAACCTTTTCTGTCTCTAACCATTTCATAGTGTATTAATATCATATATAGATTAAAATATTTACAATTATATGATAATTTCGGATTATTTAAAAGTAGGGAGAAGAAAAAAACAATATAATTCAAATGAAATAAAACTAAAGCCAATTATTTTTGTTAAATTTAATTGGTTTTTCTTGTGTTTGTCTTGGGGATTAACAATATTAGTATTACTTAATTAAAGGCTGTGTTAAAGAACAATGTTGATTTTTGAACAATGTTGATTGGAGCAGAAGGAGCGAAGTGACGAGGAGGCTCCCCGTACCGCTCGCACCTGGAGCGGAAAACAACAACCAAGTTTAACAGAGCCTAATTAAAAGAAAGGTGATTCTTTTGATGCTTCTACAAGGAAAGCCCTATCTCCTACCTTCCTGTAATTAGATGAGCCACTATCTGCCCTTGATGCAAAGGTAAGGCTAAAATTGAGAATTGAAATTCGTAAATTACAGGAGAAGCTTGGAATCACCACCATCATGGTAACACATGACCAGGATGAAGCATTGACTATGGCCGATAAAATTGTCGTTATGAATAACGCAAAAATGGAGCAAATCGGTACACCGCAGGAGGTATACGAACAACCTAAAACCCCTTTTGTTGCAGATTTTATCGGAACCGTTAACATGCTGGGGCAAGAGGGATTAACAATTGCCATTAGACCGGAGCATATTCACATAGTGGATACTGAAACAAAAAGCAGTATCAAAACGAAAGTGAAAGCTTTAGAATTTCGCGGTGCATTTTATCGATTATTGTTGGAAAACATGGATCAATCTTATCAGGTGTCGGATGGGTTATTCACGGTAGATGTCCCAGCATCTTTAGTGAAAAATCTGGATATTGACAAGGAAAGTATTCTGAATGCAGAATTGCCGCAAAATCATCTTGTTACATACTCATAGGCATGCTTTTTTGTGAAACAAGGTCTTTGTTAAAAGTAAAAATGGAATAAAATGTTGAGGTGATCATAGTGGTTACGGAGGAAACTGTATTAAAGCCGTCAGAGGTTACAGTACAAAATACGATTGATAAACGAAAAATTCGCCAAAAGACTGGAAAAGCAGAGTGGTTTCATAAATCATTAATTATCTTAATGCTTTTGGGATTAATTATTGGGATTGTTCTTCCGTTAATTCAGCTATTTTTGGAAGCGCTTAAAGATAAAAAGGGTGAATATGTTGGGGTTGTTAATTTTGTTAATTATTTTAAAACAGAGTCGCTCGTTCAATCCAAGTACAATACATTATATATCTCCATTTTGACAGGTGTAATATCGGTTGTCTTGGCGTTTTTTTATGCTTATGCATTAACGAGAACGCATATCCGCTGGAAAGGATTTTTCAAATATGTAGCGTTTCTTCCATTGTTTGCACCAACGATGATGCACGGGATTGCACTTATTTACTTGTTTGGGAATAAAGGAGCGTTCACAACTGGCTTTTTTGGCTTATTTGAAAAAATATTCGGATCCACTATGGGAATTGATATTCATTTATATGGCCCCGTTGGAATTGTCATTTCAGAGGTCATCTATACGTTCCCGCAGGCCTTTTTAATCTTGATGGTGGCGATTTCTGTAACAGACTATAGATTGTATGAAGCAGCAGAAACGCTTGGATCTGGAAAAATGAAAAAGTTTTTCACTGTTACGATTCCAAGTATCAAATATGGTTTGGTAAGCGCTTTTTTTGTTGCTTTTATATTAAGTTTTACTGATTTTGGAGCTCCAAAAGTGGTCGGTGCCCAATATAATGTGCTTGCCACTGATATTTATAAGCAGGTTGTCGGACAGCAGAATTTAAGCATGGGATCAACTGTAGGGATTATATTAATTATTCCGGCTTTAGTCGCGTTTTTAGCAGACCGGATGATGCAAAGAAAACAAAGTACCTCTTTTTCTTCAAAATCTGTTTCGTATAAAATCGTGAAAAATCCATGGCGTGACAGAGCCTATTTTGTTTACTGTCTTTTAATTTCTTTAGGAGTTTTATCGTTAATTGGTGCGATTATCGCCGCTTCACTGGTTAAAGTCTGGCCCTATAATTTCTCGTTAACACTTGAACATTTAACGTTTAAAAATGTTGCTGGTAATGGACTTGAGCCTTATTTTAACAGCCTTTATGTTTCGCTTATTCCGGCAATTCTCGGAACAATAATTATTTTCTTTGGGGCTTATTTAATAGAGAAAACCAGGTTTATGAAAATCGCAAGGCAGCTAAGTTACTTTTTGTCGATTTTACCGCTTGCTTTGCCAGGTCTTGTCATTGGATTAGCTTATATCTTTTTCTTTAATAAACCAGAATTTGAAGTGCCATTCATCGGCGTGTATATAACGAACCCGTTCCAGTCACTCTACGGGACATTTATGATCATCATCCTTGCGAATATCATCCATTTTTATTCAGTCAACCTGATTACAGCAACAACCGCATTGAAGAAATTGGATAAAGAATTTGAACCCGTATCCGAATCCATGAATATTCCATTCTATAAAACATTTTTTAATGTGACCGTTCCGATGTCACTTCCGGCTATTTTGGAAATTGGAATTTATCTCTTTGTCAATTCGATGACTACGATCTCTGCTGTTATTTTCCTTTATACAGCGGATACGAAGCTTGCTTCGATTTCTATCGTCAATATGACAGATGCCGGAGATACAGCGCCTGCAGCTGCTATGTCGTTGATTATTGTGTTAACGAATATTCTGGTTCGTGTCATCTATGAATTTGCCACGAAGAAAATAAGAAAGCGGACACAAGCCTGGCAGCAGCGTTAACCATTATGTCCAATACAATTTTAAGCATTATTTTAATTGCAGCAGTATGCCATGCGATATGGAATGCACTAGGAAAAAGGGTGGAGGAGAGGGAGGCGTTTTTTACATTAATTTTAGGCGCCTCCGTGATTCTTTACCTGCCGCTCGCCATCTATCTTCTTCATATAGGTGATTTTGCTGTAAAAGCATATAAGTGGGCATTTTTCAGTACGATTTCTGAAACATTGTATTTCTTTGCCCTTGGGAAAGTCTATCAATCTAATACGCTAAGTAACGCTTATCCCATCTTAAGAGGCACGGCCCCTATTGTCGCGACGATCCTTAGCTTTATCTTTTTTGGGGTAACTATTACCTTAATGGGGATCGCAGGAATCATCATGATCATTTGTGGAATTCTTTTCATCAACCAGCAAAAGCTTTCGATAACCGGTACTTATGAAATGTTCAAGGGGAATTTTCACCACCTCAAATGGGTATTTCTGGCCGGTTCTTTTTCCGCCTTAAGCAGTGTTTTGGACGGCATGGGAGCCGCGCATATGTCTGGTTTATTATTTAAGTACTTTGTTTACGTTGGAATGTTCGTTGGGAAATTAATCATTGATCGAATCACAAAATTAGAAGTTTCCTATTTTCCATTAGTGAAAAAGTACCCGATTCCCTTAATTATCGGCGGGCTTTTTGTTTTTATTTCAAATGCATTGGCTGTTTACGCAATGGAAACCACCCCGGTTACTTATGTTGCCGCGGTTCGTGAGATTAGCATTGTTTTTGCAGCGTTAATTGGCTTGATTTGGCTCAAAGAAAAAATAAATTTCGTAAAATGGGCATCCATTTTTATCATTGTAGCGGGGGTCATGGTCGTAAAGTTCAGTTGAAAAGGTTTAAAAGATGTAGGGATCTACATCTTTTTTTACTGTAAAACCAAACAAACAACCAAAACAAACAGTAAAAACAAATATAAACCAATCAAATAAAAGAAAATATCGAAAAAACTATTCACAATTCTCAGAAAACATGTTATTCTTAATTGCGAGATACAAACGAAAGCGCTTCCAGTTGTAGCTTATACTTTGTTAAGGGGGAGGTTTTTTGACCGCAAAAGGACATTCAAAGAAGGTGAAGGCAAAAGCATTAGTTGCAAGTTTGATAGGTAGTTCAATTGAATATTATGATTACCTGCTTTATGGAACTGTTGCTGCGCTCGTATTTAACAAGCTTTTCTTTCCAAACTTCGATCCAAAGGTAGGGCTTTTGATTGCTTTAGCATCATTTGGAATTCCCTATTTCTTCCGTCCGCTTGGAGGAGTAATATTCTCCCATATCGGTGATCGGCTAGGGAGGAAAAAATCACTAGTTCTAACCCTTGCCATTATGGGTTCCAGCACCGCTTTAATTGGGGTGCTGCCAGTATACGGTAGTATTGGCGCATGGGCACCTATTTTGCTTGTTAGCTTAAGGTTGATCCAAGGGATTGCTGTCGGAGGCGAGTGGGGAGGAGCCGTTTTGTTGGCGGTCGAATACTCCGAGAAAAAGAATCGGGGTTTTGCCGGAAGTGTTCCAATGATGGGAGCAGCAGTCGGGATGGTATTGGCAACAGCTACAATCTCTCTAATGAGATTACTGCCTGATGCACAGTTTCTTGCTTGGGGCTGGAGAGTTCCTTTTGTTGCAAGTTTATTACTAGTCATTCTTGGTTTGTGGATTCGGAATGGTTTAGAAGAAACACCTGATTTCCAAAAAGCGAAAGACGAAGGCGCTGTTTCAAAATTGCCGATTGTCGATACCTTTAAAAATCACTGGAAAGAGGTTATCTTAACAACTGGTGCCAAAGCCATTGAAACAGCACCATTTTATATCTTTGCAACCTTTGGAATTTCCTATGCCACTAATTCATTGAAAATGCCAGAAGGCCCTGTTCTAAATGCTGTCACAATCGGTACACTAATTTCATTAGTCATGATCCCTTTAATGGGCAGTCTATCAGACCGTTTTGGACGAAAAAAGATATTTATAATTGGAACAGTTAGTGTAATTATCTTTGCAATGCCATATTTCTTTTTACTTTCAAAAAAATCAATCCTCTTATTAACCATTGCCGTTATGATCGGCTATGCTATCTGGTCTATTATCACCTCAGTTTTAGGCACCATGTTTTCGGAAATGTTTCGTGCAGAAGTTCGCTATACCGGTATTTCCATGGGCTACCAGCTGGGTGCTGCCATATTCGGCGGTACAGCTCCATTAATTGCAACATCATTAGTCACTGCTTTCCAGGGTTCTTGGGTGCCTGCAGCCATCTACCTAATGCTTTTAGGAGTTATGTCCCTTATTTGTGTAAGTTTAATGAAGTCAATGAGTGAAAAAGAAAAAGATTCGCCAACAAAAAAATCAGCATAAAAATATACTTCGCTAAGCCATGGTGGTCTTTAAATCGTTTGATATCACCAATTTCAGCGATTAATCCAGCTGCATATACGTCCCCAATCCCTTTTACGGAGGTAAGGGTTTGCGTTATGCCTTTCATCAATTTGGCAATCTCTTTATCCAATCTTTTTACCTGTGATTTGATATGTTGAATCGTGCTTATAGTAATGGATAAGGAGATGTTAATTCTATTAAAAAATGACGGAGAAAACGATGGAGCTTCCTCCATCATCCGCCATTTTAGATATTCAATTGAACAATGTATTTTCAATACTAATAATGGAACACTTTGCTTCTGACTCCCCCATCGATTGGGGTAAAGCAAGGGTAAAAAAATAATTATTTGATGAGGGAGTCGAAAGGCTGCCAATCGAAAATACCTATAGGAAGCTAGAGTAATTTTAGAGGATCCGGACCAACTGGAAATTCTTCTAGAAAGAGCTCTTACTACTAATATATTAGGAGGAGCAGTATGAGTAATTCGTTGCATAAAGGTCTAAAAATGAGACATATGACAATGATCGCTTTGGGTGGAACCATCGGTGCAGGTTTGTTCGTGGGTAGTGGCACTGTCATTCGATCCGTCGGTCCAGCGGCAATTGTGTCCTACTTCTTGGCTGGTTTGTTGGTCGTTATGATTATGCGCATGTTGGGAGAAATGGCAGTGGCTTATCCGACTCTTGGGTCGTTTGCTCAGTATGCCAGAACCGCACTTGGGGATTGGGCTGGTTTTTCGGTCGGTTGGTTATATTGGTTTTTCTGGGTCATTGTCCTGGGAATCGAAGCAACGGCCAGTGCAGCGGTATTGCATTCCTGGCTGTTGCCGAATGTACCCCAGTGGCTTTTGAGCACAATACCGCTCATTTTGTTAACCCTGACGAACTTAGTATCCGTTCGCGCTTACGGGGAATTCGAGTACTGGTTTTCGTTCATAAAGGTGGCAACGATTGTATTGTTCTTGGTTGTTGGTGGCTTATTCATCCTAGGAGTGTGGCCTGGAACACACTTTTCGTTTGAGAATCTTACCGCGCATGGTGGTTTTGCACCTCATGGTGTAGGAGTTATGTTTTCGGGGATTATCACCGCGGTGGCCGCATTTATAGGCGCCGAGATTGCTACAATCGCGGCAGCCGAATCGGATGAGCCACGAAAATCCGTGGCAAGAGCAACTAGTTCCGTCATTTGGAGAGTGCTAATTTTTTATGTTGGTTCTATGTTTGTAGTCGTTACCATTGTGCCTTGGAATGACACCCAAATCTTAAAGAGTCCATATGTCAGCGTCATGAATGTATTGCATATTCCTGCCGCTGGGGCAATCATCAATATCGTTGTTTTGGTAGCGGTCTTGTCGTGTCTGAATTCGGGTATTTATACAAGTTCACGGATGCTTTACGCATTGGCGAATCGTGGGGAAGCCCCGCGTCGATTACTCGATGTTAACTCCCGGGGGGTTCCTGTAAAGGCCATACTATTTTGTACAATAATAGCTTTTATAACCGTGGTTTTAGCATACGTTTCTCCTAACGCCTTCGCGTTTTTACTCAATGCGTCTGGGGCAGTGGGACTGTTTATCTATCTGTTCATTGCTGTATCCCAATTCAAGATGCGAAAGAAATTAGAGCAAGAAGCGCCTGACAAATTGATTGTGAAGATGTGGGGGTTCCCCTACTTAACCATCATTTCTATCCTAGCGATGATAGGTGTATTGATTTCAATGGCCTATGATGGGGGCACTCGTTCACAACTCAT
Organism: Bacillus sp. MUM 116; assembly: GCF_001866655.1. Lineage (GTDB taxonomy): Bacteria > Bacillota > Bacilli > Bacillales > Cytobacillaceae > Neobacillus. The sequence goes on along the minus strand of NZ_MLYR01000023.1, from coordinate 29,861 downwards.
CTTGAGTTTAATCAGTTTTGTCATTGTACTTGCGGTTTACTTTATACATGCAAAACTTTCACTTCGAGGGGGTGGCAAACATTCTGCAAATCCAGGTGTAGTTGAAGACACAGAGCAAGAAAATATATTCTTATAAATGCCTTACAAACTTACTTAAAAAAATTTAATTTAAAAGGAGAATGAACAAATGAAACAAAACGATTTCACAAACAACCCTTACCTATTACTTACACCTGGTCCCCTAACAACAACGGATACTGTTAAGCTTGCGATGATGAAGGACTGGTGTACATGGGATGATGATTATAATAATATTGTCCAGGGAATCCGTAAAAGCCTTGTACAGTTGGCAACAAAATCGGTAGATCAGTATTCTGCAGTATTAATGCAGGGGAGCGGTACTTTCAGTGTTGAATCCGTAATTGGGACCGTTGTGCCGCGGGACGGCAAATTGTTGGTAATTGCAAACGGGGTATATGGAAGCCGGATTGTTAAGATTGCCAAAACCCTTGGAATTAATACAGTGGTTATTGATAGCAGTGAAGTGGAAGCTATTGATTTGAATCGGTTAACGGTCCAGTTAGAAAATGATACCGAAATTACCCATGTAGCAATTGTTCATTGTGAAACGACAACAGGTATGCTCAATCCAATAGAAAAAGTAAGTGAAATTGTTAAACGTTATAACCGGGTGTTTATAGTAGATGCTATGTCAAGCTTTGGCGGAGTTGAATTGGATATCGCCGATTTAAATATTGATTATATCATTAGCAGTGCTAATAAATGTATTGAAGGTGTCCCTGGATTTGGCTTTGCAATTGTAAAAAAGGACGAATTTGAAAAATGTAAAGATAATGCCAGATCGGTTTCACTAGACCTTTATGATCAATGGAAAACAATGGAGGAACAAAACGGCAAGTGGAGGTTTACTTCACCAACCCATGTTGTTCGTGCTTTTGCTCAGGCATTAAAAGAGCTTGAAGAAGAGGGCGGTATTAAGGTTAGAGCAAGCAGATACAAGAACAACCAAAAGGTTCTTTCTGATGGAATGAAAAAGCTTCAAATTCAGCCTATTTTACCTGAAGAGCTGCAGTCACCAATTATTACATCATTTTATTATCCTAATTCTGAAAGTTTCGACTTCAAGGTGTTCTATCATAAATTAAAAGAAAAAGGGTTTGTAATTTATCCTGGGAAGGTTTCTGCATTAGATACATTCCGAATCGGGAATATCGGAGATGTCCACCAAAAAGATATTGAGGGCCTGCTTCAGGCAATTGAACAAAGCAGCTATTGGCTTGATACCGTTTCTGAAAAGTAATCCACCCAAATCGATTCCACTTATACACTATAATATTGGTAACCGGTAAAATTTGGTGGTAAAATAAACGAATATTCAAATAAAATCGCTATCTTTTTCCAATTATTGTAGTAAGATTATAGTGGATTATCAAATCGTGGGGTGAATGGGTTTGTCATTAGTAGGAGAGGAAAGGAAAAGGAAAATACTCGAGCTCCTTGAAGTCAGTGGCAAGGTTAAGGTTAACGAACTTTCTGATATTTTAAAGGTTTCTACGGAAACTGTTCGTAAATATTTGGATCAACTGCAAAAGGAAGAAAAATTGAAAAAAGTTTATGGAGGTGCGATCAACATTTCGTTTTTTAACGAAGAGCCCCCTACCGTAGAACGAGAGGTGACTCATTCTGAAGCCAAACATCGAATCGGAGAGTTTGCAGTGAGCCTGATCAATGATAATGATGTCATTGCGATTGATGAAGGCAGTACACCAATGCAACTTGTTAAAAATTTACGTAATAAGCAGAATATAACGATTTTTACTACCTCCATTTCAGCACTTTCTGTGTTAATTGAGCTGCACCAGCATAATATTTTTACCGGAAAAATCATTATGCTAGGCGGCGAAATTAACACAACCCACCATCGGGTTACAGGAAGCCTTACAATCGAAATGCTGGAAAATCTTTATGTTGACAAATATTTTATCTCGGCAGACGGATTAACAAGGGAAGCAGGGATTACGAGTTTTGACTCGTCCAAAGGTATGGTAACCAAGAAGTTAATTGAGCATTCCAGCCAATCCATTGTTTTAATTGATTATTCAAAAATCGGGAAGCGAACCCATTATAAAATGGCAGATTTAATTGATATTGATATCATCGTTTCAGATCATGAGCATCCACAAGACTGGGAATACTTGTTGAAGGAAAACAATGTACAATGGCTGGTTGCTAATTAAAAATAAGGAAAACTTATTGATAGACTCTCCGTACCTATGGAACAAACTCCCGGGAAAGGGGGAAAACGAATGGACCATTTGGGAGTCTTATATGAAGAGCATTTTTGGAAAAACATTGAAATCTATCTGCGTTTAATCATTAGCGCACTCCTGGGAATGTTTATAGGCTGGGACCGCAGTGCCAAAAATAAGCCGGCAGGACTAAAAACCTTTACCTATGTTTCTGTTTCATGCACACTCATTACACTGGTGTCCATTTATAGTGCTGAGATTTTTGGTGGCTCAAATGCAAATAACCGAATGGATCCGATGAGGCTCGCTGCACAAATTGTATCTGGACTTGGTTTTTTAGGGGCCGGCTTAATTATAAAGGATGGATTACAAGTAAAGGGATTGACTTCTGCAGCGATGATTTTTTTTGCCGGGGGAGTTGGAATAGGTATTGGAGCTGGTTTTTACGGCTTGGTTTTTACTTCCGTATTAATTACATTTTTACTGGCGAAAATTAGCCAGATAATCGAACACCGCCATCCCATGACATTGGACAAAGAAGAAGGGAAGCGGGGATATCATAGTAGTTCTGGGTAATATAAAAGCCAGGTTCTAGTTTAACTAGGATCTGGCTTTTTATTGTCCGGGGTAACTTGGCTATTTAGAGGGTAAATTTCCTAAAAACCACTTTTTTACAGATGCTCCAATTTTATTTATATAAAACTCCAAACTAAAACCAATATAAAATTAAAAATTTTTTTAAAAAATAACAACTAAAACCAAGACAAACCAAATAATTTATGATACAATCAAATCACATCAAGAATTAAGTGAATATTTTAAATTTTAAAAAGGAGGCAAAGGATGAAAGTCTTTTTCCTGGGTGGAGCAGGAAGAATTTGCCGTGAAACGGTTTTGGATTTGGTTAAAGAATTCTGATTTTGATGTCATCACAATTGGTGACTTTAATGAGGAATTAGGGCTTGAATCGGTGAAGGAGCTAGATGATCGCCGAGTATACTTTTGAAAGTATTATGAATTACAATCGGGCAAGTATTTTACATTAGGTATTTTTCAAATACTTTCCCTAAATAAAAACTATCAGCCAATAACCATGGTTTATTTGTTCATAGATTACGAAAACAGTAGCATTGGTTGTTGAATAAGGAGGTTCGTCTATTGAGTAATCAATCTCCCCAAATTGAAGCAGTTATATTTGATTGGGCTGGTACAACGGTTGATTATGGTTGCTTTGCACCATTAAATGTATTTTTAGAGATTTTTAGAAAAAGAGGAATAGAAGTAACAGACGAGGAAGCCCGTGCGCCAATGGGGCTTTTAAAGTGGGATCATATTCGCGCAATGTGTGATATGGACCGGATTGCCGGGGTGTGGAAGGAAAAATTCGGCAGAGTTCCGACCGATAAAGATGTCGATGATTTATATGCCGACTTTGAACCATTGCTATTCGCCAGCCTCCGAAATTATTGTACACCGATTCCGGGTGCTCTTGATTTAGTCGCAAGACTTCGACAGAAGGGAATTAAAATTGGCTCTACAACCGGGTATACATCAGAAATGATGGCTGTTGTTGCACCTGAGGCAAAGAAACAAGGTTATGCACCAGATTATATGTTTACACCGGATGATGCACCAGCGGGACGTCCTTATCCTTGGATGTGTTACTTAAATGCTATGAATTTAGGAGTATTCCCAATGAAGCATATCATTAAGGTCGGGGACACAGTAAGCGATGTAAAAGAGGGCGTTAATGCAGGTGTTTGGAGTGTTGGAATAATCAAGGGCGGAAGCGAGCTTGGTTTAAAGGAAGAAGAAGTAAATTCCATGGACCCAGACCTTTTAGCGGAAAAAATGGAGGTTGTAGCCAAACGCTTTAAAGATGCAGGAGCTCATTATGTGATTGATAGTATTGGAGAATTAGATAAACTAATTCCAAAAATTAATCTGCGTCTAGAAAATGGCGATTTTTAGAAAACAATTAAAAAATTAAAGCTTTTGGTGGAATTTTAGTTTTTTAGCCAAGAGGTGAAGAGGTGAATGGATTGCAAAAACATGCCTATGCACTGGGAATGATCGAAACCATTGGCTTCCCGGCACTGATTGCTGCGGCGGATGCTGCTTCAAAGGCGGCGGATGTAAAGGTGGTCTCCTACCAAGGGGCGGATTCAGGCATTGTTACCATTTATATCATCGGCGATGTAGCAAGTGTCAAAGCATCTGTCGAAGTAGGGTCAGATGCTGCTAAGAGGGTTGGGCAATTACGCCATTCTCATGTCATAGCTAGACCAGATAACCATATTATTCAAATGGTTTTTCCAGGCCTATTTAAGAAAGAACAGCCAGAAAAAAACGAAGTAAAAATCGAAGTAAAAAATGAAGTGAAAAACGATAAACCAAAAGATTGGACCAAAAGTAGTCTTCAAGAGCTAAGAGAACTTGCTAATTCGTATAAAGGTTTTCCTTTATCGTCCGAAGAAATTTCTTCAGCTAAGAGAGAGGAATTATTGAAACAGATTAGCAAGTTTCCGGCTGAGAAAGGTGGCGATAAATAATGTACCTGGATAAGGATCTTGAGTCAATTCAGGAAGCGAGACAAAATCTCGAGCAGGCAAAACTTGCACAAAAAAAGCTAAGGACGTTGACACAGGAGCAAGTGGATCAAATTGTCCATAGTATGGCACATGCCGCGATGAAAGAGGCTGGCAGGCTTGCATCGATGGCTGTAGAAGAAACAGGGTTTGGAAAAATAGAAGATAAGGTGACGAAAAACCTATTTGCGGCAAAAGATATTTACGAGTCCATTAAGGATCGAAAAACGATTGGAATTATTTCACGCGATGATGCTAAGCAGGTTTGGGAGGTTGCGGAACCGGCAGGAATTATAGCGGGGATTGTGCCAACGACAAATCCTACTTCAACTGCTATTTATAAAGCATTGATTGCAATCAAGTCAGGAAATGCGATTGTATTTAGTCCGCACCCATCTGCAGCAAATTGTACGAATGAGGCTGTGAAAATTTTAAAAGAAGCAGCGATCCGGGCAGGTGCCCCTGAAGGTGCGATTTCGTGCATTTCAAAACCAACGCTTGCCTCTGCGCAGGAATTAATGAATCATAAGCTGACAGATCTTATTTTAGCGACGGGCGGCCCTGGAATGGTCAAGGCGGCCTATAGCTCTGGAAAACCGGCATACGGAGTTGGACCTGGGAATGTGCCTGTTTACATTCATTCCAGCGCCAATATTCGTAAAGCGGCCAGTCAAATCGTTCATAGTAAAACATTCGATTACGGAACCATCTGCGCTTCGGAGCAGGCGCTGGTAGTTGATCAATCCATCAAGCGAAAAGTTAAAGCTGCTCTTGAAGAAGAAGGTGCATACTTCCTTGATGATTATGAAAAGAAAAAGATTGAAGAGATTATTTTGAAAAATGGAAGCCTAAATGCGGAAATTGTAGGGAAATCACCGCAGGCTTTAGCAAAAATAGCTGGAATTCTTGTTTCAGATGATACAAGAGTACTAGTCGCTGAGGAAGAAAACATTGGAAAATCCTATCCGATTTCACTTGAAAAGCTTTCTCCAATTCTTGCATTTTATACGGTTGAAAATTGCACAGAGGGAAGTAAAGTGTGTAACGAGCTATTAGAAGCAGGCGGTTTAGGACATACTCTTGGGATTCATTGTGAAGACAAACAAATCATTGAACGCTTTAGTCTAGCGCAAAGAGTCTCTCGGGTTGCTGTCAATACTGGGACAACTTTTGGCGGAATTGGTGCCACAACCGGTATTTCGCCATCGTTAACACTCGGCTGTGGTACTTACGGAAACAATATTTCATCTGACAATATTGGTCCGGAGCATTTATTGAATACAAAACGAGTTGCTTTTGGTGTCAGGGAAATGAAAAATGAAACTCCGGCAGCACCAGCAGCTTCACAGCAAAAGGTTTCAAGCGATGAACCGCTTATTTCCAAAGCTGAAGTAATGGAAATCGTAAAAAGTATTTTAAAAGAATTAAAGAATTAAAGAATTAAATTTTAAATGAGGAGGAATAAACAATGAGTGGAGAAGCTTTAGGAATGATTGAAACAAAAGGTTTGGTAGGTGCTGTAGAGGCAGCAGATGCAATGGCAAAGGCCGCAAATGTAAGGTTGATTGGGAAAGTCCATGCCGGCGGCGGGCTTGTAACGGTAATGGTACGCGGGGATGTTGGTGCAGTTAAGGCTTCTGTTGATGCCGGGGCTGCAGCTGCAGAAAGTGTTGGGGAATTGGTATCTGTACATGTTATTCCACGTCCGCATTCAGATATCGAGTTAATCCTTCCGAAAATGGAAGGATAGACCATGGCGATTATTACGGAATCCAAACTAAGGGCCATGCTGAAAAATGGGATTCCTAATCCTTTCATCCTAGGCGAAGGGGAAAAGCTTACCCCTTCAGCGAGGGATTTTCTTCGCGAAAGACGAATTGAAGTGAAACAGCTGCATGGGAGGAAAAAAGCGAACAGCGCCAATCAGATAGCTAAAAGCCCGCTTATTCCTGTTGGGGTTTCCAATCGACATATACATTTATCCCCCCAAGATGTCGAGGCCCTTTTTGGAAGCGGTTATCAGTTAACTCCGCTCCGTGAATTATCACAGCCGGGTCAATTTGCTGCGAAAGAGCAGGTTACATTACTTGGTCCAAAAGGAATTATTCAAAATGTAAGAATCTTGGGGCCTGCACGGGGGGAAACACAGGTGGAAATTTCCATTTCGGATGGGTTTCAAATTGGAATCCATCCCCCCGTGCGCTTATCCGGTTCTATCGAAGACACTCCCGGACTAACTTTAGTTGGTCCAAAAGGGTGTGCTGTCCTTGAAAAAGGAGTGATTGTCGCTAAATGTCACGTCCATCTTTCGCCTGATGACGCAAAAGAACTCAATGTTGAGCAAGGTGATCGGCTATTGCTGGAAACAACCGGTGATCGGCGGATCATTTTTTCAGATGTGATTGTCCGTGTTAATCCCGGCTACCGCAAGGATTTCCATGTTGACCTTGATGAGGGGAATGCCGCTGGGTTAAAAACGGGGGATCTCGTTAAAGTCATTGGGAAAAACAATCAATTTTATGTGAATGGGAGGTGAGGAGGATGGATATTAGAGCAATGATTGAGTCGGTTGTACAAGAAGTAGTTCAATCGATGAAACATGAAAAGGAAAACGAGAATTTTGGAAAAGTATTATTTGTTTTTTGTGATAGTTCAGCACACGAACCTTTTGCTGATCAGTTTATTAAATTAAAAAATTCAAAAATTGGCTATGATATTTTATTTTTAGATGGTGAAACCTCATCATGGCTTGGGATGCAGCGAGTTGAATCAACTGGATCGGAAAGAGTAATTGCAACAGATGAATATTCTCCGGCCGCTATTGAACTTGCGAAGGATTATGACGGCATCATCATTCCTGAGATTGATTTAGACAATGCTGCCCGTGTTGCCGCGGGTTTAAAGGGAACAATTAAGGCAGAAATTATTTTCTCCGCCATAATGCTACAAAAATTTGTATTAGTTGGCGGGGATTCACCGGGGATAAAGCGATCTGATCGCCGTTGTTTAAACACTCTTTCATTACCTGCTCCATATCAAAAGCGATTTTATTCGTATATAGAACAAATGACCGAACTGGGAATTGAATTTTTTCCTCAAATGGATTTAAGTGAGGCGGTAATTCAAAAGTTCACTAAAAAGATGGAAGATGTTCAATCAACATGCGAGTCTGATTTAAGAGAAAATGACCATGCTCTAGAAAATAAGGCAATATTTAAGAAGAAGCTTCTCACACATGACTGGATTGAATCGCAAGCCCATTTCCCCAATAATAGTATCTACCTTTCAAAGGGTGTTATCATCTCTCCTTTAGCAAAAGATTTATTGAAGGAGAAAAAATTGACTGTAAGATTTATAGAAAAAGGATGATTATAAATGCTATTAGCAAAAGTGGTTGGAAGTGTTTGGGCAATTCAAAAAGAAAAAGGGATGGAAAATATCAAACTTCTTATTGTTCAGCCTATAAATACTAGGAAAGAAGCAGTGGGAAATGCTTTAGCCGCAATGGACAGAATTGGGGCGGGAATTGGAGAATTTGTACTTATTACACAAGGCTCACCTGCACAGAAATTAACTGCAGATAAGAATTCTCCGATTGATGCTGCTATTGTTGGTATTATCGACTCCTTTGAAATAGGGTTACAATCGGCTAATTAATGAGTTTAGAGGGAGGATGTTCATCTTGATTATTGGTGTACCGAAGGAAATTAAAAATAATGAAAACCGAGTAGCTTTAACACCAGCTGGAGTGATTTCATTTATAAATGCAGGTCATAAAGTTCTGGTCGAAAAGGAAGCTGGTTCTGGCAGTGGTTTCACAAATGAAGATTACTTAACTACTGGTGCAGAAATTATTGATCATGCAGAGGATGTATGGAATAGGTCCGATATGATAATGAAAGTAAAGGAGCCTCTTCCTCAGGAGTATGGTTATTTCCGTAAAGACTTAATTTTATTTACTTATTTACATTTGGCTGCAGAACCTTTCTTAGCAGAAGCGCTTAAAGAAAAAGGCGTCCTGGCCATTGCCTATGAAACGGTTTCAGTCAATCGCACCTTACCGCTGCTTACTCCAATGAGTGAGGTTGCTGGCCGAATGGCAGCACAGATTGGCGCACAATTTTTGCAAAAAACTAATGGCGGGAAAGGCATTATTCTTGCAGGTGTACCTGGTGTTAACCGTGGGAAAGTAACCATCATTGGCGGGGGAATAGTAGGAACGAACGCTGCGAAAATGGCAATCGGCTTGGGAGCTGATGTAACCATTATCGATCTTAGTGCGGAGCGTTTACGTCAATTAGATGATATTTTTGGCAATCAAATTAAAACGTTAATGTCGAATCCATTTAATATTGCGGAGGCAGTTCAGGAGGCTGATCTTTTAGTTGGTGCCGTATTAATTCCTGGGGCAAAGGCTCCAAAGCTCGTCACTGAAGAAATGGTAAAAAGGATGAAGCCGGGTTCAGTCATTGTTGACGTGGCGGTCGACCAAGGTGGAATCGTTGAGACGATTGATCATATTACCACCCATGATCAACCAATATATGAAAAGCATGGTGTTGTTCATTATGCTGTCGCAAACATGCCTGGTGCGGTTCCGCGAACTTCCACCATAGCCCTAACAAACGTTACTATACCATTTGCCTTGCAAATAGCGAATAAGGGAGTATATAAAGCAATCTCAGAAAACGAACCACTAAAGCTTGGAGTTAACGTTGCAAAAGGTAATATCACATATGAAGCAGTTGCTAAGGATCTTGGTTTTGACTTTGTGAAAGTCGAAAAGGCTTTAGAAAAGGAATTGGTTACAATATAGGGTGTGTATTGCATTTTTATTTAGATAGAAATAGTAAAACAACAAACAGTGCTTACTTGAGGCTGTTTGTTGTTTTAAGAGCACTGCCAGCGATTTATATTTCGGGACATAGTCTTTGCAAGGCATAAGATTGAACAAATCAAATAAGAATTTTTATGATAGTTTATTTTCTATGATGAAATGGGTTTGAGAGGAAGTTAAACCATGAGAATACAAGGAGAAATCGTTCGTAAACGTCTTTATGAAAAGAAAGGTAATCTAAATTATTACCTCTTATTTCTCAGAATTCATGATGGGGTAATGGTTAATGGGTTAAGAATTCATTATATTCCGGCACTCATATCGAATAAAATAAATTTCAGTTTAGGTCAACAAGTTGATATTAAGGGTAAAATAAAATTTCAACGGATAATTACCCCTTCAGGAACTCTTAGTTTTTCTCCGATCCCTGTGATGATTTCTTCAGATTCTGGATTATAGAATATGAAAATGGAATGACGGAGGGGGAGTTCCTAGCTGATCTTCCCTCATAATTATTTCCTGGCTGGAGATATAAAAGTTAAAACACAGCCTATTTCTCTACAATATGGAGAAAAGCAGGTATTTTAAAAAATACCATTGTAAATTTGCATTGCATTTTCCATATACCACTCCAAACCTCTTTTGGTTCGATTATGGTAAAAATTTTAGATGGTCGGCTCACAAGCCGTTGGACTCCTAAAAAGTAGTTATATGATTATTTACTTTTAGCAGGGTTTCTTTACCTTTGAAGAAACCGGTGGAAACAATCGTGATAAACATGTATTGATTAAGAAAAAGAAGGGATGGAGTGAAATAATTATGGAGAACCTTAACACTAAACAATTGCTAGAAGTTATTAATAAAGCACTTGAATTAAACTTAAGCCAAGCGTTTATTGATTTATTACGTAGTGAGCTAAATAAACGATATACTGCACAATTACAATAAAGGAATTGTCAATGAATGCTTCAAGTTCTGGTTTAGCACCCGGGATTTTTAGCTATTGGTTCTTTATTTTTGTCAATCTCGGCTGGATACAGAGCTGAACAAGGGAAATCGAAGCTACGTATTAACCTTTCAAGTATCTTCCAAGTAGATTTGCACAGAGGATGATTTAAATTAATAGCTTTGGTTATTTTACTAGCGATTTTGATTAATCTATTAGGAATTGGGATTGGCTTTGGATTCGTAAATATTTTTCAAAAACATTATGGGTCTGGCCCAATGGTTTATTTATTGTTTTTGTTTTCTTCCAATTGCACAAGTTGTATCGAAAAATGAACATAATCCAATATAGCGATTGTATCTTGTGGCGGTATGTAGGGAATATCCTTGGCATTTTATATTTATTTTTTTCTTCCTAATAGCAGTTTTGTTCTGCGTGTGTATGCTGAGCTCATCATCACCACCGCTCTTCCTAAAACTTCAATTATTGTAGTGATTGCTAGCATGGTTCTAGTAAGTGCGCTTACCTGCAGCACTGGTTTTTCCTCCACTATTTACCTTTCCTCTTCTTATAACGGTGTTACTTCTTTCAGATATAAATCTACAAAACATACTTCTTATCATGGAAAACGGGATTATTCTATCTTTAAAAGGAGCCTTTTATATTATTCATTCCTAAAGAATGTTTGTCGAAAAACAGCAGAAATTTGCCTATAACAAAACCTATATTTTTTGGAAGCATATGGTATGATATTGCTAGTTTTATAGAAAAGAGGGGGATTCATGAAGTCGGTTTGGCGAAAACTAAGTGCCATTGGAATTGGCGCAACACTGATGACGTCCACACTTTTGACTACTAACATCCAGGTTTCGGCAGCGAGTAAGTTGGGAACGTCAAAGGCGTTGATTCAACAGAGAACAGCATCACTAAAACAAAAGCTAGAAGAAAACAAGACTCCATTATTTAGCGATGATACGCTGATTATCAAGTATAAGCAGCCGCTCCTGTATGGTGAGGTAAAAGGGGCTAACCAGGATTATATTGTCGTTCAAAATGTAGAAAAGCTAGGATACATGGTGGTCAAGCTATTAAAAAAAGACACCCTGCAAAAAGTAACCAAAGCTTTTCAAAACAGCAATAAGGTTCTATCAGTGGAAAGAAGTGTCCTTTATAAGACATTTTCAGTACCTTCAGACCCGAAGGCCAAGGATGAATACTACCTATCAATGTTAAAAATTCCAGAAGCACAAAAACTAGCGGGGAAAAATAAGATTACAATCGCCGTCATAGACACAGGGATTGACGGGAACCATCCGGAACTAAATGGGAAAGTGCTTCCAGCCTATGATGAAATCAATCCGATGAATCATGGAGCCCCCGACCAGCACGGTACCCATGTGACTGGTATCATTGCTGCGGCGAAGGGGAATGGAATTGGCGGCTATGGAATCAATCCAAATGTAAAAATTCTTCCGATTGATGTGTTTGACCGCGGTGGATTTATTACTGACTATACACTCGCCCAGGCGGTATTATATGCAGCAAACCACGGAGCGAAAGTAATTAATATGAGTTTGGGGTCGCCTATGCCATCTTCCATTTTAGGAGATGCAGTTAAAACGGCCATTCAAAAAGGAGTAACCATTGTGGCGGCTTCTGGAAATGATGGAGCATCTTCTTCGAATTACCCTGCCAGCTATGAGGGCGTAATCGGGGTCGGTTCTGTCAATAAATCAAAGCACTTAAGTTATTTTTCGTCCTATGGACCTTCGATGGATATTGTGGCGCCAGGGGAAGATATTTACGCGCCATTCTATGATTATGAGAAAAAATCAACCTTTCAGACGTTAAGTGGTACTTCCATGGCCTCACCAATGGTGGCGGGGGCAGCCTCCTTACTATTGTCCAAGTATCCAAAATTAAAACCGGCACAGGTTGAATATATCCTTGAGCATACAGCCAAGGATTTGGGAGCGAAAGGATACGACCTTACATACGGTAATGGTCTTGTCGATCCCGTTTCAGCCTTAAAATACGATATTAAAAAACTTCCTTCTTTTATAAACACCACATGGACGAAAAAGGAAATTTTACAAAATGCCATATCCATTACTGTGAAAAAAACAAAGGAAGTAACAGGGGCTTTAACAAAACCTCGGCAACAAAAGTGGTACCAATTCCCTGTACAAAAGGGTGAGTATATTCAAACGGCACTTGCGGGGCCAAAACAATATGATTATAAAATGACCCTTCGTGTTTATGGGGAGGACCAAAGCCTTTCGATTGATGTAAATAAGGTACAAGCAGGAAAAACAGAAGGAAAACTCATCAAGGTTCCTTTTTCCGGAATAATGGCAATTGGTGTAAATGATGTTAATGGAAATTATGATGAGTCTCTGGCCAAACAGTCCACTTATCATCTTTCAGTTAACCGTTCTGCTGTGATGCCAGCCGATGAGTCGACCGCGGATGCTCCAATAGCGGTAAAATCTTTGCCATATACTTCAACTCCGCAAATGCTAATGGGGGAAAATGGGGACGATGATTTCTTTTATCTTAAGACGAAGAATGAAAATGTCGCAAAGGTAACGCTTTCGGGAATACCTGGTATTAAGACGAATATTCAAGTCTATAGTCTGTCCGAATTGAAAGGGATAGAGGGGAATAATGAAAAAACAGCGGATGGAAATGTCCCGTTTGATCAGCTGCCTCCAATTGCAGCGGCAAACAGTAAAGGAATTAGCGAAGGGGAAACATTGACATTCCCTGCTGAACCTAATACAGAATATTTAGTTAAGGTTTCAAGCAAACCAATGGCACAATACGATGGTGAAAAGGGGATGGTTCTTGTTGACCAGACCAGCGAAGAAGCGCAATCATCACTAGTGCCATATACCGTCAATATTCAAGGCAAGGTACTGCCAAAAGATGAGGATAAAAGCAGTAATACCAATCCCGATGGTACCCTCTCGGATTATTATCAATCGATTTTAGCGGGCGCCGTGTCTTCACCTGCCGGTAAAACAATAAAGGGTTATTTGCAAACGCAGGGAGATGAGGATTGGTATAAGATCAAGCCGTCTAAAACGGGGATTTATCAATTTAGCCTTCCAAAGGGTTCGGCAGAAAAGCCGTATATAGAAATTGTTCATGTGCTGAATGGAAAGGATGAAAATGGCAAGACTGTCATTGATGTTGATTTGGCTGGATCGAATATGAATGATGGAAATTGGAAATCAGGAGAATTAGCAGATAAAATTTTTGCAGGTTTGAAAAAGAATGACACCTATCTTATTCATTTTATGGGCAATCCAATGACAGGGGGAGGTATTTCCTTCGACCCATATCAATTGTCTTCCAAGTTACTCATTTCGAACCCTGGAGATAAGTATGAGGATAATGATACCGTTCCCAAAAATCTGCTGTCTTCGACGATTCATGGAAATTTTGCGACACCAAATGATATTGACATGTTTTATTTGCAAGGGAAAAAATCCAGTGTCTATAGCTTGCTATTTGAGAGCGGTGAGCCTAGTGCGGCCATGTTGAAAAAATATCCAAAGGAGCTCTTCTCACAAATTTATGGTGCTGTGATTGTGTATAAAGATGTCAATAAGAACCGGAAAATTGATGCAGCAGACACCGAAATGGCCAGTATTATAGCCAAAGGGCTGTTTGAAGGTGCACAAAATAATTATGGATCCTTTAAAGTGGAAAAGGGATGTAATTATATTGTCGTGGTCATTGGGCTTACGGCCAGCTCTTCACATTTATCATTAGTACCGTATAATTTATCCGTTTCACCTGTACCAGCAAAGGATGAGGATGGGAAATCGAAGGTGAAAAACAATGTACCATCTAAGCCGCTTTCCTTGAAAAAGAAAAATTCTACTACATGGATGGCAACCGGTAATTTAAACAGTGGTGTCGGATATGGGGATGAAGACTGGTATGTATTAAATGTTAAAGATAAACTGAATGGTTATATTTCGCTTTCGGGCGGCACTGAAATTGATGGGGCCATTTCCCTTTACCATAAAGGAAAGAGAATTGCCTATGCAGATTACTATGCCCAAGGGCAATCCGAAGTCATGCGTGTTCGTCTAAAAAAAGGAAAATACTATATCAAAGTAAAGGATGTACATGGAAACGCAACAATTAAGCCATATACAATTCAAGTAACAAAATAATAGAAGCACAAAGTAAGGCGGATAGTTAAGAACTATGTTCTCAACTATCCGCCTTTTTTATTCGCTTTTTTATTCGATGCCTTTTTTTCGGTGCCTGACACCGTACGTGGACTTTTTATTCATTTTGTCCGTGTGGGATGGACGATGGTGTAAAGGGTAAATATGCAGGGGGTTTATGGGGCATATTAAAGATACATAAATCCTTGCACAATATTCAAAAAGATAGTTACTGTACTAGGAGTAACCAAAATAAACGTTTGTAAGCGTCTACAGGAAGCGCAGTTTGATATCACTTGGGGGTAATGTATGAAATATGTAATTGCAATTATTGGTCTTCTAATTGTATTTGGACTGGCGTTGTTAGCCAGCCGGGATAGAAAAAAAGTAAGGTTTAAACCGATTATAATCATGATTGTCATTCAGATTCTTCTATCATGGATTCTATTGAATACGGAAATTGGTTTAATCATAATTCGGGCTATTTCAACTGTTTTCAGTAAATTACTGGAATACGCAAATGAAGGGGTAACCTTTGTATTTGGAGGGCTGGCGAATAAAGGCGAGGCACCGTTCTTTTTAAATGTGCTGCTTCCGATTGTCTTTATTTCCGTCTTAATCGGGATTTTTCAATATTTAAAAATCCTTCCGCTTATCATGAAGGGAATTGGTCTTGTTCTTAGCAAGGTTAATGGCATGGGGAAATTGGAATCTTATAATGCGGTGGCATCAATGATGGTCGGTCAGTCCGAAGTATTTATTACTGTTAAAAAACAACTCGGACAGCTGCCGGAGAATCGCTTGTATACCTTGTGTGCTTCTGCGATGTCTACGGTTTCGATGTCGATTGTCGGTGCCTATATGAATATGATTCAGCCCAAATTTGTGGTGACGGCTCTTGTTCTGAACTTATTTGGCGGTTTTATTATTACTTCAATCATTAATCCCTATAGGGTTGAACCAAATGAAGATATTTTGGAGATTCATGAGGAAGGGAAACAATCCTTTTTCGAAATGCTTGGGGAGTATATTCTCGATGGATTTAAGGTTGCCATTATTGTCGGTGCCATGCTGATTGGGTTTGTTGCTTTAATGGCTGCGATTAATCATTTGTTTCAATTATTGTTTTCAATTTCGTTTCAGCAGCTGATTGGTTATATATTTGCCCCTGTGGCATTTATTATGGGAATTGCACCTTCTGAAATGATTCGAGCCGGGGGCATCATGGCAACAAAACTGGTTACGAATGAATTTGTGGCAATGATGGATTTATCAAAAGCGGTAAAAAGTTTTGACCAGCGGACTGTTGGAATCCTTTCTGTATTTTTAGTATCCTTCGCTAACTTTTCATCCATCGGAATAATTGCGGGTGCTGTAAAAGGGTTACATGAAAAGCAAGGAAATGTCGTTGCCCGCTTCGGTCTAAAACTGCTATATGGCGCTACCCTTGTCAGCGTGCTGTCAGGCGTAATTGTAAGTATTGTTTTATAAATTGTTTTGAAACCTAGTGCGATGCACTAGGTTTTTTGTTAGCGAAAAAAATCCTTGCATAGAATGATTTATAAGGTTACTATTATGGTAGTAACTAATTATAAATCTTTATAAGAAAACACTCAACCAACCGAAAGGAGGAGTCATCAATTGAATTTTAGAATCTATCTTTTAGCCATTGCGTCGTTTGTGGTCGGAATGGCGGAGCTGATTGTCGGAGGGATTCTTGACATGGTCTCAAACGGCCTTAATATTTCGATTAGTACCGCAGGAGAACTCATCACAATTTATTCACTTGTTTTTGCAATTGCTTCACCTGTCCTTTTAACGGTAACCGCGAAAGTGGAAAGAAAACGGCTGTTGCTTTGGACCTTAACCATTTTTCTAATCGGGAATATTCTTGCTTTTATAAGCCCTAATTTTTCCATATTATTTCTTTCAAGAAGCATCTCTGCTGCAAGTGGATCCCTTTTAGTGGTTCTTTCTGTAACCATTGCTTCAAGTATTGTAAAAGAAGAATTTCGTGCACGGGCCATTGGGGTCATCTTTATGGGAATAAGCGGATCACTTGTATTAGGGGTACCGATTGGACTGGTAATTGGTAACCATTTCGGCTGGCGCTCACCGTTTCTTCTAATAGCCGTGCTAACGCTTGTTTCAATGGCCGGGGTCTATGCCTTTTTAGATAAAATTGAACCTAAGCCAATGATTTCGCTAAAACAGCAATTACAGACATTAAAAAATTCAAAAACATTATCGGCACATTTAACATCTGCTTTATTTTTAACGGGGCATTTAGCCCTCTATGCATACTTAACCCCGTTTTTAAAAACAACCTTACATTTAGATGCCACATGGGTCAGTATTTTTTATTTTATTTTTGGGATTTCGGCAGTCTTCGGCGGCGGCCTGGGCGGTTGGCTGGCAGACAAATGGGGTTCAAAGAAAAGTATTATCACCATTGTGGCTGTGTTTGCTATCGCCCTGTTTATTCTGCCGAATGTCACTTTTTCAATTACGCTGTTTGTTATCGTTATGATGATTTGGAGCATGTTAAGCTGGGCCATTACCCCAGCACAGCAAAACTATTTAATTGAAACTGCGCCGGAAACATCAGATATCCAGCAAAGCCTAAATAATTCGGCCTTGCATATCGGAATTGCCTTAGGCTCTGTGATCGGTGGAATGGTGATCAATCAGTATTCAGTTCAGGCAAATGCTTCGGTGGGCGGAGTCTTCATCATCCTCGCCTTACTTTGCGCCATTTTTTCCATCACAAGAAAAACAACTGAAAATAGAAAAGAGGAGGTGAGCATGATGATGAAGTAGGAGAAAATCCTCTCCATCATCATGGTAGAATGAGTGTTCATATTAATGCAAAACAAGGGGAAATTGCTGAAAATATTTTGTTACCGGGAGATCCTTTGCGTGCCAAGTATATTGCAGAGACCTTTTTGGAAAATGTGACTTGTTATAATGAAGTGCGCGGCATGCTGGGATTTACAGGTACTTATAAAGGCAAAAGAGTTTCCGTTCAAGGAACAGGGATGGGGATTCCATCGATTTCCATCTATGTGAATGAATTAATCCGTGAATACGGAGTGAAAAATCTTATTCGTGTTGGTTCCTGCGGTGCAATTCAAAAGGATATAAAGGTCCGTGATGTAGTTCTTGCAATGACCTCCTCAACGGATTCGAATACGAATCGTATGGGCTTTCCAGGAATTGATTATGCGCCATGTGCCAACTTTGGCCTCTTACAGAATGCCTATCAAGTTGGAACGCAAAACGGCATGGAAATAAAGGTGGGCAATGTCTTGTCTGCGGATCTATTCTACCGTGACAGCATGGATATTGTGAAAAAGCTCGCTGATTACGGCGTACTTGCAGTTGAAATGGAAACGACCGCATTATATACGCTGGCAGCAAAATATGGAGTGAATGCCTTATCAATCCTGACCGTCAGTGATCATATTTTTACCGGGGAAGAAACCACAGCCGAGGAACGGCAAACGACATTTAATGATATGGTCGTTATCGCACTCGAAGCAATTATTAAATAAAAGCAGCGGGGTTCAATCCCGCTGCTTTCTTAGTATCTTAGTCTCATTAAAAGGTTTTTGATTTCCTCATCCTGCATCAAAGTCTCTTCAAATCGTTTTGTGATTTTAGCCAAGGCTAAATCATGATAGAAGAAGTCCGCGAAAAATTTTACAAATGGCGGTGATTTTGTAATCATTGCCTGCCATGCGCCATTTTCGACACCGGCAAATAAAATCTCCTCTTCATCCGTAATGATTAAGCGGCTATTCTCTAACATACGATGCTCTTCATTTGGAGACAAAATCGTAAGCGATGAAACGCCAGCATCCACTTCCCCGACAACTAGTGCCTCTACTTTAACACCCGCTTGTTCTTGTTCGAGTAAAATAGGTAAAAAATCTTGAAAGTCTTCTTTCCAAAGAGAAATTTGAATAGATGTCTTTGCCTCTTGAAGCAACTGTTTACATTTTAGCTGAATCGAGGAATCGACCTTTAGACTCCATACCCGGTCGTCGGTTATTTGTTTTTTGTATGAATTTTGTTTCAAACGATTGATATTCTCTTGGAATTGCTTTGTCAGCATTTCGATAACAAGATTCAACGGCAGTGCTGTATAGAGCTTTTTCTTTTCGGAAACAGAATCCAGCACCAGCCCTTTTTCAATCATTCGCGTTAACACTTCATATACTTTCGCTTTTGGAACCCCGGAGTATTTTACAATTTGTGTTGCATCCAGCGGCTCGTCATTGGAGGAAAGGATCTCATAAACCTTGCTTTCGTATTGTGAAAAACCAAACTTTTGCAGCATCATTCAGACCTCTTTTTAGAAAAATTCATCTGTATAGTTTTTATCATATTAGATTACAGAATTTTTGTAAAATCAATCCAAACCAGCAGTAAGAAAAAAATCTATCAATTAAAGAATAACAAATACCGTAAATAGAATCGCCAATGCAATTCGATAATAGGCGAATACGGATAGTCCGATTTTTTGTATTAACTTAAGGAACACGACTGCGACGACCATCGCAACTACAAATGCAGTGATAAAACCGATTGCGAACATCGGAATGTCACTTGTTTGTAAAAAATCCAAACTCTTTATTAAATCTAATCCGGTTGCACCAACCATAATGGGGAGGGCAACTAGAAAGGAAAATTCAGCTGCAGTTCGATGATTCGCTCCAACTAATAGTCCTCCTGAAATGGTGGATCCAGCACGGGAAAAACCGGGGATGACAGCCAAGCATTGGAAAAGTCCTATCGCCAAAGCTTGTTTATATGTTAATTCATCAACCGTATTAGAGACGAATTTTCCATGTTTTTTTTCTGCGAATATCATCAAAATAGCACCGGCGATAAGGCTGTAAACTACAACTATTGGTGAAAAAAGTTGAGTTTTTATAAAATCATGTAAAACAAGCCCGGCAATGGCTGCGGGTATAACACCTAATATAATGTGCACAATATTTAATTTCTTAATTGGTTTTCCAATCGTACTGAAATTTAAAAGAGATAAATATCTCTTCCAATACAATACTAAAATGGCTAGCATTGAGCCGAGCTGTATCACAACCTCAAAGGTATTGGCCTTTTGACCTGTAAACCCTAATAAGTTGCCTACTAAAATTAAATGACCTGTAGAGGAGACTGGTAAAAATTCCGTCAATCCTTCTACGATTCCTAGAATAAAAGCTATGATATGATCATGCATGTTTTTCTGGTCCTTTCATTGTTATTCGTTTTTGCATCTTAATCGGATTTCGATTTGTATAAGGAAGTATAGTCTCAGCGGTATTTTTATAACAACCCATATTACAAGAAAATTACCTAATCTTAACATTCTATTTTAATATGGGCCTTTTTTACTCAAGGCTATTTTCGCATAGATTGTTGTTTTTCGTATAAGTTCATCAACCAGTATAACTTTGCGAAAATGGCCTAGAAACTTAAGTATTTGACCCTTATTAAGGTCCAAAAGTAACAAAGTTTACGAAAAGAGCCTTACTCAAAGATGAATTAATGGAAGAAATTCGTTAATTTTTAGAGATAGAGGGAATTATATAATCACTTACCTAAAAAACGATCCATCTATATTTGAGAGTTGGAATAACAAAAAGCCAGGAAGTGAGAAAAATGTCAGATACAGATATCTCTAAATATGAAAAGAAAATCATTATCCGCAATATACGGGTTGAAGATATTGACGCCATTATAGCCTTAGGGAAAGTTTGCTTTCCCAATATGGTTCCATGGACAAGGGCGCAACTGCTGAGTCATATTCGAATTTTTCCTGAGGGTCAGTTTTGTGTGGAATATGAGGACAAGATTGTTGGCTCCTGTTCCAGTCTAATTGTCAATTTTGACGAATATGATGACCAGCATACTTGGGATGTTATCACAGACAACGGGTATATCACGAACCATGACCCTGATGGCTTTAATTTATACGGGATAGAGGTGATGGTAGACCCCGAATACCGCCGGATGAAATTAGGACACCGCCTTTATGAGGCACGTAAAGACCTCGCTGTTCGCTTAAATCTAAAAAGTATCATCATTGGCGGAAGGATTCCGAATTACCACAAATATAAGGATGAAATGACTGCCCGCGAATATGTTGCAGCCGTTGAGAAGCATAGCATTTATGACCCGGTGCTGTCCTTCCAGCTCCTTCAGGGATTTACGATTAAACGGATTAACACAAAATATTTGCCGGATGACAAAGCATCAGATTCAATGGCCACGTTAATGGAATGGAACAATGTCGATTATCGTCCCAAGTCTAAAAGAATCCACCGGACAGCTTTTCCGATTCGAATTTGTGCTGTACAGTATATGATGAAAAAAATAGAGTCTTTTCAGGATTTTAGCCGGCGGGTCGAGTACTATGTGGATGTTGCTGCTGACTTTGGATCAGATTTCGCTGTGTTCCCAGAGATATTTACCACCCAATTGATGTCCTTTCTCGAAGAAAAACGGCCCGATCAGGCAGTAAGAAGGCTTGCGACCTATACTGACCAATACATTGAACTCTTTACACTGCTTTCCGTACGATACAACATCAATATTATCGGCGGTTCGCATTTCGTGGAAGAGAACGGGGATTTGTACAATGTTGGTTTTCTATTCCGCCGCGACGGTACGATAGAGAAACAGCCCAAACTGCACGCTGCCCCAGATGAGCGCAAATGGTGGGGTATATCAGAAGGAAATGAAATCAATGTGTTTGACACCGATTGCGGAAAAATTGCTATCCAAATTTCTTACGATGTTGAGTTTCCAGAGCTCTCAAGGATTGCCGTGGATAAAGGGGCAAACATCATTTTTGTGCCTTTTTGTACAGAGGATCGTCAGGCCTACCTCCGCGTTCGCTGCTGTGCACAAGCACGGGCAATTGAGAACCAAGTATATACGTGTATTGCGGGAACTGTGGGCAATTTAACACATGTAGAGAACATGGATATTCAATATGCGCAATCAGGAATTTACTCACCTTCCGATTTTGAGTTTGCAAGGGACGGGATTGTCGGGGAATGTGATGCCAATATTGATACCGTGGTTGTAGGTGATGTTGATTTGGAAAAATTGAGGCGTTCCCGGAATTCCGGGTCATTAAGGCAATTACGGGATCGCAGACATGATTTATATCGGGTGGAATGGAAAAACTTAAGCTAATAAGCTGCTCCCAAGTTGTTGGGGCAGCTTATTTTTTATAAACTTTTGATGTCGAAAAAACTACACCGAAGGGGATTAAGCCACTTTCCGACTAATGCATGCGCTTACGCTTTTCGTATAACCGTGTTATCATAATGATAGTAAAAAATTATCGCAAGATTATGATTTCAACTGCGGGAAAGGAAGAAATTCTCTTGAATTATAATAAAGACTTTGCCGTAATCAATGCCTCAACAAATGTTAGGGAAGCCTTGGATAAGATGATTCAAGCTAGTATCCGGTTATTAATTATAGAATCAGAGGGAAAGCCTGTCGGAATCTGCGATAGCTTTCATCTATTAATGCAAAAAGACCAGCCTGAACAAAAAGTGGTATTTCTAACCGATTTTATCCTAACAACCAACCACGATTTCTTTTCACTTGCCGATGACGATTTCTCCTATGCCCTCATTGAGGATCATACAGGGAAAATAATCGGCTGGACGGATCAGAAATCAGTGGAAGTTGATCATGTAAAACATACTTATTCTAAAGACCTAAGAGCCATAACGACCGATTTGGAAGCAATTGTCGATTCGATTTATGATGAAGTTTTAGTGGTTGACAGTCGAGGAAAAATCATCCGAGTTTCCAATCGAAGCACCCACCAATTATGGGGAGTGGACCCTGAAACCGTCATTGGTCAAAATATTTTAGAACTTGAAGAAAAAGGCTGGTTTAAGCCTTCTGTTACAAGAAAAGTATTGGAAGAAAAGAAGAAAATTTCGATTGTCCAGCATAACCGCTTTGGTAGGAAAATACTGGCTGTTGGGAACCCGGTTTTTAATCAAAAAAATGAATTAGAAAGAATTGTCATTGCTTCCCGTGATATTACAGCTGTTAAAAAATTAGAGGAAGAACTTGAAGAGGCCAAAACGTTAAAAGAAAAATATCGTAAAGAGGTAGATATCTTAAAGAAAGTCCAGCATGGAAATGAGAAAAAGATTATCTATCAATCTGAACAAATTAAAAATTTAATGTTTGAAGTCGAACGGGTTGCCCGGGTCGAATCAACGGTTACTCTGTACGGAGAATCTGGCGTAGGGAAAGAATTATTTGCACAGGCCATCCACCAGCTGAGCCCGCGGGCGGAAAAACCGTTTATTCGCATCAATTGCGGGTCCATTCCCGAAAATTTATTGGAGAGCGAGCTTTTTGGATATGAGAAAGGCGCCTTTACAGGTGCGCTAAGCAATGGGAAAAAGGGCTTGTTCGAATTAGCCAATGAAGGAACGCTTTTCTTAGATGAAATTGGTGAATTACCGCTAAATTTACAGGTAAAGCTTTTAAGGGCGATCCAGGAACGCGAGATTATGAAAATTGGCGGCAACAAAGCGATTCCGATTAATATTCGAATTATTACGGCAACCAATAAGAATTTGGAAGAAATGGTTGCGAAGGGAACATTCCGCGAGGACTTATTTTACCGAATTCATGTTATTCCGTTATTCATTCCGTCTTTGCGTGAAAGAATAGAAGACATTGAACCAATTGTTCACCATTTCCTTGAGTATTATAATGAAAGATTTTCGTCAAAAAAATATTTTTCAGAGGATGCATTGGAAGTATTAAAGACGTATAAGTGGCCCGGCAACATCCGGCAACTGCAAAACGTAACAGAACGGGCTATGGTGGTTACGGCAGAGCAGATGATTACCGCTAATGACCTTGTAAAAATATTGGACAACCGTCAGAAAAACCAACATCCAGTGGAAGTGCATAACATTATCCCCCTTCAGCATGCAGTCCAGGATACGGAAAGACAGCTGCTTCAATTAGCTTTATTGAAATATAAGACTCTAACAAAAGTGGCCGAAGTGTTAGAGGTGAGTCAGCCGACAATCAGCAGACTTTATAACAAACTAAAGAACAGCCTGCAGGTTCGATAAAAAATAGTACAATTGTTTTTCTAATATAGTTAAAAGAGCAGTTCATTCATTTTTGAATAATTGCCATTCAAAAATGAATGAACTGTCGGATTATATCTATAAAGATAGTTGAAATGTCGTTAAAAAAGAATTGGCACGAAAAATGCATAATAGAATAATAGGGATGGTTTAAAAGTTTAAGGGTAGAGGAAAGGCTGTACTACCAAAACAAATATAGGAGGAATCAAATCTACAACTAAAATTTTCTGACTATTCAAATTAGAGGGATTAGTCAAATAGATAGCGTTTGCAAAATTATGAACGTTATCTTAAAAGTTTTATGGCAACTTAAGGGGGAACATATATGGAAAATCACGAGGTACGTTTGAACGATCACTTACATTATCGCATCTAGTTTTATTTGGACTTGCCTATTTAGCACCGATGATTGTCTTTGGAATCTATGGAACTGTTGCGGAAGTAACCCATGGACTAGAGGCAAGCGCTTATCTTGTTGCCTTAATTGCAATGTTTTTTACTGCCTTCAGCTACACGCAAATGGTTAAAGCATATCCCGTCGCCGGATCTGCCTACACCTATACAAGGAAATCTCTTAATTCACACCTCGGATTTATGGTCGGCTGGGCTACCCTGCTCGATTATGTCTTCATTCCAATGACCATCTGGCTGATTGGAAGTGCCTATTTAAATGCGGCATTTCCTTCTGTACCATCATGGTTATGGATCCTCTTATTTATAATTGTTACAACTGCAATCAATATTCTTGGAATTAAATTAAGTACCAAGGTCAACTTCCTTATGATGGTGTTTCAATTTTTAGTTATTGCACTATTTATTATTTTAAGTATAAAAAGCGTTTTAGGCGGGGGCGGAGCCGGCACGCTTCTTTCTGTAAGTCCCTTCGTGAATACTCATGTTTCATTTTCATTTGTCCTGGCCGGAGCATCGATTGCCTGTTACTCATTCTTAGGTTTTGATGCTATCTCAACCTTTACCGAAGAGACAAGAAATCCTGAAAAAACGATCCCGAGAGCCATCATTTTGACAAATGTAATCGGCGGATTGATTTTTGTTGTTTCTACGCTTCCGAAAAAAATCTTTGGCTACCTGCATCCAAAGTTTAAAACACCAGTACTGAATATTCTGGTTGTCGCTGTGATTGGTTTACTTTCATTAAAGCTAAGTGTTTCAACGTCCACTTCATTTATAAACTTTGGGGCGTTTGTCGCTTTTATATTAGTAAACGTTTCCGTAATTGCTCACTTTTATATAAAAGGCGGCAAACGGGCAGGAAAGGACAAAATTTTCTACTTATTATTTCCTGTCATAGGTTGCTGTTTTGATATTTGGCTGTTCGTGAATCTTGATAGAAATGCACTGATTTTAGGCGGAGCATGGGCAGTAATCGGTTTCGGCTATTTGCTAGTTCTTACGAAAATGTTTAAAGGACAGCCGCCGGAAATGCGTTTTGAAGAAATGGATGAGGCTGTTTTAATGATAGCAATGAGTGGAGGGCTCGGAAATCCAAGCCCTTCTTTTATCGCTAATGGGAGGATTTTAGATGGAAAAGAATTATCGAATTGCCCTCGCGCAGCTTGCGGTTGCGGATGGAAATAAAGAAGAAAATTTAAATAAAATGGCTTCTGCCATTATGAAAGCTTTTGAACAATCGGCGGATCTCTTGGTTTTACCAGAGTTAAACCTGACCGGTCTAGTCTCGAAGGAGCAATTGATAGGAATAGCAGAGGCGCGTGAAGGGGAGAGCTTTAAACGGATTCAAAGCATGCTAGCAGATTCCCCAGTTTCCGTACTGTATTCTTTCCCAGAGTACGTCTCCGATGGGGAAATCTATATTACCTCCTGCTTGGTAGGGAAAGATGGCAAAGCATTAGCTTATTATCGAAAAACACATCTTTTTGCCGAAGAAAATGAACTATTCAGCAAGGGAAATGAGCTTAAGACTGTTCGTTATGATGGTTTAACAATGGGCATGCTCACCTGTTATGATATTGAATTTCCCGAGCCTGCAAGGGTACTTGCATTACAAGGAGCAAATCTTTTAATCGTGAATTCTGCCAATATGGCACCATATGAATATATCCATCGCTTATTTAGTCAGGCGAGAGCGCTCGAAAATCAACTCTTTGTGGTTTACTGCAATCGCATTGGGGCTAATGGGAAATATGAATACCATGGCCAAAGCGCAGTAATTGGGCCGGACGGTAAAATCATTGCCGAAATTTCTGACGATGTTGAAACGTTACAAATCATTGATCTTTCTTTCGAGAATTTAAAAAAATCCAACGCTGTTTTTGACTATTTAGCCGACCGGAGAAGAGAACTCTATTAATCCATTTAATTATGAATAGCGAATATTCATTTTTGAATGAAATTCCTCTGTGAATGATTGTAAAAAGGGGATTTAGCACTTGGCACACTTCTTGCATTATAGATTAGTAGTTGAATAAATTAATAAAGGGGTTAATAACATGAGCACAACAACAAAAACAATTGAACTTAAAACATCAATTCCAGGGCCAAAAGCTGAAGCCCTTTTAGAAAGAAGAGCAAAGAATGTACCAGTGGGAGTATCTAATAACGTGCCTTCCTTTGCAGCAAAAGGCCATGGCGCGATTTTGGAAGATGTGGACGGCAATGTTTATATCGATTTAGCCGGAGCGATTGGTACGCAAAATACTGGACACTGCCCGCCTAAAGTAGTAGAGGCGCTAACAGAACAAATTCAGAAATATATCCACCCTGGATTTAACGTTATGATGTACGAACCATATATTGAACTTGCAGAAAAGTTAAATGAAATTACACCTGGTTCACATGCGAAAAAGACATTTTTCCTAAATAGTGGTGCGGAAGCTGTAGAAAATGCGGTGAAAATTGCTCGTAAATATACAGGCAGAAAGGCCATTCTTTCTTTTGACCGTGCCTTCCATGGCAGAACATTATTAGCAATGTCATTAACAAGTAAAGTGAAGCCTTACAAATTTGGTTTTGGTCCATTTGCACCGGATACCTATAAAGTCCGCTACCCATATTATTACCGTGCACCATTTGAGGTTAGCCAAGAAGACCTTGATGCAAATCTACTGCATCAACTAGAAGACTTTTTCAAATCTGAAGTTCCTGCAGAAGAAATTGCAGCCGTTATTATGGAGCCTGTTCAAGGTGAGGGCGGCTTCATTGTGCCATCCAAGACATTTGTGCAAGGTGTGAAACAGATTTGTGAACAACATGGCATTCTATTTATAGCGGATGAAATCCAAACTGGTTTTGGACGCACAGGAAAAATGTTTGCGATTGAGCACTTTGATGTTGTTCCAGATCTAATGACCATGTCAAAATCAATCGCTGCTGGGCTGCCAATCAGTGCTGTAACAGGCCGTGCGGAAATTATGGATGCTGCGGCACCGGGAGAAATTGGCGGAACTTATGGCGGAAGTCCGCTTGGATGTGTGGCCGGCTTAAAGGTGATTGAAACAATTGAAGAAGATCAGCTTCTTGATCGTGCAAATGTGATTGGGGAAAAAATTATCTCTCGTTTCAACAGCTTAAAAGAAACATATGATGTAATCGGTGATGTCCGCGGTTTAGGGGCAATGTGTGCAGTGGAGCTTGTAAAAGATCCGCAAACAAAAGAGCCGGACAAGGATTTAACCAATAAACTTGTAGCTGAATGTCAAAAGCAAGGTGTAATTGTACTTAGTGCAGGATTATACGGCAATGTGCTCCGATTCCTTTCACCGCTTGTGATTACTGATGAGCAATTAGATGAAGCACTTGATACAATTGAATCTATATTTAAAAAATTGGTTTAAAGAATAGGAGTGTTCTAGATGAAAAAACATCTTTTAATAGATGGACAATGGAAGGAAGCGAAAGAGTACCGTCCATTATATAGTCCTTTTAATAATGAACTGCTGGCTGAAATCGCCTTTGCTGATGCGCAGGATGTAGAGGATGCGATTGCGGCTGCCGAAAAGGCAAAACCCGTAATGGCGAAAATGCCGGCACACCAGAGGGCATCGATTTTAGAAAAATTAGTGGAACTGCTAACGAAAAATGAAGAAGAATGCACCCGTTTGCTTGCACTAGAAGCAGCCAAACCTTGGACGACAGCAAAGGCTGAAGTGGCACGTACAATTATGACGTATAAATTTGCTGCTGAGGAAGCAAGACGTATTCACGGAGAAACCATTCCGATGGATGCGGCTCCAGGTGGGGAAGGAAGGATTTCGTTTACGATCAAGCAGCCGCTTGGGGTTGTAGCAGCAATCACTCCGTTTAACTTCCCGATGAATTTAGTGGCACATAAGGTCGGTCCTGCAATTGCTGCAGGAAATACGGTTGTACTAAAGCCGGCATCGCAAACGCCGTTAACTTCGATTTTCTTAGCGGAACTTCTACTAGAAGCTGGCTTACCTGCCGGCGCGCTTAATGTGGTAACAGGAAGCGGAAGCATGATTGGTGATATTTTAATCCAGGATGACCGTGTAAAAGTGATTACTTTTACGGGAAGCCCTGCGGTAGGAATTGGTATACGTAATAAAGCAGGATTGAAGAGGGTAACACTTGAGCTTGGCTCAAATTCGGCATTAATTGTTGATAAGGGTGTCGATGTTGATTCGATTATCCCAAGAACTGTTACCGGAGCATTCTCCTTTGCTGGCCAGGTTTGTATTTCACTGCAAAGAGCCTATGTTCATGAAGAACTATATGAAGAGTTCGTGGAAAAATTCGTTGCTCAAACGAAAAAGTTGAAACTTGGTAACCCGCTTGATCCGGAAACCGATGTTTCAGCGGTAATCAGCCCTAAGGATGCCGAAAGAGCCCTTTCATGGATTGAAGAAGCTAGACAGTCCGGAGCAGTAGTGGCAGCTGGGGGCGGACGTGAGGGAAATATCGTTGAGCCTACCGTTTTATTAAATGTTGATCCACAGCAAAAGGTATCTTGCCAAGAAGTATTTGCGCCAATTGTCTTAATCAACAAAGTGTCTTCCGTTGAAGAAGCTATTCGCTTTGTGAACGACTCAAGATATGGACTTCAAGCAGGAATCTATACGAATGACATCTTCAAAGCCCTAAATGCAGCTGAAGAACTAGAAGTTGGCGGCGTCATGATCAACGACATCCCAACCTTCCGCGTCGACCATATGCCATACGGCGGCGTAAAAGAAAGCGGAGTAGGACGCGAAGGACTAAAATACGCCATCGAAGAAATGACCGAAATGAAACTAATCAGCATTAAGAAATAATGAATTCGACAAAAATCGGGAGGTGCCTTGCACTTCCCGATTTTTGTTAATATAGATATTTGTTATTTTGGATTCAATTGTTTGATTCTATCTTGCTGAATTAGGAGATCAGATATTTCTATTTCATGTTTCGCTTTTTTTGTATGCACTTAGGTCAATTTTCATTTGTTTTGGATGAATAACATAAGCCTGAATTGGCTTGCGTGTCATTTGGAGCTATATATAAATATTCGCCGTTTATAAAACTGCCAACAGGTTGAATGGCCTGTCCTAATGGGGAAAAGCAATTTCTAATGATTTTTTTAAAAAAATATGTTGACGTAAAAGTATAATTGTTATATTCTAATTAAGTCGCTTCGGAAAAGCATAAAACAAATATTATTTGAAAATAATTATTTGTTGACATGTTTAGAAGTGATGTGATATAATAATTTTTGTCGCTTCGAGATGAAGTGCTAAAAAAGAATTGCTAGATAAGGTAATTCGAGTGATTTTGTTCTTTGAAAACTAAACAAACAAAAACGTCAACAAACAATAATAATCGTGTTTCTTCTATTATATAGAGAACACGAGCCAACGTAAATTTTAGAGCTACATCAACTTTCTTGGAGAGTTTGATCCTG
>NZ_MLYR01000022.1 GCF_001866655.1 Bacillus sp. MUM 116 | reverse complement strand
AACTTAAGTATTTGACCCTTATTAAGGTCCAAAAGCAACAAAGTTTACGAAAAGAGCCTTTTCAAAAAATATTTCTAATTTTTAATAAAGGGGGAAGCATTTATGCATTCGATAGAGCAAATTGGTAAGCGGTTTTGGTACATCACTCCAGTATCTGAAACGGATCGGCCCATTCTTGGGATGGTGGTTGGCAAACACAAGACATTAATGATTGATGCAGGCAACTCGGAAAATCATGCCCACTATTTTCTGGAAGAACTTTCAAAAAGGCAAGTCCCAACTCCTGATATAGTCGTCCTAACTCATTGGCATTGGGATCATATCTTTGGCTTAGCGGCACTAACGAATACCGTATCGATTTCTTCTAAAGAAACAAAAAAGCAAATGGAGAAATTAATTCAATTATCTTGGTCAGACGAAGCACTAGATGCAAGAGTGAAAGAAGGAACGGAGATAGAATTTTGCGCAAATGCGATAAAGCAGGAATTTACTAACCACCGAAATATCACCGTCGTTTTACCCGATTTAGTCATTGAAAATAAAGTGGAAATAGACCTTGGCGGAGTAACCTGTATCGTTGAACACGTTGGCGGGGACCATGCCTCAGACTCTGTAATCGTGTATATCAAGGAAGAAAAGATTCTATTTTTAGGGGACTGTATTTATCCTGATATTTTTTCTGAAAAAGAAAACTATACCATCAATCGTACAATGCAACTTTTGGATAGATTAGAAACATTTGATGCAGATACATACATCCTTTCCCATTGGAAGCCGATTGCAAAAGAGGAATTTAATCAAGAAGTGACCATGCTTCGAACTATTGCAAAATATACCAATATTTTTAGCGGGGATCAGAGGAAAATAATCCTAGAATATCAGAAGTTTGTAAAGAGGGAGCTTACTGAAGACGAAATGGTAACAATTATCGACTTTGTGAATGGTTATTAAAATTTAGGCTGTGTTAAAGGACATTGTTGATTTTTTAACTCTGTTGATTGGAGCGAAGCGCCTGGAGCGGAAATCAACAGACAAGTTTAACACAGCCAAAATTTAAGAGAAACAGATCTTCTTATTTCAAGAAAAAAGTGCAAAAGAATGTGAGCAGGCTAATATTGCCTGCTCATTTAAAGTTATTATGCTAAATATGATTAATCATATTAAAAATGTCCCATTAATAAATTACTTATATTAGTGATCCCTGTGTTTGAAAATTCTGGCTGAAAAATCATGAAGAAGGATAGTGGTGAAATTGAGGAAGGGTAATGAAGATAAACAAAATCTTAATGTCATTTATATCGTGCTGGATGATGTGGGTTATTCTTCTTTAGGTTGCTATGGCTCGGAAATTGAAACGCCCAAAATTGACTCATTAGCTAAAAATGGTCTGCGCTACAATAACTTCACGGTTACCCCCTTGTGTTCTCCAACTCGTGCTTGTCTACTTACAGGCCGTAACTGCCACTCGGTTGGGGTTGGGACCGTTACAGAAATAGATTGGGGTCCTTCATACCCTAATAAACGAGGAAGAATTTCAGAGACAGCAGCAACTTTGGCTGAGGTATTAAAGATGAACGGGGTGGCTACCTATATGGTGGGAAAATGGCACCTCGTTCCAGGTCACGAAGCAGTTTCAAGCGGACCTTTTGAAAATTGGCCGCTTGCAAAAGGATTTGACCGCTATTACGGTTTTTTATTAGGTATGACAGATCAGTTTGCACCAGATTTAATTTACGATAATCATCGTGTTCCTAAACCGAATAAAGCAAATTACCATGTATCAGAGGACCTGGTTGATAAGTCGCTCGAGTTCTTGACAGATCATATCTCTGTAACTCCGGACAGGCCATTCTTTCTAAATTTGGCATTTGGAGCCACGCACGAGCCCCATCAAGTTCCAATGGAATACATTGAAAAATATGAAGGGGTATATAATAAAGGCTGGGATCAAATCAGGCAAGAGCGGTTCAAGCGGCAAAAAGAAATGGGGGTCATCCCACACTATACAGAACTAGTCGAACACAATCCAGGGATTAAGGCATGGGACGAACTGACAATGAAGGAAAAAACATTGTTTATCCAATTTCAACAGACTTATGCCGGATTTCTTACCCATACTGACCAACAAATTGGAAGACTGCTGGAATTCTTAAAGTCTAAAAACATCCTTGATCGGACTGTGATTGTTTTACTTTCTGATAACGGAGGCAGTCAGGAAGGAGACTGGAACGGCTCTATTCATGATACCGCCTATTTTAATGGCATCACGGAAAAAGTGAATGAGATGTTTAATCATATAGATGAAATCGGAGGGCAGCTTGCAAGCTCCAATTATCCTAAAGGTTGGGCGCAAGTGGCAAATACACCTTTTAAATTCTATAAGCAAGATACGTTCTATGGCGGTACACATGTCCCTCTCATTATCCATTGTCCACCAATTATTCCAGACTGCGGATCGATTCGTTCCCAATTCTATCATGCAATTGACATTACTCCTACAATCCTGGATCTTCTAAACATTGAGGAACCAAAGATAGTTGAGGGAGTGCCTCAGATGCCTTTGCATGGTATAAGCATGCGGCATACATTTACACAACCCGATGCCCCATCCAAAAGAAAAACACAGTATTTCGAAATGCTAGGACATCGGGCCATTTGGCTTGATGGATGGGTTGCAGTCACCTATCACCAAATGGGGGTCCCATTTAATCAAGATCAATGGGAGTTATACCATGTAAATGAGGATTTTTCCCAAAAGTTTAATTTAGCCGAAAAGTATCCTGAAAAATTAAAAGAGCTTCAAATGATATGGTGGGGGGAAGCAAAGAAATACGGTGTTCTTCCACTAGATGACGATTTAATCAAAAAGGGATATGATGGTCTGCAGGAGGGAAGAACAACTTTCATCTTCTACCCGGGAATGTCTCATTTGCCATCAACTGCTGCCCCAAAAATCAACCTTTCTTCCTACTTGATTACTGTTCCAATCTTTCGGTCAGACCATACAGCAGAAGGTGTATTAATTGCCCACGGTAATCATTCAAGCGGATATACCTTATATATTAAAGATAATTTCGTATTCTACGAATATAACTTTATTGGCACTTTCTATAAAATTCAATCTTCACTGGAAGTACCAATTGGATCTTCCACTATTCAATTTGAATTTAATCGGAAAGGGTTCATTCAAGGAACAGGAAAGCTATACATTAATGGTCAAGAAGTTGGAACTGTGTATATGCCTCGGACATTACCATTTGTGCTTTCTGTTGAGGGATTGGATATAGGACTTGATCGTTTATCACCAGTCAGCTTAAATTACCCTGAAGTTGAATTTCCGTTTAGCGGGAAAATCGAAAAAGCGGTTATTGAAATTTATGGAGATTCGTTCTTTAAAAAGAAAACAAGAGATATAATAACGGTTACGATTAATGGAAAGACGAGTCACTATTAGAGAAAGGAGGTCATCAGTTGGGGAAGGAAAATCATTTTCATCTTCTTGTTAAGCCTACGGGGCCAATCTGTAATCTTGATTGCAAATATTGCTATTACACTGAGAAAGAAGGCTATTACCCTAAAAATCATTCTTTCCACATGTCGGACGATGTTTTAGAGTCCTATATTAGACAATATATCGCTTCCCAGGATACAGAGGAAATTATCTTTGCCTGGCAAGGCGGGGAGCCAACCCTAATGGGTGAGGAATTCTTTTCAAAAGCCATTTTTCTGCAAAAAAAATACGCAAATGGGAAACAGATCAAAAACACGATTCAAACCAATGGAACCCTCTTAAATGACAATTGGTGTAAATTGCTCTCAGACAATCATTTCTTAGTAGGATTAAGCTTAGATGGCCCTGAACCGATCCATAACCAGTCTAGAGTTGACCGTGGGGGGAAACCCACATTTGATCAAGTCATGAAAGGACTTTCACTTTTAAAAAAACATCAAGTTGAATTTAACGTACTTACGTGTGTAACGAAAGATTCCGCCTATAAGCCTCTTGAAATCTATCACTTTTTTAAACAGCAGGGTATTCAATTTATGCAATTTATTCCAATTGTTGAACAGGAAAAGAAAGAAAAGGCGGCAACATGTTCATCCCAAATGGAAGATTCCGAAAAAGCCGTTACTCATTGGACAGTCGAACCCGATATGTATGGGGAGTTCCTTATTCAAATATTTAATGAGTGGGTTCGAGAGGACATAGGCTCTGTTTTTGTCATGAACTTTGAATGGGCATTAGCCGCTTGGGCGGGAATTCCTTCACCTGTTTGTATTTTTGCAGAAGAGTGCGGCAGGGCAGCAGCGATGGAACATAATGGGGATCTGTTTTCTTGTGATCATTTCGTTTATCCTGAATACCGCTTAGGCAATATCCAAGATGGCTTAATGAAGATTGTCAATCAACCATCCCAGGCAGCTTTTGGTAAGAAAAAGAAGGATACCCTTCCCAACGTGTGCCTAAATTGTGAATTTCAGTTTGCCTGCCATGGTGAATGTCCCAAAAATAGATTTGCTGTTACAGACGAAAATGAACCAGGTTTAAATTACTTATGTACCTCTTATAAAAAATATTTTAAGCATATTGATCCGTATATGATAGTCATCAAGCAACTCTTGCAGGCTGGATTACCCGCTGCATTAGTGAAAGAAATCTGTTTGAAATCCTAAGACCTTTTATATTCTTAGAGAACATTGAAAAATTTACCGATTTGAAGATACAACGATCGTAAACCCTTTCTTTAAAAAAGAAAGGGTTTACACATTTATAAAGTATGAGTATAATTGAGATGCTTGTTAGACGTCATACCACATAGCTAGATTAAATCCAAGAATTGTTTTAACCAATTCTTGAGAACAGTGGTGAGAGGCGATTGATAGTTTAAAAGAACATCGTCCAAAGGATTATACAGATGAGAGCCAAATTTTAAAATCAAGGCAATTTTAATAAAATATACTAGTTTATTATTTTTTTATCTATAAAGGTCAGACGTCTGATTTATTTTAAGGAATTTTCCAAATATTATATACCCATCAGGAGGAATTTATGAAATACCTATTAGGAATCTTCGGAATCATCGTCGTATTAGGATTAGCTTTTCTAGCTAGTAATAACCGTAAGCAAATTAAATATAAACCTTTAATTCTTATGGTGATCATACAGCTGGTTTTCGCAACATTATTGTTAAATACAAAATTTGGATTCATTATGATTCAAGGAATAGCAAAAATATTTAGTAAACTACTGGAATATGCAAATTCAGGGGTAGAGTTTGTGTTCGGTGGTATCGCAAATAAGGGATCAGCACCATTTTTTCTATCCGTCTTACTGCCAATTGTTTTTATTTCAGTATTAATAGGAATTCTTCAACATTTTAAAATTCTTCCATTCCTGATGAAGTGGATTGGTTTCCTACTTAGTAAAATTAATAGGATGGGGAAATTGGAGTCTTATAATGCAATCGCTTCAGCAATGGTGGGCCAATCTGAGGTATTCATAACGGTTAAAAAGCAACTGGGCAAATTACCTCCGAATCGTCTTTACACGCTATGTGCTTCAGCAATGTCAACCGTGTCAATGTCTATTGTTGGTGCGTATATGACGATGATCGAGCCGAAATACGTTGTTACTGCAATCGTTTTGAATTTATTCGGGGGATTCATTATTACTTCCATCATTAATCCGTATACAGTGAAGGAAGAAGAAGATCTTTTAGTGATTCAAGAAGAGAAACAATCCTTTTTTGAAATGTTGGGCGAATATATTTTAGACGGATTTAAAGTGGCCATTATCGTAGGTGCCATGCTCATTGGGTTTGTTGCATTAATGGCAGCCATCGATAATGTTTTTGAAATGATCTTCGGGCTATCATTCCAGCACTTGCTTGGCTACGTGTTTGCGCCATTTGCATTTATTATGGGCATCCCGGCTTCGGAAGTGGTTTCAGCAGGAGGAATAATGGCAACGAAGTTAGTAACGAACGAATTTGTCGCGATGATGAATCTCTCGCATATGGCATCTCATTTCAGTGGACGAACTTTGGGAATTATATCTGTATTCCTCGTTTCTTTTGCGAACTTTTCTTCTATCGGTATTATTGCAGGAGCAGTAAAGGGGCTAAACGAAAAACAAGGCAATGTCGTAGCTAAATTTGGTTTGCGATTATTATATGGAGCAACACTTGTAAGTATGTTATCAGCGATTATTGTAAGTCTTATTCTATAAAAAAAGAGGAAAAAATATAATGGATACGATTGGATTGCTTTTATCTGGTTCAGCATTATTTTTAAATGGCCTTATGCTTTTAGGAAAAGCGGATGAAAAAAATGTGGGAGTCTTTAATTTGTTCGTTGGAGCATTCCAGGTCATTGCCCCTTTTTATTTAATTATTGTTTCAGGACAAGATCACTGGATTTTGTATGAAAAAGCGGCCACTTTCTTGTTTGGCTTTACGTATTTGTACGTTGGAATAACGCTGCTAAAAGGAATGAATGGGAGCGGGCTGGGATACTACTCCCTTTGGGTGTCAATGATCGCTCTTGTTTATGTAATTGAATCCATCATGCATTACCATGATCTTGTTAATGCATTTACATGGCTAATGTGGTCATTATTATGGTTTTTGTTTTTTGTAATCAACACGAAAAAAATAAATATAGATAAATTTGTTGGAAAAGTGGCCATCGTTCAATCATGGACAACCTTAACTTTACCTTCTTTATTTTCTCTTATTGGTATTTGGGGGAGTAACATGATGAAAACTTTCTGGATGATTTTGTTGGGATTTTCATTCTTATATTTTGGCTATTTGGCATACAAACAGTTTTATTACAAAAAAAGATTGGCTTTAAAGGCAAATTAAACCTTTCAAAATAGACCTTTCTAAAGAAAATAAGAGACCGTACCAATAGGTGCGGTCTCAAGAACTCCAAATCACCTCGAACATTGCCTTAATAATCACACTCAATTAGACAATAACTCTTAAAGTATAGTTTTTTGGTTGTCGTTTATTTAAGATTCATCATCCTCACTAAAAATGTCCTTTTTAAATATATTGTATGCGGCAGGAATGAAAAGCGATTTTAACGAATAAATACCTCATTAGATAATAGTAAAATTACCTATGATGAAAAACTCTAAGATAAATATTGGGAAAACACAGGTGACTGTTGCTTCTTAATCTATTCTAATTGAAAGAAGGAAGCTCATATATGAATTTTTCGCAAGATTCAATTATTGATGTAAAAGGGCTTGTAAAGAATTATGGATCATTTAAAGCAGTAAAAGACGTCCATTTTCAAGTACTTAAAGGAGAGATATTTGGGCTCTTAGGTCCCAATGGTGCCGGAAAAACAACAACGCTTGAAATGTTGGTTGGTCTTAGGAAACCTGATGAAGGAACAGCGATCATTGGTTCACACGATATTTTACATGAGATTTCAAAAGTAAAGGAAATGATCGGGGTACAGTTACAATCAACTTCGCTTTTTGAATTGCTGACTGTTGAAGAAATTCTGCAAATGTATGCAAGTTTTTATCCAACACATATTCCAATTTTACCGCTAATTGATGATATGTTGCTTACTGAGAAAAGAAAAAGTCGGATAAAAGGGCTTTCTGGTGGTCAAAAGCAGCGTTTAGCGATTGCTCTCGCGTTGGTCCACGATCCACAGGTTGTTTTCTTGGATGAACCGACAACAGGCCTAGATCCTCAAGCAAGACGAACATTATGGGATATTGTGCTTCAATTGAAAAATAAAGGAAAAACAATTGTGTTAACTACACATTATATGGATGAAGCACATATTTTATGCGATCGAATTGCAATAATGGATCAAGGGGAACTGATTGCTTTAGATACACCATCCCAATTAGTGAAAAGCCTTCAATCGGATAGTGCCTTGGAGTTTAGAGTTTTACAGGAAGATAAAATCATTGATTTCTCTAGAATTGAAGGTGTAAAGAAAGTTGGAAATCATTCCGATGCTCATGTGCTCTATTCGGACAATTTACAGAAAACATTGACCAGCTTAATCCATTTTGCCGCTGAAAAAAACCTGCAACTGGTCGATTTACAAACAAGGACTGCAACACTTGAGGATGTATTTATTCACATGACGGGAAGGAGTTTAAGAGAAGCATGAAGGCTTACTGGCAATTAACACTTGCACAACTGCGCATTTTTCTCAGAAATCGCCAAGTTCTGATGTGGACTTTGATCTTTCCAATACTGCTCATGTCTATGCTGGGTTTATTTTTAGGCAAAGGAAATGGAGTTTCCCTAACAATCGGATTGATTGATAAGGATCACACATCGTTTTCAAGTGAGTTTGTAAAAGCTCTTCATAAAAATAATGCCATTCATCTAGAGATACGAAAAGATGAAAAGTCAGCTCGAGCTAGTCTTAAAAAAGATGATTTGCAACTTGTCGTAATTATTCCTAAGGGATATGAATCTAGTTTGAAAAATAGTGGATCACA
The DNA here is from genome assembly GCF_001866655.1 of Bacillus sp. MUM 116. Lineage (GTDB taxonomy): Bacteria > Bacillota > Bacilli > Bacillales > Cytobacillaceae > Neobacillus. The sequence goes on along the minus strand of NZ_MLYR01000022.1, from coordinate 1,530 downwards.
AGTAAAGCCATTTACCATTCCTGTTTATTATAATGATACGAATTTTGCTGTTTCACAAGTAGGATTAGTGCTTGTTAATGGAATAGTAGATGAGATTAGTAAACAAAGGGTTTCCTATGAGCCTGTCGTTGTAATGAAATCTCAAGGTATCAAAGCACTTCATTTAAAATATATTGATTTCTTGGTACCAGGAATTGTGGCGATGATGATAATGAGTAACAACATGAATGGGGTAGCCGGTCAGATTGCTGCTTGGAGAGAACGCGGGATATTAAGGAGGATGCAGGGGACTACACTCAAAGCATCGACTTTCATTGCAGCACAAATTACTGCGCGCTTGCTAATGAATGGATTGCAAGCCCTAGTTGTTTTACTCGTTGCCCATCTCCTATTTGGTGTTGAAGTTCACGGTTCTTGGTTCACCTTAATATGTTTTATCATTCTTGGTACTCTTGCATTTATGGCAATTGGGTTTATCATTGCGGGAATAGCCAAAACACCTGAAAGTGCTGCACCGATTGCAGGCGTTCTATCATTTCCCATGTTATTTTTAGGGGGAGTATTCTTCCCAATAAAAAATATGCCAGAGTTTCTTCAGCCTATCGTAAAGCTGCTGCCGATTTCACATTTAAGCACGGCATTGCGTGAGATTATGAATGTAGGTGCAGCCTGGAGCAGCTTAGGGGTGGAAACAGCCATTTTAGGCGGTTGGTTAATAGTAGCATTTGTGATTGCTAGTTATACATTTAAATGGGAATAAAAAATATAAAGGGAGGAATAACAAATGAATCAAAATTACAATAATCACCAAAGATTGGATCCACTTTTTCATTATATCTTGTCATTATTATTATTACTTACACTAGTTGGAGCTATATGGTTTATCATTAGAAACGGTGTCAACCTAGCAGCTATTCTTTATTTAGCCATCGTGGTGATCTTAGTCATCATGTTCCTTTTAATTCGACAATATCCGTTAAAGGCGCAGGATCGAGCGATAAGAGCAGAAGAAAATCTCCGGCATTTTGTTTTGACTGGAAAATTACTTGATGAAAGGCTAACTGTCAGGCAAATTACTGCACTTCGTTTTGCTAGTGATACAGAGCTTCCAGAATTAAGTGCGAAGGCAGCTTCACAAAATTTAAGCCCGGATGATATAAAGAAACAGATTATGAATTGGAAAGCAGATTATTATAGAGTCTAGGAATAGGGAAAATTTTACTCTGCAATTTGAATAGAGCATTTGTAAAGGCTCTTTTCGTAAACTTTGTTGCTCTTGGACCCTAATAAGGGTCAAATATTTAAGTTTCTAGGCAATTTTCGCAAATGTTCTTACGAAAAGATGCCACGAAGCATTTAGTTATACGGGTTGATGAACTTATACGAAAAACAACAATCTATGCGAAAATAGCCTTTATAAATAATGCAAGGAGGTATTACATTGCTCACCGGAGATGCTTCGTACATCAAGAAGATGAATCGAGCTTTAATTTTAAGCAAGATCATCGAGCTTCATTTAATATCCAGAGC
>NZ_MLYR01000021.1 GCF_001866655.1 Bacillus sp. MUM 116 | reverse complement strand
GCATCTTTTCGTAAGAACATTTGCGAAAATTGCCTAGAAATTTAAGTATTTGACCCTTATTAAGGTCCAAAAGCAACAAAGTTCACGAAAAGAGCCTTAATAAAAAAATTTAAGCTCCATTCCAAACCTTCTTTAAATTTAATGGGACATAGATTCGCTCTCCGTGAATTTCCCGGTGGATGATCGGATTCAGAGAATACTTTTCAAAATTGTGTTTTCCGCTCACTTTATGGCGGGCACGCTTATGCACTCCTCGTAATTTTTCCAAGCTTTGATTTGAAAATTTCATTTTTAATTCACCTCTCCTTTTTTATAAAAGCAGGCCAACGAGTGACCCGCCTTCCGTTAAGCTGATTTTGATGCGATTACTACGACTTTTCCATGATCCATTTCTTCCTCATATCGCTCCGCTTCGTCATCCGATAATTCTAATGACTCAAGCATTGTACGCAGTTCGTCTCCCCTTGAACGAAACACATTGGCGATGGAATCGAATACCCCTTGTTCTGCGATGCCGATATCGGAAATATTTAACGCGTGGGTCAAATCTTCTGAGCGATTTTTGTCATGGGCGAGTAAATAAATTTCATTTTTGGTGAACCCTTGACCCATTAATTGGTCAATTTCCTTTTTTGCCTCTACACCATTTTCGACGATTTTTACTGTTTCCATTTAACATCCCTCCAGATTCATATGTTTGTCCGTTGTGGACTTGTCTTTCTATTCTGTATGTAACCGTTTCTTAAAAAATCAAAACCTATTTTTCTAAAATTCTCGTAATTTTGGCCATTCGGGTTAACGATGATTCGATTGTGGGTATAAAAGAAATACTTAAATTTTTTTGGAGGTGTATATATGAAGAAACTGGTTTGTAAAGATTGTGGAAATGCGGAATTTTATGTTGTTCATTTTAATGAAACACAGTGTAAAAAGTGTGGCTTGCACTTAACCCATCCGAGCCAGTACCGCCGAGAGGAATTGCAGCAACGAAAAGAGCATCTTTATTTGGAAATAAAACGGAAGGCAGAAGCCATCTCAAAAATCAGCTTGCTAAAACGGAAAATCGATCAATGTCTGGACGCACACGATCAGGAAGGCTTTAAAAAGTTTACCTGCGAATTAAGGGTTTGCCAGCATTTTTTAAAAACAGGAAGAAGCAATGCAAAAATCCGCTCCAAAGATAAGGTATGAACAAAAGGTTTACCGGTTGAGGATTCGGGTATGTATTTACCATAGATAAAAATTTGAGAGGGGCGAAGATTCATGGCATTTATTTGGTCACTCTTTATTGGAGGAATTATCGGCTGGTTAGCCGGACTGATTCTTGGAAGTGATATACCGGGAGGAATTATTGGAAATATCATTGCCGGGTTTATTGGCGCCTGGCTCAGTTCCCTCATATTGGGGTCATGGGGACCGGTGATTGGAGGGTTTTATATTATTCCAGCCATCATTGGTGCCATTGTGCTAGTATTTATTGTTGGTCTGATCTTAAAAAGTTTAAGGCATGCCTAATTCAGAGTAGACTGCAGCGATGCAGTCTTTTTTGATGGATAAAAGTGAAAAAGATGTTGAATTCATGAAAAAGGCTTGCACAAGATTGTGCAAGACCCTTTTTCAATCTATTCCTTAATCGTCATCACGCTGCTGGTTCCTGCGGGATTCCCCGCCTTTTCTTCCAATCTCCTGATAGAATTCCTTATCATGTTTCTCGGCGGTCGCTTCTCCACCTTTTCTCCCGATCTCCTGATAAAACTCTTTATCATGTTTTTCCGCAGTGGCTTGTCCACCCTTGCGTCCTCTTTCTTTCATACTCATACTATCGTTGTTATCCATTATATTTTCCTCCCTTAAATTTTGATTGGTCTCTTTCATTTACTGTAACTGTAACTAAGTACCGCCCTCATTTTTAGATTGGAAAAGTAAATGCTGACTCCGGTAAGATTATGTCCCGCCAAGCATTGGGGTACTTTCGACAGCTTTAAAAAAATCCATCCTCCATACCTCCCTCACAACTTTGACTTTGTCAGGTTAACATATTGTAACCTTATTATGGATATACCACCATTTCCTACCGTTAAAACCTTTATAATTGTTTTTATACTTTTTTTATTAGCTTACTAGAACCAAAAAGCCGAACCACTATTTTTCTAGAAAATAGTCGTTCGGCTTTCGTTCATCCTTATTTGGCATGGCTGTTAATTTCCTTCCGAAGTTTATCGATTGCCTTCCTTTGCAAGCGGGAAACATGCATCTGCGACATTCCCAATTGCTCAGCCGTTTCTTTTTGACTTTTGTTGTCCAAAAACGTACACTGCAGAATCTCCCGTTCCCGCTCAGATAGTACATGCAGGCTGCTCTCAAGTAACAGCTTCTGATCTACCCGCTCAAAGCCTTCATCAGATGAGCCGATAATATCAAGCCGCGTAACCGTACTCCCCTCAGAGCCCGTCTCTGTTGGCTGGTCGACAGAAGCAGCCTGATAATTTTTCCCCATTTCCATTGCCTCTAATACTTCCTCTTCGGAAATCTCCAGATAATCCGCGATTTCCTGGATTTTCGGGGAACGCTGATATTGATTCGTAAGCTCGTCCACCACGGTTTTTACCCTTGGCCACAATTCCTTGATCCGCCTTGGGACATGTACACCCCACGTCTTATCCCGTAAAAACCGCTTGATTTCACCAATCACCGTCGGAATTAAAAACGCTTCAAAGGGTTTTCCAAAACTCGCGTCATAGCGTCTGAGCGCAACCAATAACCCAATCATGCCCACCTGCATCAGATCTTCGTGAAAATTTTTCACTCTGGAGTATTTTCGCGCCAGGCTCGCGATAAGCGCAGTGTATTGTTCCACCAGAATCGCTTGAGCCGCTGCACTATCGTTTTGCTGAAATTCCTTAATTAACGCATTGATTTCTTCCTTAGTTCGCCTCATGGTTTGCGATGGTTGTGTCATGATTCTCACGCTCCCCACTTAAATACTTCACCATGAAGACCGTCACGCCGGAATGGTTTGTGACGACGACTTCATCCATAAGCGTTTCAATCAAATAGAGACCCAAACCTCCCTCTGTCAGTTGATCCACGGTGCTTGCCTTTGTGTATGGGCCCAGTTCCTGTTTTTTCTTGGTAAAATTAAAACTTTTTCCGTAGTCCGCTACCATAATTTCTAATTTGTCCTTGTAAATACCAAAGCCAAGGACCACCTCTCCGTCTTCGTCATCGCGGTAAGCATGCTGTACAGCATTCGTGCAGGCTTCACTGACAGCGATCTTAATATCCTCAATTTCCTCATATGTAAAACCCATGCGGCTCGTGATTCCTGATAAGGTTAATCGGATAACACCCACATATTCCGGTTTAGCCGGAATTTTCATTTCAATATAATCCATCATTGTCCCCCACCCTTTTACTCTGTTGAAATATGAATAATATTGCTAATGCCGGTAATCTCGAAGAGCCGCTTTAATCGATCTGATAGATCTATCAGCACCAGCTCCCCTTCATTTTTCTTTAATTGTTTAAATAAACCGATAAAAACCCCAAGTCCTGTACTATCCATATAGGAAACTTCCTTTAAACTGACAATCAGTGTCTTGTTTTTCCCTTCCGCCAGCGGCAGGAGCCCTTCTCTTAGCTGTGGTGCCGTATAGGCATCAATTTCGCCAGCAACTTTTACAAAGGTTTCTTCATTATTCTGATGTTTATCTATCTTTAGATTCATTTCATGATCACCTCTGGATTATTTATTTGTTACATACCCGTCTCTTTGGAACCCTAAACCTTTTTTTAAAAAAGTTTCAAAAATAAAATTAGGGGTAGTTAAAAAGAAAGGAGTTGATTCATAATGGTTGAAAAAGTGAAAATGGCGCAGCTTGATGAACAATTGAAGGTTGCTAATAACAACAATAGCTCGATGGTCCAAAATATGGATGAAATCAAAAAACTCGGGAAAGAAATGAAAGAGCAAAAAACCGGCAGGGAGCTGCGGGAAGAAAAACTCACCCAAGACCCGCTGCAAGATTAATCGAAACGGCCCTATAAAAGGGGGCCGTTTTCTATTTCTTCCGATAAATTCGTTCCTGCGAATTGAATTCCTCATATTTAATGTCATTCAGTACAAACATCAGCGATTCCTTACTGCCCAATCCAATGAAGCCCCCATCCGCCAAACTGTTATACATGAGCCCATGTACTTTCAGCTGCAACTCACTGTTAAAATAAATCATGACATTCCGGCACAAAATTACATGAAACTCATTAAACGAACCATCCGTCACCAAATTGTGCTGTGCAAAAAGGAGCTTCTCCTTCATTACCGGACAAAAATATGCAAATTGATGGTCGGTCGTATAGTATTCTGAAAAAGCCTTCTTTCCGCCCGCCGCTAAATAATTTTTCGTATACTGCTGCATTTTTTTCAGCGGAAATGTGCCCTTTTGTGCAACCCTAAGCGCCCTTTCATTCATATCCGTTGCATAGATGGTCGTTTTTTCAGCGAGTCCTTCCTCCTGCATGAGGATCGCCATGGAATAGACCTCCTCCCCCGTCGCACAACCGGCATGCCAAATGCGAATCTCCGGTAGTTCACGGAGCAATGGCACCACTTCGTTGCGAAAGGCCGCAAAAAAGCTGGGGTCGCGGTACATTTCTGTCATCCGAATCGACAAATCATTCAGCAGCCGCTCCAAATAACCTGGGTCATGAAGCACTTTTTCCAATAACGCCGTAATCGTCTCAAGCCTCTCTAACCTCATCCGGTTCGTCACCCTTCTGAATAACGACGCCCGGACATAACCGCGAAAGTCATAGCCATACATCTGATAGAGACCTTCTAGCAACAAATTCATTTCAATATTTTGCAGCTCTGTCGGCGAAAAATCTTCTGTTTCTACTAGTAACTCGCTCATACTCGATTCTCCTGCTCTGTCAGCCACACCCGCATCAGCGAGAATAGCTGCTCAATATTTAATGGCTTCATAATATAATCAGATGCCCCCGCTTCCATACATATACTGCGTTCCCCTTTCATTGCTTTCGCCGTCAACGCAATAATCGGCAGATTCACCATGTTTAGGTCTTGACGGATTGCTTTCATCGCCTCATAGCCGTCCATCACCGGCATCATAATATCCATGAAAACAAGGTCGAAATCGGCATTGCCCTGCAAAATATCGATGGCCCGTTTCCCATTTTCCGCCACTCTTACGATCATGCCTTTTTTCTCAAGTGCTGTTACGATGGCAAACACATTCCGGGTATCATCGTCCACTAAGAGCACTTTTTTATCGATAAATATTTGCTCAGACGATTGGGATTTTTTTTCGAAAGGAATCGGGGCAACTGCCACCTCGTTGATCCCTGCTGCCACTTCCTTAATCGCCTGTTCCTCCTGAAGCGGCTCTGTCTCCAGCCTGCTAGGGATATAGAGAGTAAACGTACTTCCCTTCTGCGGTTCGCTTTCCAGCTCAATCAATCCGCCCAGCAAACGGGTAAATTCGCGGCAAATCGAGAGACCAAGCCCTGTTCCACCATATTGGCGGTTCGTTGTCCCGTCTACCTGTTGAAAGGCATCAAAAATAATTTGCTGCTTATCTGCTGGAATGCCAATTCCCGTATCTGTTACAGAAATCGCTAGGACCGGCTCCTCTGTTGCTAATTTTCCTTCCGGGGCCAGCTCCATCCGTACCGTTACAGAGCCTTTCTCCGTAAATTTAAAGGCGTTCGAGAGAAGATTTTTTAAAATTTGCTGCAATCGTTGTCCATCTGTCGAAAGGATCGGTGGAACATCTGGATGTGTTACAACCTCAAAGGTTACATTCTTTTTCGCCGCGATTGGGTCGAACATGCTTTTTAAGATTTGTGGAATTTCGGTCATATTGACTTCATCGGTTAAAATTTCAATTTTTCCAGCTTCAATTTTCGATAAATCAAGAATATCATCGATCAGTCGCAGTAAATCTTCGCCGGCGGTATACACCACTCGTGAATACTCCTCGACCTCTGCCTTGTCCATTTCCTGATTGCTTTCCATCAGCATTTGCGAGAGGATGAGAATACTGTTCAGCGGTGTGCGCAATTCATGCGAGATGTTGGCAAGAAACTCCGATTTGTATTGCGAACTCTCCTGAAGCTTGATTGAAAATTCCTCCAGTTCATCCTTCGCTTTTTTCAGCTCCGCCGCCCGTTGTTCGGCATAATGGTTTTGCTCTTCCAAAAAGTCGTTGGAAATTTGCAGCTGTTCCTGCTGCATTTGCAACTCTTCTGACTGCGCTTGAAGCTCTTCCGATTGTGCTTGTAATTCCTCTGTTAATACTTGGGATTCACTAAGCAGTCTTTCTACTTCCATCCGTCCGAGCACGCTCGTAATCGATGAACCAAATTTATCTTGAAGCAGGTCCAATAAGGTAAGGTGCTGCGCAAGAAACGGCTGCAATGCTGCGAATTCCACAACTGCCTCGACCTTATCCTCGACGACAATGGGAGCCACTAATAAATTGGTCGGGGAGGATGCTCCGAGGCCAGAAGTCAGTTTAATGTGATCTTCTGGCAGGGTGTCAATCAGAAAGATGCGTTGGTCCAGGGCACATTGTCCGATCATGCCTTCTCCCAAGCGAAAGCTTGATGCAATATCTTCCTGATCTTTAATCGCATAGCCTGCCGTTTTTACAAACTGAACCTTCTGTCCATCCGTCTTCCGTAAATATACAACTCCATAAACCGCATCCAGCATTGGGGCCAGCTTTGTGATAAACGTATGTGCCAATTCCTTAATATCAGTGATCCCTTGATAAATCGTCGAAATCTCTGTCAAACTCTTCTGGGTCCAGCTTTGCTTCTCCAAACTGCTAAGCAAATTATTCATCGCTTCAGCGAGATCGCGCGTTTCATCCCGCGTTTTCACTTTGATTCGTGTGGAAAGGTCGACTTTGGATTCGGTAATACTTTGAATCGTTCTTACGACCTGCTTGATTGTTTTGACAATAGAATTGGCCAGGAAAAAGGCTGTTAATAATGTTATCGCTGTAACCAAGATGATAATCGTATAAAAGGTGATTTTTAAATTGAAGTTATTTTGATTCAGTTTATCAATCCGCTCCGCCGTCAATTTCTTTTCTTCCTGTAAAAAGGAATCAAACTGTTGCTTTAGCTGGTCGGTCAGCTTTTTCCCTCTGTTTTCTTTAAAATGCTGATTCAATGCGGCGGTGTCATTTGCTTTTTTCGCCTTAATTACAAATTCCCCGGAATTTTGAATCCAGCTATGAATCAGCGGTTTAATTTCTTCGAGGTTATGCCTTTGTCCGTCGTTATAAATTAATAGGGAGTGAAGATTATTATAATTGTCCATCCAGCTGCGGCTTCCCTCCTCATAGGGCTCGAGATACTGCTCGTCTCCCGTGATGACATAGCCTCTCATGCCGGTTTCCATGTCGAGAACATTTTTTTGAAGCTGATTGACCAAATCATGCACTTCAATATCGTGACTGGAAACGAAATTGGCTTCTTTCTGTAAAGCTGTCATTCTATTATTTACGATTAGAAGAGAAATCCCTATGCAAATTAGGATGGCCAAATAGCCTGTAATGATTTTGGCCTGAATATTAAATTTGATATTTTTGATGGTCATCGCCTTCTTTCCGGTCTTATTCGACATGAATAACGCCATCATTCTACCATATTCTTCTTGTTGTTTTTCCTGTTTACGGCTATTGTTAGGATAATTTTACCATTTTGAAAAATAACTGAAATATACTTGTAACCTATCTTTTAGTTTGAGTTGTGTTGCGGCTGGGTATTTAATAGATATCAATTTTATTGGAGGGATTGTTTATGGCTACTACAAAAACAAAGGAACTTACGGAAACACTTGATAAGCAGGTGTCGAATTTTTCGGTGCTGTACATGAAACTGCACCATTATCATTGGTATGTGAAAGGCGAGCAGTTTTTCACGCTTCATCTGAAGTTTGAGGAATTGTATAAGGAGGCCTCGTTGCATTTAGATACGATTGCGGAACGAATGCTGTCGCTTCGTGCACTGCCTACGGCTACCTTGAAAGAGCAATTGGAGCTAGCTTCAGTTAAGGAGGCTTCCGGTGATGAGGATACCGCGGCGATGGTAAGGACATTAGCTAAGGATTTTGAAATGATTTGCCGTGAGTTGACCGAGGGAATTACGACGGCGGAGGATCAAGATGATCAGCCGACGGCCGATATGTTTATTGCAATACGGACAACGCTCGAGAAGCACCGCTGGATGTTAGAGGCGTTTTTGGCTGGGTAAGGGAAGATGAGTTCTTATGATAGTTTGTTCTAACAAGCCCGGAAGGATATTTTTCACTTTAATTTTAAAAAGGTATCCTTCCCCCTAGCTTTGAAAGACAATATTTGCTTATAATCGAAAAATTTGTCCCTCCAACTTGTCTGGAGGGACAATATTTGTTTTATATCTAATAATTTGTCCTTCCAACTTGCCTGGAGAGACAATATTTGTTTTATATCTAATAATTTGTCCTTCCAATCTGCCTGCAGGGACAATATTTGTTTTATATCTAATAATTTGTCCTTCCAACTTGCCTTGAAGGGCAATATTTGTTTTATATCTTATAATTTGTCCTTCCAACTTGCCTGGAGAGACAATATTTGTTTTACATCCGGAAATTTGTCCCTCCAACTTGCCATAATCAACTCTTCGCCGATATCATCACCAAACACATATCATCCTTCGGCAGATTCAGTGGCTCGGCGCTTTGCTGGATCTTCTCCAAAACTAGTGCAGGAGTATCATTTTCCTTTTCCTGTAAAGTGCGAATGATTTTTGAGGTAGCATCCTCATACTCTTCCTCCAGCCATTCCGACAACCCATCCGTAAACAATAAAAGCCGCACCTCGTCCGAATAGCGAATGACCCCTTTTGTGATGTCAATCTCCTCAAAAAATCCGATTGCACAGCAGCCTTCTGTCAAAAGCTTCACTTCATCATCAACAATCGCAATCCCAGCTGGATGACCCGCATTCACATACTCAATCGTCTGTTGCTCCGTGTCCAGCACAAAATAAATCGCTGTAAAATAATAGTTAATCAAACTATCCGGCAAATGGAGCTGGTTCATCCTCCGATTCAACTCCCGCATGACTGACTCCGGATCGCCGAACTCTACAATGGTATCCTTTAAAACAGAATAGATGTACATGCACATAAGCGAAGAAGAAATCCCATGCCCCATCATATCAAGCAAAATTACCGCATAGCGGTTGGGGCTAATCTGATGCCAGGCATACAAATCGCCGGCAAGCTCAAAGGACGGACGATAGACCGCCGAAATCGCTATTTTTTCATCCTCAATCGGATGGCTGAGCATGCTGAGCTGCACCTGCTTCGCCAAATCCAACTCGTATTGGATCCGCTTATCGCGCTCCTTCCGCAAATCCTTCTCCTGCTTTAAACGGAGCACGGATCGAATCCTCGCCAACAGCTCAATTTTATTGATAGGTTTCATGACATAATCCAGCGCGCCGGCATCCATCGCCTCTGCCATCTTATTGGAATCTCCCATGGCCGTTACAAAAATAATCGGAAGGTCTTGATACCGCTCATCTGCGAGAATCGTCCGGCACCCCTCCACGCCATCAATTTCCGGCATCATCAAATCCAGCAAAATCAAGTCAACCGGGACCTCAGCCGTTTTTGGCCCATCCAGCTGCAAATATTGATAAAGATCTTTGGCAGATGATCGTTTTACAATGCGGTCATACCCGTCTTTCTGTAGAATTTTTTCGATAATCATTAAATTCGTCAGGTTATCGTCGACAATGACAATATTCATCGTCTCTCCCCTTTTCGTCTATGTATCTATTTTTATCATCGTACTAAAACAGCGAGAGACTTGTCATGTCTCTCGCTCATTTATTTAAACAAGCTCACTTAAACCCGCTTGCTGATATTATAACCTGAAGTTTCATTCTGTTTATCTTCTTCTCGACGCCCATTCTGCAACAGCGATTCCTTAATGTACTTTTCTGTCCGTTTTTGTTGAGAGTCTGCTCTCTCTACTTCTCTATCATTATTGTCATAAGCACCTCGTCCCTCTTGACGGCCTGCTTCTCCCATTTTCTTTTGATCAAATAAATTTTTATCCATGTCTATCTCCTCCTCTTTTTTTAAAGATTGCCGCTGTTCCATTCTAGCTTTCTACTGAATTTGCAGCTGCATATTTACACCACCCTCTTTCCAAGTTTGGCAACCTTGTTTTTTAAATACCCCTCTCAGTGAGACTTAAACACTTTTTTATTAAAATTTGATAATCATGGCCCTTATTGACGGCATGAAGTTCCAAATCTACAGCGGTTCATGTTGGAAATGGTCTTCATCAAAGGCATGAACACCTAATCTACTTGCGATTACAAGGGGATACGGTTTTCATAGAACATCCTTTATTTAAAAAACGACCCCTTGCTCTTACCCTGCAACAAATCTCCTGTCCAACCCTTTATTTTTAAATAACCATAAAGCAGGAGCGTGAAAACGATGGTGATAATAATCGAAAAAGGATAACCATACTTCCAGCCAAGCTCCGGCATATACTTGAAATTCATTCCCCATAATGCCCCGAAAGCCATAATCGGGGTAAAAATCGTCGTGATTACCGTTAATGTTTTCATGATTTTATTGCCGCGGTGGGAGGAAATGACCTCTTCCAAATTGATCATCGAATCAAGCTCATGCTCATACTCATTGAGTAGCACGAAGGCCCGCTCAATCCGTTTACCCGCGCAGTGGAATATCTCACCATCCCCGCTTTCATGAAGCTTGACTTCCTCAATCGCCATTTTTAATTCCTTGATTGGGATTAAGAGATTCTTCCACACCAACAACTCGTGCCGCTGGCGGTACACCAATTCGAGTATTCTCGTTTCATTCCGTTTGCGGACACTCCAGATCAAGGTTTTGAGCGATTCCTCAAATTGATCAATTTCCGCTAACATTTCATTCATCAATTCCCCGAGGAACAGCAAAAAGCCATTCACCGCATTTTCCATTTGGTCCATTCTCTTTAAATCAAACGGGCTCACATCAAGATCCACCGTTATCCATTTATCGGTTGTTAAATAAAAATGAAAAATCTTGTAATCTTGTTCTTTAACAAAGCTGTCTATAAATAAGCGACGCATGCAGCGCCTTCTTCCCATTTTCCAGCACCTCCACCCGAAGGCAGTTACTTTTATTTTTCCGAACCCGTTCCAGCCAAACATGGGCATGCCCATCCGGCTTTGTTGAGCTAGTAATCTCGTTTTTATTTAACTGAATCCACTTCCACTTCTCGAATACCTTTTCCATCGAAATCTCCTTTTTTCTAGTAAATCCCCGTTTTTTCAACCTTTAAAACGTTTAATGACTATAAAAAGGGGTATTGATAAGTAAGCTTCAAATTAGAGGAGGTAGGATAATAAATGAAACGAAGTATCGGAATGGCATCACTTGTGGCTGCCGGGATTGGCGCTTCGGCAATGTGGTTATCCAATAAACCGAATCGCATCAAAGCAGAAAGTTTATTACGGGAATGGAAACGCAAAATTTTCCCGACTGTTTTCGAAAAAAGCGAACAGCTTCCTATTCATAAAGGCGGGCATCCGCATCCACATGATTTAGAGGATAATAAGATGGTGGATGAAGGCGCAATGTACTCAGTTAAATTTTATAATGAGAAGATTCAATAGATAGTTGGGGCGCATTTTGCCCCAACTATTTTCATGAGAGGTGAAAAATGAATTTACTCTTTTTACTCATTTATTTCATCATCATTGTCGGGGTCATTGAAATTTTTGTGGTCTTATTTCGATTAACCGGCCTGAAAGTGGAAATCTCCCGGTTTCAGGTCATTTCCTTGATGACCAGCACTGGTTTTACCACTGATGAATCAGAATTCATTTTGGGGCATCCCATCCGCCGCAAACTGGCGGCCTTTCTCATTTTGTTCGGAGCATTTTCTTTGGCCGTAATTATCTCGTCGATCAGCCAGTTTTTATCAAAGGGGCTGCAGGCAAAGGAGGTTTTGGTTCTCGTTGCTGTGGTGTTATGTGTATATCTGGCCCTTAAACTACCCTGGGTTCAGCGGGAACTTTCAGACCTATTTAATCGCAAAATGAAAGAGAATGTGGAGATCGCTGATTTGCCGGCTCGGGAGGTTTTTTTAAAAAATAAAGAAGATACCCTGCTTTTTCTTCCTATTTTTCGAGAATCCAAGCTTGCTCGTCACACGCTTCATCAATCTATCGAAAAATACGACCAGCTTGAGATGAGTGTCCTGTTTATTAAACGCGGAAAGGTGAAAATTCGGAGAAACTTATTAGATACTCCCCTTCATAAAGGCGTCAAGTCCTGTTATTTGGTACGAAAAAGGTAATCTATGAAACTTTTTATCAAGATTTGCAATTGATGAACGAAAAAGAAGTTGAAAAAGGGCTCCTCTGAGAGTTTTTTCAACTTCTTTATTAGGATCGTGGAGTAAAATTACCCTAAATTTACAGATATAAAGAATTTATCCGCGAATCAACAATAAACAATCCGGCCCCCCTCAAGGTCCGGATTAAAAATCCTACTTATTTTTCCCCTCACTTAGTTTTTCATCAAGCCGACTTAAATATTTCTGCGCAAACTCCTTGCCGCCAATCCCGAATGCGAGACCAAACGCGAGCGCCAAGCCGCCTAAAACGAGGATAAACGCAGCATTCACGATCGAATGAGCTACACCTAATTGATCCAATGCCATAAACACGGTAATCGCGAAGATTGTATATTTTGCCACCGCTGTCAAAGTGCGGGCATAGCGGTGCTGCAGAACATTTTGCAAGACGCGCTCTACTAATTGGCCCAAATAGAGTCCAATCCCAAGAATGACAATCGCCGCAAACAGCATAGGCAAGTAAGCAATCACACCCGATGCCAACGTTACCAAGAAATATAAATGCACAATTTGCAGGGCTTCCGCTGTAAATAACAACACGACAACGATTTTAACGAGCAATCCAACCATTTGTGACAGCGTATGCTTCGACTGTTCCGGGGTTAATGAACCGATGCCCATTTGATGAAATAGACTATCAAACTTTAAACGCCAAAGCATTCGTGATACCATTTTTTCTAACCATTTTCCAAACCATAGGCCTGCTAAAATCAAGACAATGGCCACCAAAATATTTGGAATCAGTGTCAATACATGATGCAGCATCGCAATAGCCGGATCAGAAATCCCTTTTAAATCCAGTTTTTCTAATGCAGAAATAACCGCCGGAATAATCACAAGTACAAACGCGATATTTCCAATCACACCCGATAGATTGTCCACTAACCCGATTCGCTGCCCAATCAAGTCCACTCCAATACTTTTTAATAGATTCGTTAAAATATCACGGGCAATTTTAGCAATCAGCCAGCCGATGAAGCCAATCAGTGCCGCGGCAAACAGCTTCGGAATAAATGACAACATTATACTTAGCGCATGTGAAAACGGATCAGAAATCCCCTCCATATGTAGCGCTCCAAGTACTGCCGGTAAAAATAACAGCAGGATAAAATAGAAAATTCCTTTTGCGATACTATTTACTACTTTAAAAGCATCCACTTCACTCTTATTCATTTTCCATTTTACGAGATGCTTTTCAAAATGAAACATGGAGGCGCCTTTGATAAACAGCATCCGCACCAGGTATGCCACGACCCAAGCAAGCAACAGAATCAAGGCTGCTTTTAATAGATTCGGAATCGCTCCCGTTAAGGCGGAGACCATTTTTACAAGCGGTGCTGCAATTAAGCCAAGGTTCAGCATGTTAAAAAAGATAATCCAGACAAATACAAGCAATAGATAATAAACGATTTTTCCGACAATGACTTCGGATGAAACCTTCCTTTTTCCAAAATTCGAAAATAGTTTATTATCGAGATTTGTTTTCTTTAATCCTGCTTCTACCGCCTTTCCAATCGCTTTTGCGACAAGCCAGCCTACAAGTAAAATGAGAAATGCAAGCAATAGATTCGGAATTTGTTGGAGGTAATAAGACCAGCCATTCATCATTTGATTCAGATTCATTTTTCCATCTCCTTTTCTCACGTTTGCTTGGTTATGTACTACCCGTGATGGATTGTTTTCAAACATAATCGAAAAAAGGTTTACCCCCTTTTCCAAGCGGGTACTACCTAATCGAAACCAATTATAAGGAGGCAGGTAATATGAATAACGAAAAACTAAAAGGCAGTCTGGATAAGGTAAAAGGGGAAGTAAAAGAGCAATGGGGAAAATTAACCGATGACCACTCAAAAGAAGCGGAAGGAAAAATGGATAAGGTAAAAGGGAAATTGAAAGAAGGCTATGGTAAGGTAAAAGATGAATTAAAGCGTTAAAGTGAGAAAGAGGCCCGCACACAAGCGGGCCTCTTTCCTTTTTTTACCTAGCAATCATGCTTAGACTTCGAGAATTGTCCAGCTCCAGCACCTCGCCCCTCGTGGGGAAAAATGAACAGCTTTTTTCCTAGGTTGCTTCGGCCTCGACGATGAAGTCAAAGAACGACTTCACCGAAGGGCCTAAAGCCTTGGCTACAGAAAGCTAACGCTTTCTGTACGTATTTAGTGCGACTAAGTCTCTGGCTTCGCTAACGCTTGCCAACCGACTAGTCTTACTATATCGGGGCTGATCAAGGCGCTTCCGCTTTTCTTACTGCAAAAAGTCTGCAAATTGATTAAAGTGGTTGTGCAGGAAGTCTAATGCCAAGTTTGGCGCAACTCCGAATAGCACTGATGCCACAACTGCGACAATTAAGACAACTAAGATTCCAAATGGAACATTGAACTTGCTTTCGTCAGCAGCTGGACGGAAGAACATTTGCGTCATGACACCGAAATAGTAGAAATAAGATACAACCGTCGTCGCAATCATGATTGACGCCAGCACATAGTGTGACTGTCCCGCAAACGTTCCGATAAAGATATTCAACTTACCGATAAAACCGGCTGTTCCAGGGAAACCAGCTAAAGAAACAAGCAAAATTCCCATCGCAACCGCTAATACCGGTGACCGGCGGTATAGTCCAGCGTAATCGGCAATCTTCTCTGTTCCTGTTTTTTCTGAAACCAATTGGATTACGGCAAAGGCGCCAAGGTTCATGAACAAATATGCTAATAGATAGAACCAGATGGCATCAAACATGATGAAGTTCATCGATGCAAAGGCCACAAGGATGTAACCGGCATGGGCAATACTTGAGTAAGCAAACATTCTTTTGATATTCGTTTGTTTCAAGGCAACGACGTTACCGATGATCATCGTAGCAGCAGCTATAAAGCTGATATAATCCTGCATTTTAAATAAAATCGGTGCAGAACCAGGGCCTTCCGACGCGGCGACGCCGAATACCGATAACAGAATGCGGATGACGATCACGAAACCGGCCGTTTTTGAAACAACGCTCAAAAACGCAGTAACTGGTGTTGGTGCTCCTTGATAAACGTCTGGTGCCCACATATGGTACGGAGCGGCAGCAAGCTTAAAGGATAAACCAACGAAAATCATCAAAAATGCCAGGCCAAGCAAATACACATGCTGGCTGTCGGCAAGACTTTGCAATTGTCCGGCGATGGAGAGCAGGTTCGTTGTACCGGTCAAACCGTACACATAGCTCATCCCGAACAAGGTAATCGCAGAAGAAATACTGCCGTTAATGACGTATTTCATCGCTGATTCATTCGAGCCGGCATGGCGTTTGCGAATCCCTGCTAATATATAAGAAGAAATCGAAAGCACTTCCAGCCCGACAAATAGGGTAATTAAGTCTCCGCTTGAAGTCATGAACATCGCACCAAGCAAAGCTGTTAAGAACAGATAATAAAACTCGCCTTGATATTGTTTCATGCCGTCCTTTGGTTCATAGCTGATGGCTAAGAACATAACGAGCATAGAACCAACAAGAAGAAGAACCTTAAAGGCCTTTCCAAAGCCGTCGAGACGGAAGGTATCTTGTAAAATAGAAACCGTTCCCTGGTCAATCATTCCAAGAACTGAAATCAACGCGGCAAAAATCCCGGCAATGCCAATCCAGCCTAGAATTCTGCGGTCCTGATTTTTTGGCATAAATAAATCCAGAAGGGTTAGGACGGCAGCAACCCCGACGATGATGAATTCCGGTGTCATAGCGCCCCAGTTAAATGATTCCAATGCTTTGATGTCCATCCTTCATCACCCTCCTATCCCAAGCAGTATAGTTTCAAGTGTGGCATGAAGTGGTGAGCTTAAAACACTTGGATATACACCGATTAACACGATTAAAAACGTTAAAACAACTACTGGTACAAGTTCCGCACCTTTTAAATCAACAACACCGGTGAATTCACGGTGTGCCTGGCCGTACGTAATGCCTAGCACGGCACGAAGTAAATAAACGGCGGTCATGATAATTCCGATTGTTCCAACGGCAGCGATGACCGGCATTTCTTTGAACAAGCCAAGGAACGCCATGAATTCGCTGACGAAACCAGACATACCTGGAAGTCCGAGTGAGGCTAGACCACCGGCAAGCAAGAATCCTGCAGCTCGCGGCATCCCCTTTGCCATCCCGCCAAGGTTTTCGATTAAAGATGTGTTTGTACGCTCGTAGAACACACCCACTAGGAAGAACAATAGAGCCGAAATCAAGCCGTGGGATACCACTTGGAAAATCGCTCCTTGAATGCCCGCTTCATTCATGGCAGCAAGACCGATTAATACAATACCCATGTGGGAAATCGAAGAATAGGCCAACACCATTTTGAAGTCGGATTGAATGAACGCCAAGAAGGCACCATATAAAAGATTGATAACCCCAAGGATGGCCAGCATAACAGCAAGCTTATCAAACTGTGCCGGAAAGATTCCCATTCCAAAACGGATTAAACCGTACGCACCGATTTTTAGTAGAATACCAGAGTGAATCATAACCACTGAAGGTGGTGCTTGTACGTGCACACGCAGCATCCAGCTATGCAATGGGAAAATCGGTAATTTTACCCCAAAGGCAATGAGCAAGGCAATAAACAAGCCCATCTTCAGGTCGCCCGAAATCGGACCTCCTTTGACATTGACAATATGCTGTAATTGCTCAATATTTGTTGTTCCCGTTTTGGAAAACAAGATCATGATAGCAATTAATAATACGGCTGATCCCAATCCGTTGTAGATTAAGAAACTGTATGCCGCTTTTTCTTTTTCAAAATAACCCCATTTTCCGATTAAGAAGAACGTTGGAATTAACGTTACCTCGAAGAAGATAAAGAACAAAATTAAGTTTTCTGCTGTAAACACGCCGAGCATGCCAATTTCTAAAAGAAGGAACAGCATGAAATAGCCTTTCCACTCTTTTTTCACAAATTGAGCCGCGCCAATCGCTGACAGCGTCGCAATTACGGCCGTTAAGACGACTAATAACAGCTGGAAACCGCCGATGGCAAGCTCGTATCTTACGGTTAACAGGTCTCTTGCCGCACCGGTCAAGTTCCCGAATTTAATCCATGGAACCGATACGGAAAAATCCGCCAGGTTTTTACCTGCTTGATAATGTAAATAAATGGCCAGTGCCAGAAGCAAGGCTGGCAAGGTTGCCAAGAAACCAACTGCTTTAATAGCCTTTTCCGCTGTCTTTGGCATGAAAGCTAAGACCACAATCCCTAGTAACGGGGAGAATACTAGGAGCGAAAGAACAGATGTCAGATTCATTTTAAGTACCCCCCTGTTAATGCGAAGATGACAGCGAGAACGGCAAGACCCACGAAGGCAACCGCGCCATAGGTTTGAACCTGTCCGGTTTGCATTTTTGAACCGGATGCCCCAAGTCCTTGAACAAACCCGACAACACCCTTCACAATTCCTTCGACAATGAATACGTCAATGAAACGTAAGAAGTAACTAATTCCGGTTACAACGGCAACCACTGTCATTTGATAAAACTCGTCGATGTAATATTTGTTTAACAAAATCGTATGCAGCGTATCACCGCTTCCACTCAACCAGTTACGTGATAGGGAACGTTTGCCGTAGATGAGCCATGCAAGGTAAATTCCAAGCAAGGAGACAACAGTTGCGGCAATCATGATCCACACTGGTGCTTTTACATGAGCATGTGCTGCCAATGCTTCGTTTCCATCTACTAACCAATCGCCAAAGAATTCACCGAACCATGGAGTGTTGACATAACCAGCAACGACCGCTAACACACCAAGAATGATCATTGGGATGGTCATATTCGATGCTGATTCATGAACATGCTTTTGCTCGCCTCGCGCTTCACCGGTAAACACCATGAAGAACAGGCGGAACATGTAGAAGGCTGTAAAGAATGCCGCTATTAACGCCAACACGAAAAGGATTGGATGGCCGCCTTCCCATGCGGATGCTAAAATTTCATCTTTACTGAAGAAACCTGATAAAAGCGGAAACCCGCTGATCGCAAGTGTTCCGATTAAGAATAATGGTCCAGTCAGACGAAGCTTTTTCCAAAGTCCGCCCATTTCCTCGATATTCTGCGTATGCACCGCATGGATGACACTGCCTGCTGCAAGGAACAAGAGTGCTTTAAAGAATGCATGCGTCATTAAGTGGAATACCCCGGCAACATAGCCGGCAGAACCAAGGGCAAGCATCATGTAGCCAAGCTGGCTGACCGTTGAATACGCTAAAACTCGTTTAATATCTGTTTGCACAAGACCAATGCTTGCGGCAAAAATCGCTGTAATCCCGCCGATGACGGCAATAACCATTAATGCTGTTTTACTCGCCAAGAACAATGGGAATAGTGCAGCAACCAAGTAGACCCCGGCTGCAACCATTGTGGCAGCGTGGATTAAAGCTGAAACTGGTGTCGGGCCTTCCATCGCATCAGGCAGCCACGTATGGAGCGGGAACTGACCTGATTTACCGACAGCTCCGATAAAGATTAAGATGGCTGTCAAGGTAATCATCGATTGTGGAACGGCACCGTTTCCGATGGCGGCGAAAATTTCACTATATTCAAAGCTTTTTGTTTCCCAGAATAGCAAGATCATTCCGATTAAAAGACCAACATCCCCGATACGGGTCATGATAAAGGCCTTTTTCGCAGCAGCCCTTGCCTCTTCTTTGTAAAAATAGAATCCGATTAAGAGGAAGGAACCGACCCCGACAAGCTCCCAGAAAATATAGGTTTGCAAAAGATTTGGTGAAATCACGAGACCAAGCATTGCAAACGTAAAGAGCCCTAAATAGGCATAGAATACGTGGAACCGCTCATCGCCATGCATGTACCCTTTGGAGTACGTATGTACTAAGCAACTTACGAGCGATACAATTACTAGCATTAATGCATTTAATTGGTTCACTTCAAAGCCCGCTGTTAAATGAAGATCTCCTATCGTCAGCCAGTCTGCCTTCGTTACATAGGTTGGCTCTGTGAAGCGTTCAAAGAGCACTAACACCGAATAAACAAGCGATGCCAATGTGAGCAGAATTCCCACATATGCACTCGCTTCCTTCAGGCGCTTCCCGAATAGAAGCAGGAGCAAAAACGATAATAGCGGGAAAAGCGGTATGAGCCATGCATTTTCCATCAATATCACGATCCCCTTTTTTAAACGCGCTACCGCTGTTTGATTGTTAAATTGCGCGTCAGATTGGGCCCGCTAAATATAGCAGGTCATGTAAAGGTGCGGCCCTGCCGTTCACCCTACTAGAGCAGGTTGAAAAATTCTACCTGCGCTATTCATCACAAAATGTTTAAAACTAATTTTTCAATTTATTCATTTCGTCAATATTCACCGTCTTCTTGTTGTTGTAAAGCGAAATGAGGATGGCTAATCCGACCGCTGCTTCTGCTGCGGCTACGCAAATCGCAAATAGGGCAAAGATTTGTCCGGTGATGGACGGTGTTAAGCCATATTTACTGAAGGTAACCAGGTTAATATTAACCGCATTCAGCATTAATTCAATCGAGATTAGGACAATCACGGTGTTGCGTTTTGTTAAGGCACCGTACAAGCCGATGCAGAACAGAATCAGCGCAAGGGCCAGGAAGGCTGAAGCAGGAATTGAACTCATTCGTCGTCCGCCTCCTTCTTGTCTTTTTTCGCTAAAACAATTGCCCCGACCAGTGCCACCAATAATAAAACAGAGGTTAATTCAAACGGAATCACCCATTTGGAGTAAAGAGCTTTACCGATTTGCATCGTGTTATTTTCATGCAAAGTGGTCGGAACTTGTTCAATGTTAAAGTTATAGATGCCAATGTAGACGGTAAAGGCAAATCCGATAACTCCCAAGAACAAGAGAAACTTTCGGAGTCTGCCCGTTTTCGGTTCACTTTCGTCATCATGCTTCGTTAACATGATTCCAAAAAGCATGATGATGGTAATCGCACCTGAATATATCAGGATTTGCACAGCTGCGACGAATTCTGCCGAAAGCAAGACATAGATGCCGGCAATGGCCACGAAAGTGAAGATGAGGGCAACAACCATGTGCACGACCTTATTCAGGTTTAAAAGGAGCACACCGCCGATGACCGCCACCAAGGCAAGACCCATAAATGCGAGAAACTCGCCTGAAAATGTCATGGTTTATTCACCTGCCGTATGTTTTCGTCGTTCTCATCCAACCATTCGAGGTTTTTAAATAACGCGTCCCTGCTGTATTCCGCAAGTTCGAAGTTATTGGTCATAATAATCGCTTCGGTCGGACAGACCTCTGTACATAAATCGCAAAGGATGCAAATCTCGAAATTAATATCGTACGTATCGATGATTTTCCCTTTTTTCGTTGGATCCGGATGTTTTTTACCGACTAAATCAATACATTCGGTCGGGCAAATGTTCATGCACTGGTTACAAACGATGCATTTTTCCGGATAAAATTTTTGAATGCCGCGGAACCGGTCTGGCAGTGGCAGCGGCTTTTTCGGATAGTCATACGTGACCTTTTCTTTTGTTAACTGTTTTAGGGTATATTTCAAGCCTTTTGCTAATCCAAGCACGTTTTTCACCCCTCTTACTATTTTAAAGTTTGACTTGCAGTCTCTCGTGTGGAAGTCAAGGTATCAGACATCGTAAGTCGCGTCAATAAGAACTAAGTTCCTTTTTAAAAAAATAAGGTTTTGATTAAGGCGGTTAGGAAGATGTTTGCCAAGGATATTGGCAGTAATACTTTCCAGCCCATTTCCATTAAGTGGTCAGCGCGCAAACGCGGGAATGCGACGCGGAACCAGATGTAGATGAATAGGACAACCGCGAATTTTAATGAGAACCATATCGCACCCGGGATAAATCCGAGGAAGTGGAATGGTGGCAGCCACCCGCCAAGGAAAATAACCACGATTAGGGATGTCATGGCGAATAGGTATACATACTCGGCAAGCATAAAGAATGCCCAGCGGAACCCGGAGTATTCGACATGATATCCGGCAACTAGTTCTGATTCGGATTCCGGAAGGTCAAATGGTGTCCGGTTTAATTCTGCGACGGATGCTATTAAAAACACGATAAACGCAATTGGCTGCAATAGAATGAACCAGCCATGGCTTTGTTGATGCACGATATCGTTTAAGTTTAAGCTGCCGGTGATCAGGATGATTCCGAGTACCGACATTACAAGCGGAACTTCGTATGAAATCATTTGCGCAGCCGCACGCATGGCTCCAAGGAGTGCGTATTTGTTGTTGGATGCCCAGCCTCCGGTTACGACGCCGAGTGTAGTTAATCCGGAAACGGCGATATAGTAAAGCAATCCAACACCGATATCGGCAAATTGAAATTTGTCAGTAAACGGAATGGTTGCGAGCACCATGAATGATGGTGCAAAAGCAATCACCGGTGCCAGGATAAATAATGGCCGGTCCGCAAGTTTTGGAATAATATCTTCTTTTAATAAAAGCTTCAAGACGTCAGCAACGGTTTGCAAGAGTCCAAAGCGGCCGCCGACTTGGTTTGGACCGTGGCGGAGCTGCATGTACCCCATAACCTTACGTTCTGCCAAGATTCCGTAGGTAACGAACCCGAGAACGACTAAAAGTAAAATGACTCCAAGTAAAAAGAAAATCAGAAAGTTGTATAATCCAGGACTTGATTGGAGCAAATTGTTGATCATTAGCCGTCAACCTCCCCAAGGACAATATCTATGCCCCCTAAAATCGCGATGAGGTTTGCGATATTTTCTCCCTTTAATAGTTTTGAGAGAATTTGCAGATTGTAGAAGGATGGCCTTCTGAACTTGAGACGATACGGCTCTTTTTTACCATCACTGCTAATATAAACGCCAATCTCTCCGCGTGGTGCTTCGATTCTGACAAATGCTTCGCCTTTTGGCGCTTTGATGATTTTAGGCACTTTTGCAAGAATTTCTCCTTCTTGAGGGAATTGCTCGCAGGCCTGTTCGACAATTTTCAATGATTCTTCAATTTCCTTCAGGCGGAGCTGGTAGCGTGCCCAGACATCGCCGCCTTCAAGGGTCGGAACATCAAAATCAAAACGGTCGTAAATCGAATAGGGTTCGTCCTTGCGCAGATCCCATTTCACGCCGGTACAGCGAAGGTTTACGCCGCTGAGCGAGTAATTCAGTGCATCATCTTTTGTGTATGTTCCAACGCCTTTGACACGGCTTAGGAAAATTTCATTTCCGGTCACAAGGTCATGATAGCCTTTTACCTGTTCCCGCATGTAAGGGACAAAGTCTTTAACCCTCTCTACCCAGCCTTCCGGCGCATCCCATTTGACGCCGCCGACACGCATATAGTTAAACGTTAAGCGGGCCCCGGATAATTCATTTAGGAAATTCAGAATCATTTCCCGGTCGCGGAAAGCGTATAGGAATGGACTGACGGCCCCCATATCGAGGAGGAATGTGCCCCACCACAGGATGTGGCTGGAAATCCGTCCTAGTTCCATTGCCAGAATCCTTAAGTATTCAGCCCGGTCCGGTACATTAATTCCCATCATCGTTTCGACTGCATGGCAGAGAACATAGTTGTTCGTCATCGCCGCTACATAGTCCAAGCGGTCTGTATAGGGAATGATTTGGGTGTATTGCAGGTTTTCAGCTAATTTTTCGGTTCCGCGGTGCAAGTAGCCGATGACAGGGTTTGCCTCGGTGATGATTTCCCCGTCGATTTTTACGACAAGCCGGAATACTCCGTGCGTACTTGGATGCTGAGGACCTACGTTTAACATCATTTCTTCTGTTCTGATCATTGGCTATACCTCCACATCGTACGGCTCATAATCTTTTCTAAGTGGATGGCCAACCCAATCTTCTCCGAGCATGATCCGGCGTAAATTCGGATGTCCTGTAAACTTAATTCCGAGCAAATCATAAGCTTCACATTCTGGCCATTCCGCACCGGCCCAGAGTGGTGTTACGGACTCGATTGTTGGTTCATCTCGGTCAATTTTCACTTTCATAGCGACGGATTGACGGTTTTTATATGAATAAAGGTGAGCATAAACTTCCATATGTGTTTCATAATCGGTTCCATGAATCTCGGATAAATAATCGAACCCTAACAATTCATTGTATTTTAAAAACTGCGCCAGTTTATAGTAGGATTCACGCTTTACCACGAGGGTTGGAACATCTTTAGACAATTTATTAATATAAGAATCTTCTAAAACATCGGAGCCCAGATTCTCTTCAATGGCTTTTCGATACTTATCCAAGAATGGCTGATTTGGTGATGATTCTTCTGCAGCCGGTACTGGTGCAGCATCGCCTGTTTTTCCTGCTGCTTTCGCCTTCGCGGCTGCAGCTGCGGCGGCCTTTGCTTTAGCGGCTGCAATCGCCTTTGCTTTTTCATCATCACCCGTCGGGGCTTCTGCTCCGCCAGCTAACTCAGCTGCTTTTCGCTTCGCTGCTGCCGCAGCCTTGGCTTTTGCCACTGCCGCGGCTTTTTTCTTCGCTAGATCGTCTGTATCGCTTGCCGCTATGTCTTCTGCTGGCTCTTCTGCGATTCCTTCTCTTTGCTTTTTCGCGAGCGCTGCGGCTTTCGCTTTTGCAGCTGCTGCCGCTTTTTTCTTCGCTAGATCGTCTGTATCGCTTGCCGCTATGTCTTCTGCTGGCTCTTCTGCGATTCCTTCTCTTTGCTTTTTCGCGAGCGCTGCAGCTTTCGCTTTTGCTGCCGCTGCTGCTTTTTTCTTCGCTAGATCGTCTGTATCGCTTGCCGCTATGTCTTCTGCTGGCTCTTCTGCGATTCCTTCTCTTTGCTTTTTCGCGAGCGCTGCGGCTTTCGCTTTTGCTGCCGCTGCCGCTTTTTTCTTCGTTAGATCGTCAGCATCGCTTGCTGGTGTTGGCTCAGCTGGTTTTGCCTCCGGCTTAGATTCTTCCTTTGCTGGGGCTTCACCTGCGGCCTTTGCCTGCTTTTTCGCTAGTGCCGCGGCCTTCGCCTTTTCAGCGGCTTCTCGTTTTAATTGTTCGAGATCCTTTTCCCCGCTCATTGATTACATCACCTTCTTCCCAGTCTTCGCTTCGTAACGAATCTTTTCCTTTAACTTATTGATTCCATAAATTAAAGCAGCAGGGTTTGGAGGGCATCCTGGAATGTATACATCGACCGGGACAATTTGGTCTACACCTTTTACAACGGAATAAGATTTAACGTACGGTCCACCTGCTGTCGCACATGAACCCATCGCAATCACCCATTTTGGTTCCGGCATTTGGTCATATAAACGGCGAAGAATCGGTGCCATCTTTTTTGTCACAGTCCCCGATACAATCATACAGTCCGATTGCCTCGGTGATGTCCGGAAGAATGATCCAAAACGGTCTAAGTCGTAGTGGGAGGAACCTACGGCCATCATTTCAATCGCACAACAAGCCAGACCAAATGTCAGCGGGTAGATTGAATTGCTTCTGGCCCACGCTTTCACTTGCTCCAGTGTTGTCATAAACACATTCCTTTGTAATTCTTCCATTTCCTGAGGCGATACGTTGTCAAGTTTTAGGTCCATTTTAACACCTTCTTCTTCCAAGCATAGACTAGGCCAATTAGAAGCATAATAACGAAAATTAACATTTCGATTAATGCGAAAATGCCCAGTTTATCATAGGCGACAGCCCATGGATATAAAAACACGGTTTCTACATCAAAAATAACAAACATTAGGGCAAAAATATAATAGCGGACATTGAACTGTACACGTGAATCGTGAAATGGCTCAACACCGCTCTCATATGTGGTATTCTTTGCATCACTTGGTGCATGAGGACGCAAAAGCTTACCCAAATATAGTGCCACTACTGGCAGCAATACCCCGAGACATAGAAACACAAAAACAATCAGATAGTTATTCTGATATACATTTAGAAGTTCCATGCCTATCCCCTCCAATGTTGAAAATTTTCTTACTAGTAAATATTTGTAACCGAATACATTATAGCATTGATATATACTGGTGTCGACAAGCCCTTGGATTTAAAATGGAAATATCAAAAAATTAATTTCATTCTAATAATTCTATTGTACTCTTGGTACATCATGCTATTAAGCTCCGATTATTCGACAACAACACCTATTTAACTACAAAACCACCAGACTGTCAGTGAGGTTTGTCATTAATTGTTCAACTTCTTCTGTAAAAATCTAAGCTTGTAATACATTTCACTAATACAATCATATTCTTGTTCGATGATTTCATGCCCTTAATAGTAGAAATGGGTAGAAAGGGGGTGGTGAAATTCGGGAGTTAGGAGTGAGTGTATAATCTGGCCGGGGTTCGTTTATCTTCCGGCTTTTTGATTTTACCTTCCAGTTTTGCTGATTTACCCTCCACTTTAGGTAAAATACCTTCCTCTTTAAATAAATTAAAGCTAAAATTCCAGAATTCCCTCTTGCTCAGGCGGCTTACTATATCAAAGTTTCCATTTTTAGTAATTTCCGTTCGTCATGAACCCTCGCTTTTAAGTTTACCCTCCGGTTTTTTCCTTTTACTTTCCACTTTCAAGAGTTTACATTCCGGTTCCTCCCTTTTACCTTCCACTTTCCCTTATATACCCACCGCTTTCATCAAAATACCCACAAATTCCCCGCCAACCACCACTAACACCCCATAAACACACCAAAAAAACCCCTCCAAAAAGGAGGGGTTCTTATCTAAATAACAATATTATCTTTTTTCCGATACGGCGAGGCGGTTGATGGCACGTTGAAGAGCTAGTTCAGCACGTTTGAAATCTAAATGTTCCTGCTGTGCTTGTTGAAGACGCTGTTCAGCGCGTTCCTTCGCCCTTAGGGCACGATCAACATCAATATCGGCTGCGTTTTCCGCTGCTTGAGCTAAAATCGTTACTTGATCCGGACGAACTTCTAAAAATCCGCCGCTGACCGCAACAAGCTCCGTTGAGCCGCCTTTTTTCAGACGAACAGAACCGATTTCAAGCGGAGCAACCAATGGAATGTGGCCAGGTAAAATGCCGAGTTCGCCACTTTTAGCTTTTGTACTAACCATTTCCACTTCTGATTCATACACCGGGCCATCGGGAGTAACAACATTGACTTTAATCGTCTTCATTTTTTACCCTCCTGGCTGGAATTAGACCTCTACGCCCATGCGTTTAGCAGACTCAACCACTTCTTCGATGCGGCCGACAAGACGGAATGCATCTTCTGGAAGGTGGTCATATTTACCGTCAAGGATTTCTTTGAATCCTTTAACTGTTTCTTTAACCGGCACATAAGATCCAGGTTGGCCAGTGAACTGTTCTGCAACGTGGAAGTTTTGTGATAAGAAGAACTGGACACGACGCGCACGAGCTACGATCAACTTATCATCATCAGAAAGTTCGTCCATACCCAAGATCGCGATGATATCCTGTAATTCACGGTAACGCTGCAATGTTTGCTGTACTTGACGAGCTACATTGTAGTGCTCTTCGCCAACGATTTCAGGTGACAATGCACGAGAAGTCGATGCAAGCGGGTCCACCGCAGGGTAGATACCCATTTCAGAAAGCTTACGCTCAAGGTTTGTCGTTGCATCCAAGTGAGCGAAAGTTGTAGCCGGAGCCGGGTCAGTATAGTCATCGGCTGGTACGTAAATCGCTTGGATCGAAGTAACGGAACCTTTTGTTGTTGAAGTGATACGTTCTTGTAATTTACCCATTTCAGTCGCAAGTGTCGGCTGGTAACCAACGGCAGATGG
Source organism: Bacillus sp. MUM 116 (assembly GCF_001866655.1). Classification (GTDB taxonomy): domain Bacteria; phylum Bacillota; class Bacilli; order Bacillales; family Cytobacillaceae; genus Neobacillus. The sequence goes on along the minus strand of NZ_MLYR01000021.1, from coordinate 102,193 downwards.
CATACGGCCAAGTAGCGCAGAAACCTCAGAACCTGCTTGCGTGAAACGGAAAATGTTATCGATGAACAATAACACGTCTTGTCCTTGCTCATCACGGAAATATTCAGCCATTGTCAAACCAGTCAAGGCAACACGCATACGTGCACCAGGAGGCTCGTTCATTTGTCCGAATACCATCGCCGTTTGCTTGATAACGCCGGAATCCGTCATTTCATGGAAAAGGTCGTTCCCTTCACGAGTACGCTCCCCTACACCAGCGAAAACGGAAATACCGCTGTGCTCTTGGGCGATGTTATTGATTAATTCCTGGATTAATACGGTTTTACCTACACCGGCACCACCGAATAGACCGATCTTACCACCCTTAATATATGGAGCAAGAAGGTCAACTACCTTAATACCAGTCTCTAAGATTTCAACCTCAGTTGAAAGATTTTCATAAGTTGGAGCTTCGCGGTGAATCGGATCACGGCGGGCACCTGCCGGAATTTCATCCTTAAGGTCAATTACTTCACCCAATACGTTAAATACACGGCCAAGAGTTGGTTCCCCAACTGGTACAGAAATCGGTGCACCACTATCCAATACTTCCAAACCACGGGTTAACCCGTCAGTGGAAGCCATTGCAATCGTACGAACTGTATCATCACCTAAATGAAGGGCTACTTCAAGGGTTAGGTTGACTGATTCAGAATTAATTTTCAATGCATTATAGATCTCAGGCAATTGACCGTTTTCAAACTTAACGTCAACAACCGGACCCATAACCTGAACAATGCGTCCCTTGTTCATCATTTTCCCTCCTTACTTACTTTTTTGATTCAAAGCCCCTTTTTTTAAAAAGGAACCTAATGAATCACACCGAACTTTTATTTCGGCCTGAAACTTGTTCACAGCAACAAATCAAGATCCATCAGTGAAAACAAGTCACAGACACGAAATAAAGTTCATTTTTAAAAAATACGTGCTATTCTAATGCCGCCGCACCGCCGACGATTTCGGTTATTTCTTGGGTAATCGCTGCCTGGCGGGCACGGTTATACATAAGTGTATAGTTGCGAATTAATTCTTTTGCATTATCGGTTGCATTCTTCATTGCCGTCATCCGGGCAGCATGCTCACTGGCTTTGCTGTCTAACAGCGCGCCATAGATTAGGCTCTCGGCATATTGCGGCAGGAGAACTTCAAGAATTTCTTCGGCAGACGGCTCGAATTCATACGAAATCAGCTTGCCAGTCGGTTTAATTTCCGAAAGCGGCAACAGCTTCTTTTCGGTTACTTCTTGCGAAATTGCACTTATATAATGATTGTAATATAGGTAAATTTCATCAAATGTACCATCAGCAAACATGCCAACTGTGCTTGATGCAATATCTTTAATGTCTGCAAATGAAGGTTGGTCTGAAACACCAATGATTTCAAGTGCTACATTAATGCCGCGTTTCACGAAGAAGTCACGGGCAACACGACCGATCGCAATAATCGCAAATTCGTCATTGGACTTATGATTTTGTTGGATGGTTTGGTTTACACGTCTTAAGACGTTACTGTTAAACGCACCCGCAAGACCACGGTCAGATGACATTACGATATAGCCTGTCTTCTTAACAGGACGTGCCTGCAGCATTGGGTGATTTATCCCTTTACTGCCAATCGCAATCGCTGCGGTTACCTCTTGGATTTTTTCCATATAAGGGACGAATGATTTTGCATTCATCACCCCGCGGTTCCATTTCGCAGCAGAGGTCATTTCCATTGCTTTGGTAATTTGACTCGTCTTTTTCGTCGAATTTATACGAGTTTTTATATCGCGTAATGATGCCATTTTAAGTTCTCACCACCCTCATTAAAAGTGTTCAATGTTAGCCATTAATTACTCGGAAACTGCAAACGTCTTTTTGAAGGCGTTGATCGCAGATGCCCAATCGTCATCAGAAGGAAGATCCTTCGTTTTCGTAATATGGTCTAACAACTCTTTCTTGTTGTGGTCTAACCATGTTAAGAATTCAGCTTCGAAACGGCGGATATCTTGTAATGGGATATCATCCAAGAAGCCGCGTGTTAATGCATATAGAATCGCTACTTGTTTTTCAACAGAAAGCGGCTTGTTCAAGTCTTGTTTTAGCACCTCAACGGTACGTGCACCACGATTCAGCTTCGCTTGGGTCGCTTTATCAAGGTCAGAACCGAATTGAGCAAATGCTTCTAACTCACGGTATGAAGCAAGGTCAAGACGCAGTGTACCTGCAACCTTCTTCATCGCTTTGATCTGTGCCGAACCACCTACACGGGATACGGATAGACCTGCGTTGATCGCTGGGCGAACACCGGAGAAAAATAGGTCTGATTGTAAGAAAATTTGTCCATCCGTGATGGAAATAACGTTTGTTGGGATATAAGCAGAAACGTCACCTGCTTGTGTTTCGATAAATGGTAATGCAGTGATTGAACCTGCGCCAAGGCTATCGTTCAATTTCGCTGCACGCTCGAGTAAACGGCTGTGCAAGTAGAATACATCCCCTGGATATGCTTCACGGCCTGGAGGACGGCGAAGTAACAAGGAAAGCTCACGGTATGCAGATGCTTGCTTTGTTAAGTCATCATATACGATTAATACGTGCTTACCGGCAAACATAAATTCTTCACCCATAGAAACACCCGCATATGGTGCCAAGAACAGCATTGGAGCTGGCTGTGATGCAGATGCAGACACAACGATTGTGTAATCTAATGCGCCATTTTTACGAAGGGTTTCAACCGCACCGCGTACTGTTGATTCCTTTTGTCCAATCGCAACATAGATACAGATCATGTTTTGGCCTTTTTGGTTCAAGATGGTATCAATAGCAACAGATGTTTTACCTGTTTGACGGTCACCGATGATTAACTCACGCTGGCCACGTCCGATTGGCACAAGTGCGTCAATCGCTTTAATACCTGTCTGTAATGGCTCATGAACCGATTTACGCGCCATAACGCCTGTTGCAACTTGCTCAATAGGGCGAGTTTTTGTTGTATTGATAGGACCCATACCATCGATTGGTTGTCCTAATGAGTTTACTACACGTCCGATTAGCTCTTCTCCAACCGGAACCTCCATGATGCGGCCTGTACGGCGAACCTCGTTACCTTCACGAATATCGGTAAAAGGTCCAAGGATGATAATACCGACGTTATTTTCTTCAAGGTTTTGTGCCATACCCAAAACGCCGTTTGAAAATTCAACAAGTTCTCCAGCCATGACGTTGTCAAGACCGTGAACACGAGCGATACCGTCACCAACGGTGATAACCGTACCAACATCTGTTACTTGAATTTCCGCCTGATAGTTTTCAATTTGCTTTTTTATCAGGGCACTGATTTCTTCAGCTTTGATGCTCATGAGTTTCACCCCTATCTACGAACTTTACATATTTTCTTCTCAACATTCGACTTTGAGAAATGTCCAGCTCCAGCTCCCAGCGACTAGTGTACTTCGCTCTTCTCCCTACGATAAGTCAACATCGAATCGCTATCGCTCTTCGTGTTTCCTTTATCTCAGTCAAACCGCTCCAGTCCATACGTCGCTAAACGGTCGCTTCCGCTTTTCGTTTTAGCTTAACAATTTACGTTGCAGACGATCGAGCTTGCCGCGCAAGCTGCCGTCATATATACGATTTCCGATGCGGAGCTTCACGCCGCCGAGCAATTCGGAATCTACGATATTTTCAATTCTTAGAGACTTCTTGCCAACTTTTGCTGCAAAAGTTGCCGAAATCGCCTCACGCTCTGCATCTGAAAGCGGGCGCACGCTATACACTTCTGCTTCTGCTACACCTGATGCTTCATATGCAAGCTCAATAAATTCATTGACCACTTCTACGACTTCATTTTCGCGATGGCGGTCCAATAGAATCATTAGTGTGTTGACAACATATACATTAATAGAAGCAAAAGCATCTCTCAAAATGGCCTTTTTGTTTTCTTTTGAAATCTTTAAAGAACCAAGGACTGCTTTTACATCCTTATTTGTTTGTAAAACTTCTTTAACTACACGTAAATCTTCTTCTACTTGACTTAGAATCTGTTGTTCTTTGGCAATTTGAAAAAGCGCAGACGCATAGCGTTTCGCTACGATGGAGTTACTCATCGGCGTTCTCCTGCCTCTTTAATATATTCGTTGATGAGTTGATCCTGATCTTGGGTATTCAACTCTTTCTCAATAACCTTAGAGGCGATTAATACAGACAAGGAAGCAACTTGTTCGCGGATGGCCGCCATTGCCTTCTCTTTTTGCTGATCAATTTCAAGCTTCGCAGCTTCTTTGACGCGTTCAGCTTCAGTGCGGGCTAGCGCAATGATTTCCTCACGCTGAACATCGCCTTGCTTTTTCGCATTTTCAATTAAGCTTTGAGCTTCTGCACGTGCTTCTTTTAAAAGGCTTCTTTGTTCTTCCAAAAGTTTTTGAGCCTCAAGACGGCTTCCTTCTGCCGCATTGATTTCACCTGCTATATGGTCTTCGCGCTGTTTCATGATGCCCATTAATGGACCCCACGCGAGTTTCTTAAGCAATGCTAACAAGATGATGAAAATAACTAATTGGAAAAGAATATCTCCTCCATTGAAACGGGCTGCTTCTGCAGCACCTAGGACAAATAGATTGCCTGATAACACCACGGGTTCACTCCCTTCAAGAGTCGTTCGCTACTCAAAAAAGTATGTTCTCTATTGCACAAACTAAATGGCGAAGTTTTCGTTTTTTCCTCTCCGCCACTTGTTTTTCTCTTTGCTAATTATCGGCCTAAAACCATGAACGCGATAACAACGCCGATGATCGGTAATGCTTCAACTAACGCAACCCCGATGAACATTGTTGTTTGTAATAAACCACGAGCTTCTGGTTGACGAGCGATACCTTCAACTGTACGTCCAACGATTAAACCGTTACCAATACCTGCGCCTACTGCTGCCAAACCGATTGCAATTGCTGCTGCTATAAGATTCATTATAAAGTTCCTCCTTAAAAATGTATGAATAAATTAGTTTTTAAATATATTAATGGTCGTGACTCACTTTGTGAGACAAGTAAACCATTGTTAACATGGTAAAAATGTATGCCTGGATCGTTCCGACGAATACGGAGAAACCTTGCCAAACAAGGGTTAATGGTACGGCTGCTATCATACCAGCTACTCCGGTCCAAGCCAAGCCTCCCGCTAAAAGCGATAGAAGCAACTCACCTGCGTAAATGTTCCCATAAAGACGCAGACCAAGTGTTAATGTGTTTGCGAATTCTTCAATAATTTTCAACGGGAACAAGAATCCCATCGGGCTGAAGAATCCTTTTCCATATCCGGCTGCACCTTTTAGCTTTACACCATAATAATGGGAAAGCGCTACGACCATTACCGCAAGCGATAAGGTTACAGCAGGGTCAGCGGTTGGTGATTTCCACCAAAGCTTGCCATCAATGACGATTGAGAATGGAAGACCAATCATGTTGGATACAAAGATATACATAATGAGAGTAATACCCAAGATGTGGAATCTTCCGCCATCCTTCCAATCCATCGTACTGTTGATGATTCCTTTAACAAAGTCCATCACCCATTCGAAAAAGTTTTGCATGCCTGTCGGCTTCATTGCAAGCTTCCGGGTTGATAGAGTGGCAATAATCAAAACAATGACACTCGCAACGAGAATCATTAAATCGTTTGCCAGGTTAAAGGTTAGTCCCCCAAATGTTACAAATGGAGCTTCATGATGCATCTATGTTCACCTCACTTCCCTTATCTTTTATGAAAATGCAATGCATGATAAAAATAATCTATCATAATGACAATATAGGATGTCATTAGTCCCAAAACCACACTGACTACATTGAAGTAGTCTGGCCATCTCATGGCAATAATCACTGCAATCGCCGCTGTCGCCATTCTTTGAAGCGAACCGAGCGATTTCATTTTTTTCCCCTTATCAAGGGCCTTGTCGAACTTCTCTGTTTTCTTGACTAATAACCAGATATTCAGAAAACTAAAGCATGTCCCAAGAATTAATCCTAAAAATACAGTTTGATAGGAGGTAAATCCCCATCCAAGCACGAATATAGATAACAAATACAAATTCCATTTTCGCTGCCTGCTAAACATCTCTCTAAAATCCGGCATAATCATTTATCTCCCGAGAAAAAGTGGCGAATTGAAACCAGCATTGTATAGGTTCCCGCCGCTAATCCAATTAACAATCCGATAATTAAGAAAATTGGCTCGGTACCCCACTGCCGATCTAACCATCTGCCTGAAAAAATACCAATGAGAATGGAACCGACTAACTGGGAGACAATTGCGGACATTAAAGCCATAGCTTGAAATGGATTGCGGTTGTTTTGACGCATTTTTATCGCATCCTCGCCATAAGAGAATGTGAACTTGGTAAAGCGGCAAATGACGAGGTCATTAACACTTTCATGAATGTGAAAACCTTATCATTTACACCCTTTGTTAGCATACAATAGCGCCTATGTAAAGTCAATGAGTTTCCACGAAATATTCACTTGCAATTTTCAGCCTTTCGCGATATATTAAGATACTAAAAATTATCAGAAAATTAATAACCACTTTACCTATTTTCCCTTCAAAGGTTTTTTGAAAAAACAAGCTTTGGATGGCGGTCCCTCTCCCCCGTTAAAGGAGTACACGATTAAGTAATACGGGTTGGGTGTAAAAAGGTTTCAATTTCTTCTAAAAAATTTACTGCTATTTCTTTTCAATTTTTACCATCGTTTCGATGAAATCCTCTTTCCCTGCCTTCTTTGCAAATACCTTTGCCAGATATACCCCATCCTCTGGAAGCTTTTCACTGTCGATTTTTTTCTGGATTAATCCCTTTTTGACATTTTCAATCGTATCTAAAAAGCCCATAAAGCGATAATCACCGGGATTGAATAAGGCAATGCCGAACTCCTCCGCTCCGCCCGGGAGGTATACTTCGTACAGATATTGTCCAGGGGCGTCCCCTTCCCCAAATGAAAATCCCATCACCCTTGGGTAGTTTGGTTCTTCAAGTACATAGATATAGGGAATATGGATGGGTGTAGAGCCTGCATTTATTGTGATATAACCATCATGAATTTTCCTTTTAAAGTTTTGCGGGTCAACCATGAGTTCGATGGCCACTTCCTTCATTTCCTTTGGCTTTAATGTAAATGAAAGTGGGATTTTCCATGTTAAGCCTTCTGTTCGCTCCGGGATGTCAAAGGAGTACCTTTTTGTGATGTTACTTGTATTTTCAACGTGCAAAGCGGTTTTATGAATAGCCTGTTCTTCTGTGAACTTTCCAAAATGAAGCGAGCTTGGAGTTACGAGCGATTCTGCTTCGATCGCCTCAACCACTTGAATTCTTCCTGCACCTTGTTCATATGTGTGATAGGGTTTGTTTTCTGTTTGAAATAAAGGTTTAGCCGTGTTCATTAGCGCCGCTTTGATTTGCGGTGGCTTCCAGTCCGGGTGGGCCTGTTTGATTAATGCACAGGCGCCGGCTACATGTGGTGCCGCCATACTGGTTCCTTGCAAAGAAAGATAGCCGCCGGGAATGGTTGAATTTATCGCCACGCCTGGTGCCACGATGTCAGGCTTCACTTCCCATGTCCCCGTTACCGGTCCGCGTGAACTAAATTCTGCCATCCTGTCTTTTTCTTCGTTTTGAATGATTCGGGCGACGGTCTTGTTTTTTAAAAGCCGTTCACCGTTACGCTTCGAGACGGACCCGACCGGAATCGGAATCAGCGTTTCTAAATTCCCAATAAAATTCCCGCTCATATTGTTGTAGATCAGGACGGCCTTGGCTCCTGCTGCTTGGGCATTTTTTGCCTTTTCGGTAAAGGTTAGGCGTCCGCGCTTGATGAGGACGATTTTACCTTCAACGTTTTTTAGCTCCTCTTTTTTGCCCATTCCGCCATAGACAATACTATACGAGCGGTCCAATTCCCATTTTTCCGATCCCTCCATCGGCTGAATTTGGATTTTTTCCCGAGTTTCTTCTATTAATAAGGACGGTATTTTCAAGGTAGGTGTCGAGGCCCCGACGGAAATTGCCTTTGACGCGGTTCCAGGTGAACCGACTGTCCAAATATCGGGACCGGCATTTCCGTTTGCCGCTACTGCAACAATACCTTTGTCGACAGCGCGGTTGAGTGCAAGGCTAATAGGCAGGTCCGGACCATTGACATCGTTGCCAAGTGAAAGGTTCATAATATCGACTTTGTCCTTAATGGCCTGGTCGATGGCGGCGATAACTTGCTCTGTCGTACCGCCGCCACCTGGGCCTAGTGCCCGATAAGCGATAATTTTTGCATCTGGGGCAACGCCGCGGATTTTTCCGTTAGCAGCAATAATGCCCGCGACATGGGTGCCGTGGATGGTCGCTTTGCCGGTGGCACGGGTTTCCATCGGGTCACGGTCGTTGTCAACCAGATCGTGTCCCCCACCATAGTTTCTTCGAAGGTCCGGGTGAGTGTAATCGACACCGGTATCAATGACACCGACAGTGATTCCTTTTCCAGTGAGGCGTTGATTTTTCGGCGAAAATAATCCCCGGACCTCTTCTCCGCCAATGATTTTGACGCTCTCCTCGGTCTGCGCTTGATAGCTGGTAACGGGGGAGATCGTTAAAATTAGGTTGTTTTCCGCAAGTTTTGCGATGGTTTGCCGGCTACCCTCGATGGAAAACCCTATGATGGCTTCCGTGAAAATGCGCCGTAGTTTGATGTCTTTGTATGGTGAAAGCAGTTGTTTGATTTGTTGTATCGTTTGCACTTGTTTTGTAATGACGATTGCGACAGTTTGCTGGTTCGGGATGGACGGTGTGATGAGTTTCCGGCTCTGGGATTGGGTTGGTGTGGGTAGTGTAATGGTGATGGCTAGGATGATGATGAGAATAAGTTTCTTCATGATGCGAATTTCCCCTTTTTCTATAGAGTTTTCTTTGGGTGGGGGGATTATGCAGAGGGATTTGGGGTTGGGGGTAGGTTTATCCACCGATTTTCGAATTTCACCCTCCACTTGCCTGCTATCCCCTAAAACAACATCATCACCTGGTAACTTTTGTCACTCCTGGTCATTGATTTTTAATGATACTTGGTCTTTATAGACCCTTTTAAAATCATCGTAACTGGAGTTTACCCACCGGTTTTAAGCATTTACCCTCTACTTTGGTAGATTTACCCACCGCTTTTGTCTTTTTACCCTCCACTTGACTGCCATATCCTAAAACAACATCTTTTCCCGGTAATATTTATCACTCCTGAACATTGATTTTTGATGACACTTGGTCTTTATGGACCCTTTTAGAACCTGAACTGGAGTTTACCCTCTGGTTTTAGGAATTTACTCTCTACTTTGGTAGATTTACCTACCACTTTTGCCTTTTTACCCTCCACTTTTACAAAAATACCCTCCTCATCTCTCCATTCCCACCACTCCCCTACAAGACAACAAAAAAGAGATCTTTTTCAAATAAAGATCTCTCCAAACCATAAATTATTTCGTCCCGAACAATCGGTCACCGGCATCGCCTAGTCCCGGTACAATGTAGCCGTGGTCATTGAGCTTTTCATCCAATGCCGCAATATAAATATCTACATCCGGATGAACCGATTTCACTGCTTCAACGCCTTCCGGTGCCGCAATTAAGCACATAAATTTGATATTTTTCGCGCCGCGCTTTTTCAAAGAATTGATTGCTTCATTAGCAGATCCGCCTGTAGCCAGCATTGGATCGACAACAATGAAATCACGCTCTTCCACATCACTTGGAAGTTTTGCATAGTATTCAACGGGTTTAAGTGTTTGCGGATCACGGTAAAGACCAATATGGCCTACTTTCGCAGCTGGAATTAATTTCAAAATCCCATCAACCATTCCGATCCCTGCACGCAAAATCGGCACAAGACCGATTTTCTTCCCGGAAAGAACCTTTGATTTTGTCGGACAAACCGGTGTTTCAATCGTAATATCTTCAAGCGGCATATCCCTCGTGATCTCAAAAGCCATAAGTGTCGCCACTTCGTCTACCAATTCCCTGAACTCTTTCGTCCCAGTGTTTTTATCACGAATATATGTAAGTTTATGCTGAATGAGTGGGTGGTCGAAGACGTAAACCTTTGCCACAAAAATCGCCCCTTTAATAAAAATTTAACTTTAAACACTTCGTCTAATTTTACAGAAAAACAACCGTGAGGGCAAATAAAAATCGGCCTTTTTTTACAAAAAGGCCGATTCCAAAAAACTTAATATTCAGGGTATAATACAAACTTGCTTGTTAAAGCTTCGACACGCTTGCTTGCTTCTTCAAGCTTCGCTTCGTCTTCGTGGTTTTTCAATGTAAACGCAATTATGGACGCAATTTCATCCATATCCTCTAAACCAAAGCCGCGGCTTGTTACAGCTGCCGTACCGATACGGACCCCGCTTGTTACAAATGGGCTGTTTTGGTCATATGGAATCGTATTTTTATTAACGGTAATACCTACTTCATCAAGGACATGCTCTGCTACTTTACCAGTTAAGCCAAGAGTTGTTACATCCACTAAAAGCAAATGGTTGTCCGTTCCGCCGGAAACAAGCTTTAAGCCTTCTTTTTGAAGACCTTCTGCCAAACGTTTTGCATTGGCAATGATGTTTCCTGCATATTCTTTAAAGCTATCCTGCAATGCTTCGCCAAAAGCAACAGCTTTTGCCGCGATCACATGCATTAATGGACCGCCTTGGATTCCAGGGAAAATCGACTTATCGATTTTTTTCGCAAACTCTTCACGGCAAAGAATCATCCCGCCACGAGGGCCTCTTAATGTTTTATGTGTAGTAGTCGTAACAAAATCTGCATATGGTACAGGATTTGGATGAAGACCTGCCGCAACAAGACCTGCGATATGAGCCATATCAACCATTAAATAGGCGCCCACTTCATCAGCGATTTCGCGGAACTTTTTAAAGTCAATTTCGCGAGGATACGCGCTGGCACCCGCAACAATCAATTTCGGCTTATGTTGGCGAGCTTTTTCCAAAACATCGTCATAATTGATGAGGTGTGTTTCTTCATCCACACCGTATTCAACGAAATTATATTGAACACCACTGAAGTTTACCGGACTTCCGTGTGTTAAGTGACCGCCGTGGGATAGGTTCATACCTAAAACCGTATCGCCTTGCTCAAGATTCGTGAAGTAAACCGCCATGTTTGCTTGAGCGCCGGAATGTGGTTGTACGTTTGCATGCTCAGCACCGAAGATTGCTTTCGCACGGTCACGTGCTAAATCTTCTACGATATCAACATATTCACAGCCGCCATAATAGCGTTTTGCCGGATATCCTTCTGCATATTTATTGGTTAAAACAGACCCCTGTGCTTCCATAACCGCTTCGCTTACAAAGTTTTCTGACGCAATTAATTCAATCTTCGCGCGCTGACGTCCTAATTCTTGCTGAATTGCCTGAAATACTTGTTCGTCCTGCTGTGATAAGTGCTTCATAAAGATCCCCCTTTGTGTGTTAAAATCCGCTGTCGTTCAAAATCAACCCCATTTTAACACACTTTTTATGATTATCGAAAAAGAAAGAATATTAGAATTTTTGAAATTGCTTTCAAGAAAAGTGCAAGCCCTATCTTAAACGGCCCGCTAGCTGCAGCTCAAATTCTCGTTGCTTTTCTCATACACAGCTCGTTCTCCACCGATGAGTTTCGGACGAGTCCGTGCAAGCGTAACATGGGCATATCCCACCGTTTTCTGCTTCACGCGGACCGGCACAGCCACATGTTTTAAATGCATGCCGATGAAGGTTTGTCCGATATCAATTCCCGCGTCCGCCTTGATAAATTCCACGACGACCGGGTCCGTCATTTTTTCAAAAGCATACGTGGCCATCGCTCCGCCCGCTTTGCGTACAGGAACCACCGAAACCTCATCCAAATGAAGTTCCTCCGCCGTTGCTCTTTCCACAACCAGTGCACGGTTTAAATGCTCACAGCATTGAAATGCTAATTGAATACCTGTTTCATCTTGAAGCTTTTTCAACTGACGAAAAATCATCGCGGCCACATCAAACGTGCCAGATGTACCGATTTTTTCGCCCATCACTTCACTTGTACTGCAGCCGACCACCAAAAGCTGCCCAGGTTTTAACCCTGCTTGTTCGTTAAACTCAGACAGAACCGTCTCTAATTCCTGTTCCCATTCTTGTATCATGAATCTCGCCTCTTATTCTGGGATTTCTTAAAGATGCTTATTTTCAATTTCAGTAATTTTATTCACGCGATTTGCATGGCGTCCGCCTTCAAACTCGCCAGTCAGCCAAATTTGCGCGATTTCTCTTGCAAGACCCGGGCCGATGACGCGCTCGCCCATCGTTAAAATATTACTGTCATTGTGGGCACGTGTTGCCTTTGCGCTGAATGTATCGTGAACAAGTGCCGCGCGGATGCCTTTTACTTTGTTCGCTGCAATACACATGCCAATTCCGGTGCCGCAAATCAAAATGCCACGGTCAAACTCGCCGTTTGCCACTTTTTCCGCTACCGGCAGGGCATAGTCCGGATAATCCACAGAAGTTTCGCAATCACAGCCAAAATCCTGATATTCGATGCCCAATTCGTCCATTAACTGCGCGATTTCCTTACGAATATTCACGCCGCCATGATCTGATGCCAATGCTACCTTCATAAAAAACCCTCCACAATTTAATTTACTCTGCCTTCATTTTGACATACCCGGGGGAAAAGATAAAGTTCTTACCATCATAAAAAAAAGGCCTCCAACTGCTGGAGAACCAAACTCAATCTTTCTTCGTTATTTTTTCAATGAGCCTATCAATAAGTATTTCAAGTTCCTGAAAAGTTTCACGATAGATAGAGACATTTCCGCCAAACGGATCGCTCACATCATGTGAAACGGTTTCCCCGGCGAATTCCTTCAGTGTAAAAAGTTTGGGAGCTGCTTCCGGATAGTAATTCAAAATCGCGTCCTTATGAGAATTCGTCATCGTCAAAATCAGTTCCGCCCAGCCAATTGCTCCCCCGTTCAACAAACTGGATTGATGATTATGTACAATTTTATTTTCCTCTAAAACCTGTTTAGCATGTGCCGAAGCCCCATTGCCGTTCACAGCAAAAACCCCCGCAGACCGGACTTCGATGCCTTCCAGGTTTTTATTTTTCAAAATTGCTTCGGCCATTGGACTCCTACATGTATTTCCCGTACAAACAAATAAGATGCGCTTCATGTTATTTGCCCCCTTTCTTCCTATATTTTAGCAAATTTCAGCCAGTATCACCAAAAAAGTGGGAGCAGTTTCACGCCGAATGCCAGGAGGATTGTGCCGCCGAGCGCTTCACTATAGGCGCCAATCCATCCCTGGACTTTTCTGCCAAGCAGCAGGCCCGCCCAGGTTTGCAAGGTTGCCACAATCCCAAAGCATATAATAACCAGGATGGTTTTCGCCCCATATATTCCCAGCGTAAGTCCAAGTGAAAAACTGTCGAGGCTCACACTCAGGGCAAATACAAGTAAACCCAACCCCACTGGAGTAATTATTTTTTCATCGCCCTTTTTAAAGCTGCCCCAGATCATCTGCACACCGAGAATTATGAGCAGCAGTCCGCCAATTAAGGACGCAAAGGTCCCAAATTTTGCTGATAAAAATTTTCCAGCCAAGATTCCAACAAGTGGCATCCAGACATGGAAAAATCCGATGGTCAGGCCAATTTTAAAAATTTGCCGCAGCTTGAGGTTGTACATCCCCATGCCTAGGCCTACTGAAAAGGCATCCATGCCTAGCGCGAGTGCCATTATGATGAGTGTAATGATTTCTCCAATCATTGCTGACATTCTTTCTCCGCCCCCTTGGACTTGCTATTTCAACATATGCACGTCCACTGCGGTTTAGAAGTCAGACCTGAGAATTTGGGGAGTGGGGGGGTGGAGGTGTGGGATTTTATTTTCCACTTTTTTGAGATATTTGCCACTTTGCTTATTTTATTTGCCATTTTTCTCTTTTACGTCTAAAATGCGGTCCAAAAGCATTTTTTCACCAGATGTTCTGATCCAAATCACATATTATCTCTTAAAACCCGTAGTTTTAATGTCCTCTTTCAACGGTTCTTTCATTTATTTCCCTTTTCTACCACTTTATTTGCCGCTTTTCCTTGTTTATTTGCCACTTCGGCTATCGTATTTGCCATTCTCACCAATTTATCATCCAAACTAAAAAGCACCCGGTCCCCCCCAGGTGCCTTAAATCAACAACTATTCCGAAATCACTTTACCCCCGGCCGCCTTCTCCAGCCGGTTCATAATTGCCAAACCAACGCCGTTTTTCGGGAACATCTCGCTAAAAATCACATCGACCTTTTCCAAATTAAATCGCCGCAATGTATCATAAAGCTCCGTTGCAACCGTTTCGAGCTCCGCCCTTTGTCCACAGGCAATCACAACATCCGCCGAAAACTCACCCACATACTCCTCCGTCGTAAGAACACCAACACGCAAGCCCTCCTGCTGATGCTCAGCGACTAACTTCTGAAGAAACGAACGGCTGCCATCTACTAAATAAAGCGGTGCATTCGGTGCATAATGACGGTATTTCATCCCAGGCGACTTCGGCTTCAATGCCCCATCCCCAGCACCGCCTAAAAGCGCCGGATCAATCAGGACCTTGCCAACCACTTCCTCAAGCTGCTCCTTCGTCACACCGCCCGGGCGCAAAATAACCGGCACCGCTTCCGTACAATCCACAACCGTCGACTCCACGCCGACACCAGTCGGACCCGCGTCAAGCACTCCGGCAATTTTCCCCTGCAAATCCTCAATCACATGCTCGGCATGAGTCGGACTCGGTTTCCCTGAACTGTTTGCGCTCGGCGCAGCAATCGGCAAACCACATTCCTTAAGCAGCGCAAGTGCGACGGGATGATCCGGCATTCTCACCCCAACTGAATCCAAACCGGCAGTTGCCTTTTCTGACAACACGCCATCCTTCTTTTTAAAAATAATCGTCAGCGGCCCCGGCCAAAACGCCTCCATTAGAAGCTCTGCCGTTTCCGGAATTTCCGCCACAAATCGACACAACTGCTCCCGATCTGCAATATGAATAATTAACGGGTTATCCCCAGGTCTGCCTTTTGCTGCAAAAATCTTGGCCACCGCCACATCGCTTTCTGCATTTCCACCAAGTCCATAAACCGTTTCTGTCGGGAGGGCAACCACTTCATTTTCCCGTAAAAAGTGAGCCGCATCCACAATATGTGGATTATTCCCTAAGATATCCACATAGTTATCCACTTTCCATACTTTTGTGTTCATAGTTATCCACCTTTATTGAAAAACAAAATTTCTATCGAAATTTGGCGAATCTAGGCACCTAGACTCATATTTTTCACATTTCACTTTTGAAAGTATAAAAGAAGCTGTGGAAAAATACAAGTTTTATCCACAAAATGTGAATAACTAAGCGGAAAAAGTGGATAACTTTGCCCCAATATCCACAATTACAATGAAAATTTCAGAAAAATCGAGTTATCCACATTTGAAATATTCCGAATATGTTCAGAACTGTTCATTTGAGAAGGTAATTCCGCCCTCTCTGTCTCCTGAAATCCTAGCAAATTGAAAAATGGCAGGGCGGCATGCTTATTGGTTGCTAAAAATAAACTCTCCATTCCTTTCTCTTTTGCCAGCTTCATCATTTGTTCCACCAGAATAAAGATTTCTTTTTCTGCCTGGCCCGGCGTAACCACCAATGAACGCAACAAACCAAAACCTTCATATGCCTCGATTCCAAGCGTGCCCTTTAATTGCCCATCCACATCCTCCAACAGCAAAAAATATTCCACCGTTTCATCGGTTATTCCATCGGTTCCAAGGTTTGCCTTAATCAAAAACTCTCTCAATTTCTCCAAATCCTGCTTATTTGCCGTGCGAATCAATGCTTGCATCCAGCTCCACCCCATTTTTTAAGATTCTACTCTATGAATATGAAAAACTAGGATAAATAGAACTGTTTTAAGTCTATTAATTTTAAGCAAATAAAGGTGGTGTGAGCCGAGGTGGCAATACTTTTAAACGTTTTTAACAGCTAAACTATTTTAATAACTAAAGGTTTGCGAAGCCCCGCCCCTTTTCAGTTAACAAAAAAGAACCCTTTCCTTTGAAAGAGTTCTTACTCAAAAAGCTTTTTCCACAATTCAACTACAAAAAATTTCACTTGAACCGGATCTTCATCACGAGAAGTGTAAACAGGCGCTTGTTTCGTAGAGGCCGGTTGCTCCTGATTGTTTGCCTCCACAGACTGTTGCTCTGCATGACGAGTAGTTGCAACTGACTTTGTATCCGCATCACTAGTTGCTGTAATAGACCTTTCTTCCACATCACTAGTAGCCGTAACAGACCTTTCTTTCTCATCACTAGCAGCTGTAACAGACCTTTCTTTCTCATCACTAGCAGCTGTAACAGACCTTTCTTTCTCATCACTAGCAGCCGTAACAGAACGTTCCTCATCCTTACTAGCTGGCTTTTCCTTCCCTCCACTAGTAGATGTTGCAGATCTTTCCTCTGTATCCACAGATTCTTGTCCCTCATTACTGCCACTTGCCACAGCCTTTTTCTCTTTTTCAGTATCAACAGCTTCCTCTGAATCCTTCTGCACATCCGATTCCGATTTTACCTTTTCATCAAACCCGTCGCTCACCGCAACCCCATTCGAAAAATCTAGAAAGCATAATGGCGGATACAGCACACACCACCAATTCGCGCCTTTTCCTTCACCAAGCGTAATCAAAATCGCTTGATACGCACCCGCAGGATACAAAAATTCACCATATAACTTTGTTGGAAACTGAACCTTCCCGAACTCCACATGCACTGCCTGCTTGGAACCCTTTTCCGCAACCGTTTTTTCCGCAATCGCCTGAATCTCCGGCAGCTTCGACTTAATCACCGTTTTCGCCTTCTCAATCGAAGTTAAATCCTTCACCCAAAGAGTGATTTTCGCATTCACCGCATCACGCACATCACGCTTCAACTGCTGATCTGCCGGTGTGTCGCTGTTCGCCAGAATCCTTAAGCGGATTGCTTCCCCCGGAATCACCACTGACTCCTTCGCAATCGCTTCATTTTTCGGTATATATAAACTTAAAATCGTTCCAAACGATAAAATTAACAGGTACGCCCAAACTAATGTTTTACTACGCATTCTTTAGCACCGTCCCTTCGATATCCTCATTGTGGACAGAAACTAAGAATCTTAAACTAGTATTTTTTCATATTTTTAAAAAGAGCCCCGGGACCTACTCCCCGAAGCCTATTTCCGCAAACACCATCCGGTCCTTGCCATTAATATCATTGACTATCTCCACTTTTACCTCTTTAAAGGCTTTTTGAAAAAGCTCCGCTACCGCTTCGCCCTGACCGGCCCCAATTTCAAAACCAACGAGCGCGACCGGCGCTAATACGTGCTGAAGCTCCACCATAAAGCGGCGGTAAAAATCCAAGCCGTCCTCCCCGGCAAACAACGCCCGGTGCGGTTCATGCTCTGTTACCACCTCTGACATCGTAACTATATCCCCAACAGGAATATACGGCGGATTGGATATCACGACATCCAGTTTTTCCTGAAAAGGCTCAAGCAGATCTCCCTGATAAAATTCAATGTCCGCCCCAAGCTGGCGGGCATTCTCTTTTGCCACCTGGAGTGATTCCTCGGCAATATCAGAGGCCATTACGTGTAACGATGGTTCCTCAAGCTTAAGCGTAATCGCAATCGCACCGCTGCCCGTCCCGATATCTGCTAGTTTTTTCAGCCCTTGAGGAAGCCTTTTTACTCTTTTCAGCGTTTCATACACAAGCTCCTCGGTTTCCGGCCTTGGAATCAGCACTGCTTCATTAACGATAAAGGTTCGGCCATAAAACTCCTCCGAGCCGATGATATATTGAATCGGCGTGCCTTTGGCATGTTTGTAAACGGATTTTTCAAATTGGTCCCAAATGGTTGGGTCCAAGTCCTCTCTGACATTGGCAAACAGCTGGGCCCGCGACATCCCGGTAAAATGACGCATCAGCAGCTCACCAGCATTCTCGTCCCGGCTTGATTTTTTTAAAAAAGAAGAAGCCCATTGAAGAGCTTCGTAAATTTTTTTACTCATTTGATGCACTTTCCAATCTCTTAGCCTGATCTTCTAAGATTAATGCATCGATGATTTCGTCTATCTTGCCTTCTAAAATTTGATCGAGCTTTTGAATGGTTAAACCGATACGGTGGTCGGTCACGCGATTTTGCGGGAAGTTGTAGGTACGAATCCGCTCGGAACGGTCCCCGGTACCGACAGCTGATTTACGAACTTGATCGTATTCTGCCTGTGCTTCCTGCTGGAACTTGTCATACACACGTGCACGCAATACCTTCATCGCTTTGTCTTTATTTTTATGCTGGGATTTCTCATCCTGACATGATACAACGATCCCCGTTGGAATGTGGGTTAAACGAACAGCTGACATCGTCGTGTTAACGCTCTGTCCTCCGGCACCGCTCGATGCAAAGGCATCAAAGCGGATATCCTTATCGTGGATTTCTACTTCGACTTCTTCTGCTTCCGGTAAGCAGGCAACGGTTGCTGTTGACGTATGAATCCGGCCGCCTGACTCGGTTTCCGGTACACGCTGCACACGGTGTGCGCCATTTTCAAATTTCAATTTGGAATAAGCGCCGGTGCCGTTGATCATAAAGGTAATTTCCTTGTAGCCGCCAAGACCAGTCGGACTCGCATCGATAACCTCCGTTTTCCAGCCCTGTGATTCAGCAAAACGGCTGTACATACGATAAAGAGTTCCTGCGAATAATGCCGCCTCATCCCCGCCGGCAGCACCACGGATTTCAAAGATAACGTTTTTGTCATCGTTCGGATCCTTTGGAATGAGAAGAATTTTTAAACGGGCTTCGAACTCTTCAATTTGAGGTTCAAGCTCGCTAATTTCTTCTTTAACCATTTCACGCATGTCAGCATCGAGCTTATCCTCAAGCATCACTTTCGCATCTTGAAGCTGTTCCTTCGCTTCTTTATATTGACGATAGGTTTGTACAGTTTCTTGTATATCAGATTGTTCTTTTGAATATTCACGAAGTTTTTTTGAATCATTAATAATTTCCGGATCGCTCAAAAGTTCGTTCAACCTTTCGTAGCGATCTTCAACGGATTGAAGACGATCAAACACAGTTACTTCACCTCAAATTTTAGTCCATAACATTATAATTATAGTATAGGTGAATTGTACGCGTCAAAACCAAATATTGTGGGGGAAATTTTGATTGAGCCGAGTTTTTAGTTTTTTTGATGGTTATTGACGACACTTTGCTAAAGTTTCTAGTTCATTTTCGTCTCTATCGGGCTTATTGGAGACACTTTGACTTGATTTCCAACTGATTTTGTCCCATATCATGCTTATTGGAGACACTTTTTCTCAATTTCCAACTGATTTTGTCCCCTATCATGCTTATTGGAGACACTTTTTCTCAATTTCCAACTGATTTTGTCCCCTATCATGCTTATTGGAGACACTTTTCCTCAATTTCCAACTGATTTTGTCCCCTATCATGCTTATTGGAGACACTTTTCCTCAATTTCCAACTGATTTTGTCCCCTATCATGCTTATTGGAGACACCTTTCCTCAATTTCCAACTGATTTTGCCTCATATCAAATATTCTGAAAAAATTTCACAAATTACCACTAACTTTTGTCCCTTCCT
The DNA here is from genome assembly GCF_001866655.1 of Bacillus sp. MUM 116. Lineage (GTDB taxonomy): Bacteria > Bacillota > Bacilli > Bacillales > Cytobacillaceae > Neobacillus. Next base: position 82,426 of record NZ_MLYR01000021.1, on the reverse strand, counting down.
TCCCCAAACCAAAAAACATGCCCTGAAACAGAGCATGTTATCTGCGGTCTTCCTGTACCCGAACCTCAATATTGTAGCGGGGCAGGGCTTGAACTAGTTTCTTATGGAGACGTGCTTCCGCGTCCTCCCGCTGTTGGTCGCTAAGCATCCCTTTTTTATAAACATTGACCCACATCCGGTCTCCATTGATCCAAACCGAATCCGTTGTAAATTCATGCGTATCGCGAATAACCTTCTTCGCTTTGTTCACATCAATCCCTGTATCCTGACCGCCGCCTGTTCCGCGGGTGCTGGTCCCCTCCAGGTTAAGAAAATTCGGATTCTGGTTTTGAACATCCTGTCCGACCAGAGGCTTTTTATACTTAATTGACATTTGATTCGGAGCACTGCGATCCTTGCGCAAATCATAATCTGCAGCTTGATCTCCGCATCCGCCCACCAAAAACATGGAAAGCAATAATGAAGGAACAATAAACTTTTTCAAATGTTTACACCTCCATTACTATCATTCCCCAGACCCGTCCTACTTCTCAAGAGAATTCTTTCCAAAATTCATTTAGCTTATTAAATCGTGTATAATTACACTTTCCCATAAACTTCATGATTTTATCCGCGAATCAAGAACAGATGCCTTTTTAAACAAAAAACTGCCAAAAAGATCAGTCCTCTTGGCAGTTTTTTATCTTTACATTTTTGATACTGGTTCTTCCTGTTCACGAAAGGCGTTTTTTGGGACTTCGTGATGATGGCGGCAGCGTGGTTCGTAGGCTTCGGATGCACCGACCATAATGATGGGATCATGGTAGGATGCTGGCCGGCCGTCGATTAGTCGCTGGGTTCGGCTTGAGGGGGAACCGCAAACAGTGCAAACAGCTTGCAGTTTTGTCACGTGTTCAGCGATGGCCATTAGAGCGGGAACTTGTCCGAAAGGTTCACCGCGGAAATCCATGTCAAGGCCGGCGACAACGACACGGTGGCCGCTGTCAGCTAACTGCTGAACAATGCGAACAATTCCTTCATCAAAGAATTGAACTTCATCTATAGCAATAATATCGATGTCTGCTTCAATATGGTGCAGAATTTCGATGGAATGAGAAATGGGCTTCGCAATAAAAGAAGAGCCATTATGGGAGACTACAGACTGCTCGCTGTAGCGATTATCAATTTTGGGTTTAAAAACAGCTATTTTTTGCTTGGCAAATTGAGCGCGTTTTACTCGACGGATCAATTCCTCTGACTTTCCGGAAAACATACTGCCACAGATAACCTCAACCCATCCGCTTTGTTTCATTACATACATAAAACGGTCTCTCCTTCCTTAAAGCAAAACCTAATAAAAATCTATATTTTTTCAATAAAAAACAGGCAAGTAAAGTTGCTCTTGCCTGTTTTGGGCGTTCATAATTACTGTTGTTGTTGTGACTTAATGCCGTATTTTTTGTTGAAACGATCAACACGTCCGCCAGCTTCAGCGAATTTTTGACGACCAGTGTAGAATGGATGGCATTCAGAACAAGTTTCAACACGGATTTCGTTTTTCACTGATCCAGTTTCAAAAGTGTTTCCGCATGCGCATGTCACCTTAACTGTTTTATAATTTGGATGAATTCCTGTTTTCATTTTTTTCAGCTCCTTCCGCCCTGAATCTTTCGAAACAGAGTTATCATAAGTGCTTGTCTAAACAGGCACTAAAATACTAAAAACACACTGTACATATTATAACAACGAGAGATCACTTTTGCAAGCAAGGGATGATGGCTGGTAAGAAAATATAAACTTTTCCAAGTTTATACTTTCTTCCTGTGCATAAGTGCAACTAGGCCTCATGAACCGCCCTTACGGCTGAGTTTTCTTTACGAGATAAGAAGGTATAAAATTCAGCTTCGAGAATTGTCCAGCGCAAGCGTCCTGCCCCTCGAGGTCACAAGCCAATCCGCCCAAAAGGTTAAAGAACAACCTTTCGGCCGGCTTGTCTTGTGCTATGCCTGAGGCTGATCAAGGCGCTTGCGCTTTTCTTTAGAAAAATCAACCTACGAACGGCGTGCTTTCAGTTCCTCGCCAAGCTGGGCAAAGAATTCCTCGTTTGTTTTTGTCTGTCTTAATTTTTTCAAGAAGCGTTCGGCAAAATCCGGGGAATCCGACATTGATTTGCGAATTGCCCATAATTTATCCAAGTGTTCTTTTGGAAGAAGAAGCTCTTCTTTCCTTGTTCCGGAACGGCGAATATCGAGTGCAGGGAAAATCCGGCGCTCGGCAAGCGCACGATCAAGATGCAGTTCCATATTACCAGTACCTTTAAATTCTTCATAAATGACGTCATCCATACGTGACCCGGTATCAACCAACGCCGTAGCCAAAATTGTTAAGCTTCCGCCCTCTTCAATATTACGGGCTGCACCAAAGAAACGCTTCGGACGATGGAAAGCTGCCGGATCAATACCACCGGACAAGGTTCTTCCGCTTGGAGGAATGACCAGGTTGTAAGCACGGGCGAGACGCGTAATACTGTCCATTAAAATCACAACATCGCGTTTGTGCTCAACCAAACGCATCGCGCGGTCTAACACAAGCTCGGCCACTTTAATGTGGTTTTCCGGAACCTCATCAAATGTGGAGCTGACCACATCGCCGGCAACTGAACGTTCAATATCGGTTACCTCTTCCGGACGCTCATCAATGAGCAAAACAATTAATTCGACTTCAGGATGATTGGTCGTAATGCTGTTGGCGATTTCTTTTAACAGCATTGTTTTACCGGCCTTTGGCGGTGCTACGATTAAGCCCCTTTGACCAAAGCCGACTGGTGCCACTAAATCCATGATTCTGGTTGAAAGAAATTTTGGGGTTGTTTCAAGTTTCATCTGTCTATTTGGATACAGAGGAGTTAAGGCTGGAAAATAAACGCGTTCCTTCGCGGATTCCGGGTCTTCCCCATTTACTGCTTCTACATGCAATAACCCGTAATAACGTTCATTTTCTTTTGGAGGTCGAACCTTACCTGAAACTTTATCACCATTACGAAGATCGAAACGGCGGATTTGCGATGCTGAGATGTAAATATCCTCTGAGCTCGGCGAATAATTGATCGGCCGGAGGAATCCAAATCCTTCTGACTGGATAATTTCCAGTACACCTTCCATGAAAAAATAACCCTGCTGTTCGGCACGAGATTTTAGGATGGCAAAAATTAATTCTTTTTTCGTTAATTTGCTGTAGTAGGTCACTTTATATTCGCGTGCAAGCTCATAAAGCTCCTTCAGCTTCATGTTTTCTAAACTTGAAATTGTTACGTCCATTTGTACACCACTCTTTGATATTTTCATCCGCAGGTTATATTAATATTAATAAAATCGGCGGGGTATTATTATAATTTTCTTCTCACCAATTGAGTTATATGAGATTGGAGGATAAGAAAGCAATGAAGAAATGAATAGAGTTGTAGAAAGTTTTTCTGTCTAAAACAATTTCTATTTTACCCCCTTTACAAAAAATTAATCAACTATTATTTAAGTTGGGAAATTTTGGAGGGTATTTTTATAAAAGAGACTAGACCAAAAAGGTCCAGTCTCCCTATCATTTTTCTATTTAATAACTAAATGCGGTTTCTTTTTCAAGCTGTGCCGGCCATCAATAAACCGCACTGTACCTGATTTTGCCCGCATGACAACGGAATGGGTAGAACCGTAAGAACCCTTAAATTGAACGCCGCGCAATAATTCTCCATCGGTTACACCGGTGGCAGCAAAAATGGCATCATCACCCTTAACAAGGTCTTCCATGCGAAGAACTTTGTTTAAATCAAGCCCCATTTTTTTGCAACGTTCGATTTCCGCATCGTTTTGCGGAACCAATTTCCCCATCAATTCGCCGCCAAGGCATTTTAAGGCAACCGCAGAGATTACCCCTTCAGGCGCGCCGCCAGAACCAAATAGAATGTCGACACCTGTGTTATCAAAAGCCGTATTGATGGCTCCTGCCACATCACCGTCGTTAATCAATTTGATTCGGGCACCGGCTTCACGAAGCTGGTGAATAATATGCTCATGGCGCGGACGATTTAAAACCGTTGCCACCACGTCTTCAATATCCTTATTTTTTGCTTTCGCCACTGCTTTTAAATTATCAAGAACAGAAGCATTAATATCAACAAGGCCAACTGCTTCCGGTCCTACGGCAATTTTCTCCATGTACATATCCGGTGCATGAAGAAGGTTTCCGTGATCAGCAACCGCAAGAACAGCCAGAGCGTTCCAGCCGCCAGATGCTAAAATATTGGTGCCTTCAAGCGGGTCGACTGCGATATCGACACGAGGTCCATATCCGTTCCCCAGTTTTTCACCAATATAAAGCATTGGCGCTTCGTCCATTTCGCCTTCCCCAATGACAACGGTTCCTTTCATTGGTACGGTGTCAAATACATCACGCATTGCGGTAGTTGCCGCACCGTCTGCTTCATCCTTTTTACCTCGACCCATCCAGCGTGCAGATGCAAGTGCCGCTGCTTCCGTAACACGGACTAGTTCCATCGATAAACTTCTTTCCATCAGTTCCATCCCCCATTCTCTCACTTGAGAGCTCCCAAAGTTGTATAAAGTTCTAGTATGGCTTGTCCAAATACTCAAAAATTTACGTATTTTTTAGATGTTCCAGTTCTTCCTGCGTTAATGCTTCACGCCAAACCGTTGCGCCAAGACCGTTTAATTTTTCAACCAGGTTACTGTAGCCACGGTCGATGTGCTCGAGTCCAGTCACTTCGGTAATCCCTTCTGCCATCAGGCCGGCAATGAAAAGGGCAGCGCCTGCTCTCAGATCACTTGCCTTTACTTTAGCCCCTTGAAGCTGAACAGGACCGTTGATGATGGCCGAACGTCCTTCCACCTTAATATTGGCGTTCATTCTTCTTAACTCATCAATATGTTTAAAACGGGCACCATAAATAGTATCCGTTACAACGCTTGATCCGGTAGCTTTTGTTAAAAACGTCGTAAACGGCTGCTGCAAATCAGTTGGAAACCCGGGATAAACAAGTGTTTTAATATCAACCGTCTTCAAGTTAGAACCACCCGAGACAAACACTTGGTCATCTCCTGTTTCAATTTGCAGACCCGTCTCCCGAAGTTTTGCAATCAATGATTCGAGGTGCTGTGGAATCACATTATCAATGAGAACTCCGTCACCAACGGCAGCGGCTAAAATCATATAGGTTCCCGCCTCAATCCGGTCAGGGATAATTGTATGACGGCAGCCATGGAGACTTTCAACGCCGTCAATTCGGATGACATCGGTTCCGGCACCCTTAATTTTCGCACCCATGTTGGTTAACAAGGTAGCGACATCAATGATCTCCGGCTCTTTTGCCGCATTCTCAATGATGGTTCTTCCCTTTGCCCGGACAGCAGCGAGCATGATATTAATCGTAGCACCAACACTGACAACATCTAGGTAAATCCGTGCCCCGCGGAGCTCGTCCGCCCGTAAATAAATAGCCCCTTGTTCATTCGTGACACTGGCGCCCAATGCTTCGAACCCTTTAATATGTTGATCAATCGGGCGAGGGCCTAAATGGCAGCCGCCTGGAAGACCAATGACTGCTTTTTTAAAGCGGCCTAGCATCGCACCCATTAAATAATAGGATGCCCGAAGCCTTTTAACTTTCCCGTTTGGCAGTGGCATCGAAATCATTTTCGATGGATCAATGGTCATTTCTTCCTCAGACAACTGAACCTTTCCGCCAATTTCTTCGAGCAAGTCTTTTAGAATTTCTACATCCGAAATATGTGGCAATCCTTCAATGGTTACTGGTGATTCTGCCAAAATAGTCGCTGGAATAAGGGCAACAGCACTGTTTTTGGCTCCACTAATCCTAACGGTACCGCGAAGTGGGTAACCGCCCGCAATCTTAAGCTTTTCCATTTTCGACTCCCTTCTAAGCCTTTCGCACGTCTTTGCACGGGTCGACAAGTTTTATTTTACGCCAAATTATGACCTTAGGTATATTTTTCCAATATCAATAGACATTTTCCGACAGCTTGTCTATCCTCTAGTTTACACGAAAATTCTATTTTCATGTATTAATATTAAAAAAAGTTATTGGAAATTTTTCCAACTTACGCGTTGTTACGAGCATTCCAGTCTTTTAAAAATCCTTCAATCCCTTTATCGGTTAATGGATGTTTAAACAAATCTATCAATACTTTATATGGAATTGTTGCAATATGCGCCCCTCTTAAGGCTGCTTCTGTTACATGGATTGGATTGCGGATCGATGCTGCAATAATTTCTGATTCAATCCCATGAACAGCAAAAATTTCAGCGACTTGGGAAATTAAGTCTAAACCATTTTGACCGATATCATCTAGTCTTCCAAGGAATGGAGATACATAAGTAGCGCCTGCTCTTGCCGCAAGAAGAGCCTGGTTAGCATTGAAGATCAATGTGACATTTGTTTTAATACCTGCTTTTGAAAAAGCATGGCATGCTTTTAAGCCATCCGGTGTCATAGGAACTTTAATAGTAACATTCGGAGCAATTGCAGCTAATTCTTTTCCTTCACGAATCATTTCCTCTGCGTCCAGGGCAATAACCTCCGCACTAACAGAACCTGGAACAAGCTCAGCAATTTCCTTAATTCGATCTTGGAAAGAGATATTTCCTTCTCTCGCTACAAGGGTTGGGTTTGTCGTTACCCCAGAAAGTAAACCAAGTTCATGTACTTCACGAATTTCTTCTAAATTAGCCGTATCAATAAAAAATTTCACAGCGCTTCCCTCCAATTTTTCGATAATTTTCGGCAAAATTTCCAGTTTTTGTCGAACACACTGAAACCGCCCTCTTTGGGAAGGGCGGTTTCGCTTTCATTGACAATCGTACACTATTTCACTAGCCTATTTCAAGTGGAGTACCTGATTAAGCTTTTTGAGATGAACCGAATTCACGCATTTTGCCAATAACGGTTTCTTTGATGGCATCGCGAGCTGGTCCTAAATATTTACGTGGGTCATATTCATTTGGTTTTGCAGCCAATACTTCGCGAACGACTTTCGCAGAAGCAATTTGGTTTTCTGTATTTACATTGATTTTCGCTGTTCCTAGCGAAATTGATTTTTGAATATCTTTTGTTGGGATTCCAGTACCACCATGAAGAACTAACGGTACACCAGTAAGGTTGCCGATTTCCTCCATTTCCTTGAATCCAAGGTTGGGTTCCCCTTTGTAAGGGCCATGAACAGAACCTAAAGCAGGAGCAAGGCAATCAATACCTGTACGTTTAACTAATTCGACACACTCATTTGCATCTGCATAAATAATGCTGCCGGAAACATCATCTTCCTGTCCGCCTACTGTTCCAAGCTCAGCTTCAACGGAAACACCTTTTGAATGAGCATACTCAACCACTTTAGAAGTTGTTGCAACGTTTTCTTCAAATGGATCGTGTGAAGCGTCGATCATGACGGAAGTGAAGCCTGCATCGATTGCTTCTTTACATTTGTCAAAGCTTGAACCGTGATCAAGGTGAATGGCAACTGGAACGGTGATATTGTAATCTTCCAATAAACCTTCTACCATTTTTACAACGGTTTTGAATCCACCGATATAACGTCCCGCACCTTCAGAAACACCAAGAATAACCGGTGATTTTTCTGCTTCAGCGGCTTGAAGAATAGCTTGGGTAAATTCTAGGTTATTGATGTTAAATTGCCCAACAGCATAGCCTTCTGCATTTGCTTTTTTGAGCATTTCGGTCATAGAAACTAAAGGCATTTTTCTTCCTCCTTAATATGAGCTGGCATCTTTTCAAACAGACTTTCCATATAAAGGTTTTCCCTCTGTTTTCAGGATTATGTATGGTGTGAAAAGATTTAAAAACCAGAAAAAGTTCATAAATATCATATCAAAAACTAGGAGGAAATGCCATCAATCTATCCGAATTTTTAAAACTGTAATAATGAAAGCGCAAACATTACTAGTACAGTTTTTTCAGTATAATAATAGGGTTATTTCGCTTTTTGCGGCATGTGTTTCTTCACTGCGGCCCGGATGTCATCAATATCAAACGGCTTCGCGAAGTGAGTGATGGCCCCAAGATCTTTCGCCTCTTGAATCATGTCCAATTCCCCATAAGCGGTCATGATAATGACGCGAATTTCCGGGTCAATCACTTTCATTCTTTTTAAAATTTCAATTCCGTCCATTCCTGGGATTTTCATATCTAAGAGAACGAGATCTGGGTCATGCTTTTTTACAATATCAAGGGCTTGAATGCCATTAGCTGCCTGATAAGTTTGATACCCTTCCTTTTGGAATACCTCATTTAGTAAAATTCGAATTCCAAATTGATCGTCGACGATTAATATTTTCTCTTTCATAACTCCACCTCTTCCCATTTGATGTGTTTCATGGCCGATAGGAGAGTATAACTTTCCTATCAGGCATAAGTGCAACTACGCCTCATGAACCGCCCTTAGGGGCTCACCAGTCGGCGAGTTTTCTTTATTAAATATTATATCTCAGTCAATTCGATTAGTAATTCTACATTTATTTTGAAATTCCTGCTAATTTAAACTCCGATTTCCGTTATTTCTGCATTTTTGCAAAAAAGAATATAATAAAGGAGCGAGAAGGAGGGTTTCTATGTTAAAAATGTTCACAACCCAATTAACGGGTTTGTTTAAAAGAATTGATGAAAAAGAAGAGTTTTCTTTTGAGGATGGAGCGCGCTTGCTGGCCCAGGCACCTGTCGGCGATGGTACGATTTATCTTGCCGGTTTTCGCGAGATGAAGGCGGTGGAATTTGAAGCCTTGGAGGGTGCGGAACCGTTTAAGGTTGCAAAAGTGTTGAGTGATTTGTCTTTATTAACCGAAGCGGATCGTGTTTTAATTTTTACAAGAACTTCCGTGGATTCAGAGGCCGTTTCACTAGCTTACGAGCTTCAGGAGAAAGGAATTCCGTTTGTCGCGGTTTCAAGTGTTGGCGATGAAGCTGGACCACTCGTGGAATTGGCGGATGTTCATATCGATTTGAGGCTGAAAAAGGGGCTGCTTCCGGATGAATTTGGCGGACGCTACGGATATCCGTCTTCAATGGCCGGATTGTTCGTCTATTTCGGCTTGAAATTTACGATTGAAGAGATTTTGGGGGAATATGAGGAGTAGGTTTTTGGAGAATCTTTTGAAGTGGAAAGAATTTTGAGGAAACCGGAAAGTAATGCAAATCCTTTTAAAAAAACAGCATCCAAATGTCCCAAATTTATCTTAAATTAGCGAGGAAAGATACCTGAGCCAGGCTTTTGCCTGGCTTTTTTTATTTTTGCACAAATACAAGTGAATTCGAAAGTATTATTGCGAAACTGGAAAGTAAACGCCAAAACTCCCCAAAAAAAGACCACTCCCCAAGGAATGGCCTTAAAAAAATTATTTCAACGTCGCACGAATAAAGTCGCGGAATAGCGGCTGTGGACGATTTGGTCTTGAAATGAACTCTGGGTGGAACTGGGATGCCACGAACCATGGGTGATCCTTCAATTCGATAATCTCGACTAAACGGCCATCTGGGCTTGTTCCAGAGAAAATAAGACCTGCCTCTTCCATCTCTTGACGGAATTGATTATTAAACTCATAACGATGACGGTGGCGCTCATAAATTACTTTCTCCTCATAAGCACTAAACGCCTTCGTTCCTTCCGCAAGACGTGCAGGATATAAGCCAAGACGCAATGTGCCGCCTAAATCCTCAACATCCTTTTGCTCAGGAAGTAAGTCAATAATTGGATAATTGGTTTCTGGAACAAACTCAGCAGAGTGTGCATCCTTATGACCAAGAACATTGCGGGCAAACTCAACAGTTGCCAGCTGCATACCTAAACAAATGCCAAGGAATGGTTTCTTATTTTCACGCGCATAGCGAGTCGCTTCAATTTTCCCTTCAATCCCGCGATCACCGAAGCCACCAGGAACAAGAACACCGTCGACATCACTTAATAACTCATCCACATTTCCAGCGTTTACATGCTCAGCATTGATCCACTTAATTTCCACATCGGCATCAAATGCATAGCCGGCATGGCGCATTGCTTCAACAACAGATATATAGGCATCTTGAAGTTCAACATATTTACCAACCAAACCAATTCGAGTCTTGCTTGATAAATGGAGAACCTTATCCACTAATGCAGTCCACTCTGTCATATCCGCTTCCGGAGTCACCAATTTCAAGTGATCGCAGACGATTTGATCCATGTTTTGCTCTTGAAGCGCAAGCGGTACAGAGTAAAGGGTATCCGCATCACGGCACTCAATGACTGCTTTAGAATCAATATCACAGAACAAAGCAATTTTGTCCTTCATATCTTGTGATACCGGCATTTCGGTACGAACCACAATGATATTTGGCTGAATACCAAGGCTGCGAAGCTCTTTAACGCTGTGCTGTGTTGGTTTGGTTTTCATTTCACCAGCGGCTTTGATGTATGGGATTAACGTACAATGAACATAGAGAACATTGTCACGGCCAACATCATTTTTTATTTGACGGATCGCTTCAAGGAATGGAAGTGACTCAATATCCCCTACCGTTCCACCGATTTCGGTGATAACTACGTCCGCATTCGTTTCGTTGCCGGCGCGGAATACGCGGTCTTTAATTTCATTGGTAATGTGTGGAATAACCTGTACCGTTCCGCCTAAATAATCGCCACGGCGCTCTTTACGCAATACGCTGGAATAAATTTTACCAGTTGTTACGTTGCTATACTTGTTTAAGTTAATATCGATAAAACGCTCATAGTGACCTAAGTCTAAATCTGTTTCCGCACCGTCATCCGTTACGAACACTTCACCATGCTGATACGGACTCATCGTTCCCGGGTCAACATTGATGTATGGATCAAACTTTTGAATTGTTACGTTCAATCCGCGGTTTTTTAATAATCGTCCCAAAGATGCTGCGGTAATCCCTTTTCCAAGCGAGGAAACTACGCCGCCTGTTACAAAAATATACTTTGTCATTATTGATTCCCCCTCATATTTACAGTTTGTACATTATCCAGATAGTTTAAGGCTTTTTTTTAAAAAAATTCAGCCTCACCCTAAGATGATAGGTTGACGGGGAAGTGAAACGATTTTACCCCTAAAAACAACAAAAAAGCGCTCCACTTACGCAATGTAAGGGAGCGCATATCATCAAAAAATTGATTCGTTCCTTTTTTAAGGAGCCCAAAAAAGATAATACAAGGGTGGAGATAAAAAGTCAAGACTATTACACTTCTTCTTCTTCTTCTTCCTCTAACTCATCGTCGAGTTCCTCGTCCAACTCTTCTTCATCAAGGGCAAATTCTTCATCATCCTCAATGACATCGTCATCTTCATCGATTTCATCGACGTCATCAAAGACATCCTCTTCATCGTCAAGAACGTCCTCTTCATCATCGGCATAATCGTCGAGATCATCGAAATCCTCTTCATCGACCTCATCGTAATCGTCAAGTTCTTCCTCGTCGACCACTTTCTTCGCCTTTTTCTTCTTCGGTTTAACAGCCGTAACGACTTCTTCTTCCTGCGTATCAACTGGATACCAAACGCGAAGTCCCCAGCGGTTTTCCCCTAGTGATAGAAAACGGCCATCAATATTAATATCCGTATAAAATTGCGCAAGCTTGGACCGCATTTCCTCTTCCGAAACCCCAGCAGCAGCAGAAATTTCTTTTACCAATTCATGAAATGAAATTGGTTGTTTGCTGTTGTTCAAAAATTCATAAGCCATTTCAATGAGGGAAAGCTCTTTTAATTCCTCTTTTGAGTATTGTGCTAAACTCAATATTGGCACTTCCTTTCTCTATTTAACACTCTAATAGAGTGATTAACGGGCATTTGTATTGTCTAGCTCCAGCGCCTAGGACTCGAGGTCACAAGTGGGTCCGCCTGAGAAGGTTAAAGAACAACCCTCACGCTCGGCTTGTCTTGTGCTTATCGCCCCTGGACAAGGCGCTTCCGATTTCTACAAAATAACATATTCTTCATTATAAACAAATTATTGGGGTTTATGCTAGTTCTATCTACTGTTTTGCTTGATTTTTTGCCTTTTGTGGTGCTCTTGGTTCCCTTCTTTATTGATGCGGAGCTTTTTTGTTTCTTTGATTGACACAACCATAAAGAAAATCGCCAGCAGCAAAAAGGAAACCACCCCCAACTGGAGCTGGTAGAGATAATATAACGGCCAGGCAAAAACAATTAAAACTCCAATTATAAAAGTAATCTTCATTTGTATCACCATCCAAGGAGTCTTAATTTAAACACTACTATGATTATATAAGAAAATCCTCTATTTTGAAAAAAACTTTTTTACATAAATAGACAACGGCCCCCAAAGAAACCATTGTCTACCAAAAAACCTATATATTGTATCGAACGTCGATTACTGTCCAGCGCTTGTCGGGGCTGGTCATGGCGCTTCTGCTTTTCTGTTTTACATATTTCTTCTATACTGCCCGCCAACTTCATATAGCGCTTTTGTAATCTGTCCGAGGCTTGCGGCTTTTACCGTCTCCATTAATTCTGCAAAAATGTTGCCATTGTTGACTGCTGCTGCTTTTAAGGCCTTTAAAGCCTGTTCTGCCTGATCCGAATGGGCCGCCTGGAACGCGCGCAAATTGTGAATCTGCAGCTCTTTTTCTTCCTCCGTTGCCCGGGCCAGCTCCATATTATCTACATCTTCTTCGGATGGCGGGTTGGGGTTCAAATAGGTATTGACGCCGATGATTGGCAATTCACCTGTATGCTTTTTCATTTCGTAATACATCGACTCATCCTGAATTTTTCCGCGCTGATACTGCGTTTCCATCGCGCCAAGTACCCCGCCGCGGTCATTAATCCGCTCAAATTCCTGTAAAACAGCTTCTTCTACAAGATCTGTCAGCTCTTCGACGATAAACGAACCTTGAAGCGGATTCTCATTCTTTGTTAAACCATGCTCCTTTGTAATGATCATTTGAATCGCCATCGCTCTTCTTACTGATTCCTCAGTTGGTGTAGTAATCGCTTCATCATAGGCATTTGTATGCAGTGAATTACAGTTATCTTGAAGGGCCATTAATGCTTGAAGTGTTGTCCGGATATCATTGAAATCAATTTCCTGTGCGTGCAGCGAACGCCCTGATGTTTGAACATGATACTTCAGCTTTTGACTACGCTCATTTGCACCGTATTTATCGTGCATAACGGTTGCCCAAATGCGGCGGGCCACACGGCCAAGCACGGTATACTCCAGATCCAGGCCATTCGAAAAGAAGAACGAAAGATTTGGCGCGAAATCATCAATCTTCATCCCCCGACTTAAATAATATTCCACATAGGTGAAACCATTTGAGAGTGTGAAAGCCAATTGCGAAATTGGGTTTGCACCGGCTTCAGCAATATGATAGCCGGAAATCGATACAGAATAATAGTTGCGTACCTGATTATCGATGAAATACTGCTGGATATCGCCCATCATCCTTAAGGCAAATTCTGTTGAGAAAATACAGGTGTTTTGCCCCTGATCTTCTTTTAAAATATCGGCCTGAACGGTACCACGGACGGTTTTTAACGTATACGCTCTCACCTCGGCAAATTCCTCTGGTGTGAGTACCTGACCAAGCTCTGCCTCTTTTTTCTGAACCTGCTGGTCAATGGCCGTATTCATATACATCGCCAAAATAATCGGTGCTGGACCATTGATGGTCATCGATACCGATGTTGATGGATGACAGAGGTCAAAGCCTGCGTACAGTTTTTTCATATCATCCAACGTACAAACACTGACACCGCTTGTGCCAATCTTCCCATAAATGTCAGGGCGGTAATCCGGATCCTCCCCATAAAGGGTTACCGAATCAAACGCTGTACTTAAGCGTTTTGCCGTGTCATCCTTTGATAGGTAGTGAAAACGGCGGTTCGTCCTCTCCGGCGTTCCTTCCCCGGCGAATTGCCGCTTTGGATCCTCGCCTTCCCGCTTGAACGGGAATACCCCTGCCGTATATGGGAATGAGCCCGGTACATTTTCTCGGTACACCCAGCGGAGGATTTCCCCGTAATCTTTATATTTTGGCAATGCCACCTTGGGAATATCGAGTCCGGAAAGGCTTTTTGTTTTTAAAACCGTGATGATTTCCTTATCGCGGATTCTCATCACAAATTGATCCTTTGAATAGGCTTCCTTCGTCCCGGCCCAGCCCGTCAAGATTTTTTTCGATTCGACCGTTAGCTTTCCTTCCGTTTCATTCTTAATCGCTTCTAAGGAAGCAACGATTTCACTGCTGTCCTCCCGTTCCTTAACAGCTGCAATCGCCCCTTCAAGCTGGAACAGCTTCCGTGCCATATCAGCCTGTTCTTCCGCTTTTTTATGGTAACGGCGTACCGTATCGGAAATTTCCCGTAAATAATAGCGGCGGTCGGTTGGGATGATCACACTTTGTTTTTCCACCTTTGCCTCTTTGCTAAAAGAAGTCACCCAATCAGCAGCCATTTTCTCATTTATTTTTTCAATTAATGCAGAAAAAAGAGCGTTTGTACCTGGGTCATTAAACTGACTGGCAATCGTTCCATACACTGGCATTTCGGATGGATCTTTTTCAAACAACATATGGCTGCGCTGGTATTGCTTTTGCACATGGCGCTTTGCATCCTCTGAGCCTTTTCGTTCAAATTTATTGATAACAATAAGGTCGGCAAAATCAATCATATCAATTTTTTCAAGCTGGGATGGAGCTCCGAACTCGCTTGTCATGACGTACATGGAAAGATCACAAACATCGGTAATCTCCGCGTCACCTTGGCCGATGCCGCTTGTTTCGACAATTACAAGATCAAATCCGGCCGCTTTTACGACCGACACAGCATCCTTAATCGCCAATGACAATTCCGTTTTCGATGACCTGGTTGCAAGGCTGCGCATATAGATATTCGGTGAAAAAATAGCATTCATCCGAATCCTATCACCTAACAACGCCCCGCCTGTCTTTTGTTTGGTAGGGTCAACAGATAAAACCGCTACCCGTTTATCCGGAAGTTCATTAATAAAACGGCGAATCAATTCATCTGTCAGCGAGCTTTTTCCGGCGCCGCCTGTACCGGTAATCCCGACTACCGGAATGGACTTCGTTAATGATTTCACTTGATCGAGCACCAGTTCTGCCGCTGCTGCGACTTCTTTATTATCATCGACGTGAAGCTCTGCAAGTGTAATTAGCTTGGCAATTGCGTTATCCTCTCCAGTTTGTAACTTTTCAATCTGCTCTGCCGCATTGGTCGTCACGGTTGGAAAATCGCACTCTTCAAGCATGCGGTTGATCATCCCTTGAAGTCCCATCTTCCGGCCGTCTTCCGGAGAAAAAATCCAGGCAATCCCATACTCATGAAGCTCTTTAATTTCTTTTGGAATGATGACGCCGCCACCGCCGCCGTAAATGCGAATGTTCGGGGCACCTTTTTCCTTCAGTAAATCGTACATGTATTTAAAATATTCCACATGGCCGCCTTGATAAGACGAAATCGCAATACCCTGAACGTCCTCTTGGATCGCAGCGTTGACGACCTCTTCCACTGAACGATTGTGCCCAAGATGGATGACCTCGGCCCCGCTCGACTGAAGGATTCTTCTCATAATATTGATTGAAGCATCGTGTCCATCGAAAAGACTGGATGCTGTGACAAACCGGATATGATGTTTTGGCTTATAAATCTCCATCATGCTCCCCCTTTTTACTTGATTCCTGATAAAATCAACTCTGTTTGCAATTCAATATATTCATCAATGGTATATAATTTCTGTACACTCCAACGGCGGAAGCTCCACATATGCCCGTCAACAATAATGTTATGGGAAATTAGCTTTAATTGTTTTTCCGATAATTCCAGTTCACCATTTTCGACACAAAGGGTTAACAGCTTTTCAAACATCCCTGCCATTTCCTTTTCTTTATTCAGAACATATGGCAGGGCATCCTTTGTTAACGATTTTACCTCCTGATACATGACGAGAAATTCATCTTGCATCTCGTCTACCACCCGAAAGTAATTGGCAATCCCCTGTTTTAAATTCGCTAATGTTCCCTGCTTATTATCAAGGTCCTTCTGCAGACGCTCACTAACATGCTCGTAAATGCTATCACATACAAGGTAAAGGACATCCTCCTTCGAGCGGATATATTCATAAAGTGTTCCAATGCTAAACCCTGCCGCCTTGGCAATTTCCCTTGTAGTTGTCCGGTGAAACCCCTTTTCTATAAAAAGGGTAACTGCCCCTTTAATCATTTGATCACGTCTTTTTTCAACCAGCCGCTCATCCTTGACCGAAGCCTGTACTTCTCTCTTTTTCGTCACGTTAAAAACCGCCTTTTGTTCACAGCTCCCTTAGGAAAGGCCTGTTTTTGGACTGCTTTTCCTTAGGGCTACGTCAAATTCCTTTTTATTTGTCTAGCTCCAGCGCCTAAGCAAGGCGCTTCCGCTTTTCTATTTCGTCAACATCCTTGAGATTACAAGGCGCTGAATTTCTTGTGTTCCTTCATAGATTTGCGTGATTTTTGCATCGCGCATAAACCGTTCAACGGGATAATCCTTTGTATAACCATATCCGCCAAACACTTGAACCGCTTCCGTTGTTACCTTCATGGCGGTGTCACCAGCCATTAATTTAGACATCGCCGACTCTTTCCCATACGGTAAGCCGTTTGACTCAAGCCATGCTGCTTGATAGGTTAATAGTCTTGAAGCCTCAATTGCTGTTGCCATATCGGCAAGCTTGAAGCTGATTCCTTGGTTCGCCGCAATCGGTTTGCCAAATTGATGACGTTCCTTTGCATAATCCACCGCAGCATCGAGTGCACCTTGAGCAATTCCAACCGCTTGAGCCGCGATGCCATTGCGGCCGCCGTCAAGCGTCATCATAGCTATTTTAAAGCCTTCACCTTCTTGGCCAAGTCTGTTTTCGATCGGTACTTTACAATCTTCAAAAATAATTTCTGTTGTTGGTGACGAACGAATGCCGAGTTTCTTTTCTTTTTTACCAACCGAAAAGCCTGGGAATTCTTTTTCGATAATAAACGCTGTGGTTCCTTTTTGTCTGCTCGCTGGGTCCGTTAACGCAAATACGACATAGGTATCAGCAATTCCGCCGTTCGTGATGAAAATTTTGGAGCCATTTAGGACATAATGATCGCCTTCCAAACGGGCTGTTGTTCTCATTCCGCCTGAATCGGAACCGCTGCCAGGCTCAGTTAGGCCATAGGCGCCAATTTTTGATCCTTCTGCCATTGGGCGCAAGTATTTTTGCTTTTGCTCTTCTGATCCGAACTTGTAAATCGGCCAGCCGGCAAGCGAGGTGTGGGCAGAAAGTGTTACCCCGATGGAAGCGTCAACGCGGGAAAGTTCTTCGACTGCGATGCAGTAAGCAAAGTAATCGCTTCCAATTCCGCCGTACTCTTCCGCCCATGGAATTCCTGTCAGACCAAGCTCCGCCATTTTGTCAAAAATTTTACGGTCAAAGGTTTCATTCTCGTCACGCTCGGCCGCAGTCGGTGCAACCTCATTGCGGGCGAAGTCCCTAACCATTTTGCGAATCATTTCATGTTCTTCGGATAATTGAAAGTTCATTCCCTGAGTCCTCCTTGGATTTTCAACTGCAAAATTTCGTGCGATTTTTACTGGAGTGTGGCTGGCGGGTCAAAATATCAACACAGTTTGGACCGATACCAACAAATTTTGGGTGGATATTGACATTTTCCACAGATATCAACAATTTCAAATTTTATCTAAAAACTTGGATCAAAAATCAACAATCTCCGACCAGATAATCTACAAACGATTAAAGATTCTTACTCACAACAATCCTTTGAATCTCGCTCGTTCCTTCATAAATCTCAGTAATTTTGGCATCGCGAAAATACCGTTCAACCGGGTAATCCTCGGTATAGCCGTAACCGCCAAACACTTGGATCGCCTCTGTTGTCACTTCCATCGCCGTCCGAGAAGCAAATAATTTAGCAACCGACGATTCAAAGGCACATTTCACGCCGCGTTGCCGTAAGTAAGCTGCCCGATAGATTAATAGTTTTGCCGCCTCGACACTTGTTGCCATATCGGCGAGCTTAAAAGCAACCCCTTGCAGGGCCGCGATCGGTTTCCCAAACTGCTGGCGCTGCTTCGCGTAGTCGGTTGCCGCCTCCAATGCTGCCTCAGCAATCCCGAGTGCCTGGGTGGCAATTCCGATGCGGCCAACCTCCAAGTTTGCCATAGCAACGATAAAGCCTTCACCTTCTTCACCAAGACGGTTGGCAACCGGTACCCGCATGTCGTCAAACGTCAACTGAACTGTTCTCGAGCCGTGCAGTCCCATTTTCTTTTCGTCCTTACCGATGATTAGACCAGGTGTGTCTTTTTCCACAATAAATGCGGTAATGCCGCGAGTACCCTTTTCCGGATTGGTGGAAGCAAACACGATATAGACATCGGCTTCCCCGCCATTTGTGATAAATGCCTTGGTGCCGTTTATTTTATAATAATCGCCATCCCTTACCGCCCGCGATTTCAAACTCGCGGCATCTGACCCGGAGCTTGGTTCCGTTAAGCAAAACGCCCCTAAGTACTCGCCGCTTGCCAGCTTTGGAACAAACCGCTGTTTTTGTTCTTCTGTTCCAAAATATAAAATCGGATTCGTGCCCACTGAAGTATGAACGGAAAGAATCACTCCGACTGTGGCACTTACCTTGGAAATTTCGTGGATTGCGATGATATAAGAAGTAAAGTCCATGCCTGCACCGCCGTATTTTTCTGGAACGGGGATACCCATCAGGCCGAGCTCACCCATTTTACGAAGGACTTCACGCGGGAACTCCCCCTGTTCCATTCTCTCGACAAAAGGAGCAATTTCATTGATCGCAAAATCCTTGACCATTTTTCGCATCATTTCTTGTTCTTCTGTAAATGTCAGGTTCATGTTTATTTCCCCTTTTGAGGATTTTGTTGTATTTTTCTTTCTATGTTAGAACCATTGCTATGGTGATTTACGTATAGAGCCTCCTAAACTCACTCTTCGTTATTCGTAGCTGTAAAAACCGCGTCCAGTTTTCTTGCCAAGCCAGCCTGCTTTTACATATTTACGGAGCAGCGGGCATGGACGGTATTTGTCATCGCCAAAGCCTTCATGTAAAGTTTCCATAATGTAAAGACATGTATCCAAGCCGATAAAATCAGCCAATGTTAACGGGCCCATCGGATGGTTCATCCCGAGCTTCATGACTTCGTCAATGGCTTCTTTCGTTGCCACACCTTCATACAATGTGTAAATCGCCTCATTGATCATCGGCATCAGGATTCGATTGGAAACAAATCCCGGATAGTCATTTACTTCAACAGGTACCTTGCTTAAGGTCTTCGTCATATCTTCAATCACCTGATAGACTTCGTCCGCTGTTGCCAGTCCACGGATGATTTCAACGAGCTTCATTACCGGCACCGGATTCATAAAATGCATGCCGATGACCTTTTCCGGACGCTTCGTAGCTGCCGCAATTTCCGTAATTGGCAGCGACGAGGTGTTGCTTGCCAAAATCACATGTTCCGGCGCGATTTCATCCAACTGGGCAAAAATTTTCGTCTTCACTTCCATGTTTTCAACGGCCGCTTCGATGACAAGTTCGACACCGCTTGCATCATTGAGATCAGTTGAAGGCGTCAGCCGTGCTAACACTTCCTGTTTTTGCACTTCGGTTAAACGACCTTTTTCAACGTTCCTTGATAAGTTTTTGTTGATCACCCCTAAGCCGTGCTCAACGAAATCCGGTTTCAAATCATTTAAAAATACCTGATATCCTGCTTGAGCACAAACTTGGGCAATTCCTGAGCCCATTTGCCCTGCACCAATGACCATTATCTTTTCTACTTTCATGATATTCCCTCCAAACGGGGCTACCCATCTCCGAACCAGCCCCTATTTATATAAAAGTCTCTGAATCTATCTTTTTATCTGCTGAAAAATGAGTTTTATCTGCGATGATGGATTCCCGGCACCAGAAACTAAACAAGGCTTAAGCCTTCGGAACCTCAATCATCACGGCATCACCCTGGCCGCCGCCGCTGCAAATCGCTGCGATACCAATTCCGCCGCCTCGGCGCTTCAATTCATGCATTAATGTAAGAATAATCCGTGCCCCGCTTGCCCCGATTGGATGTCCGAGGGCAACCGCGCCGCCATTGACGTTTACTTTTTCCGGATCCAAACCTGCAATTTGGCTGCTCGCTAAAGCAACAGCAGAAAAGGCTTCATTGATTTCAAACAAATCAATCTCTTCCAGGCCTTTTCCGGTTTTTCGTAAAATTTCATTGATGACAAGTCCCGGTGTTTTCGGGAAATCCTTTGCTTCCACTGCAATAGCTGCCTGCCCTATGATGACCGCTTCTGCTTTACGTCCTTCACGCTCGGCGCGCTCTTCACTCATCAGCACAAGGGCAGCCGCGCCGTCATTTACACCCGGTGCATTTCCTGCGGTAATCGTTCCTTCAAAGTTAAATACCGGGGCAAGCTTTGCCAATCTTTCTAATGAAGTATCCTTTCGCGGTGCTTCATCTTGCCCGACAACAATTGGCGCCACTTTTCGCTGCGGCACCTCTACGGCCACTATTTCCTCGGCAAACTTTCCGCTTTCGATTGCGGCAATCGCCCTTTCGTGACTGCGGTAAGCCCACTCATCCTGCGCCTCACGGCTGATTTCCATTTCCTTTGCTGTTCCGTTTCCGTACGTACCCATATGGACGCCGGTAAAGCTGCAGGTCAAACCGTCGTGTATCATCAAATCCTTTACAGAAGAGTCACCCATTTTAAAGCCCCACCTTGCTTTTGGCAGGAGATATGGTGCATTGCTCATCGATTCCATACCGCCAGCCACAATCACGTCTTCATCACCGGCACGAATGATTTGATCGGCTAAGGTGACACTGCGCATACCCGATGCACAGACTTTATTGATGGTTTCCGTTTTTACTTCCCACGGCATTCCTGCATATCTTGCTGCCTGACGTGATGGGATTTGTCCTTGACCTCCCTGTAAAACAGTCCCGAGAATGACTTCTTGAACTTCTTCAGGCTTTACACCAGCACGGTTTAAAGCTTCCTTTACGGCGATACCGCCAAGTTCTGACGCGGTAAAGCTGCTTAAGGCACCGCCCATTTTTCCAAAAGGTGTGCGGACTCCGCTTAAAATGACTGTTTTCCCCATTGTAAACACTCTCCCATTTCCTAATATTCAGACAGAAACTTCAGCATATTTCCAAAAAAGACGACTGAACGCTCGCTCGAAATATGCTGAAAAAAGAACGCAGACAAACAAAATCTGCAGATTGATGAAATAAAAATTGAGCTTGATGAAGATCTAAGATGAGTTTTTTATTTGTGGCCATTTTGATGGAGTTTTTATTCATGTACGGGCAATGAAAGCGTTTTATTGCCCTGCTTCCATTTTACAAAAAAATAAGCAAAAGTTGAATTGTTTTACACAAAATTCCTAAAATTTAATGAATTCCTAATAATACAATCAACCTCTGCTTTCTAAATTTGGAGCTGTCTTGATTTGCGCCCCAGGTGCAAGCGGTACTGGGAGATCCACAGAAGTCTCCCACCTTTTGCTCCAATCAATTTTAAGTTTTCAAACGACTTATGATGCTAGTGTCTTGCTCTCCCCACATACAGCTTTTTCAAGAAGCTCTGCCACATCGTAAGTCGCAACGGTTTCTTCCACTTCTTTTGCTTTTGTTCCGTCGGAAAGCATTGTTAAGCAGTATGGACATCCGGAGCTGATCACCGATGGATTCACGGCAAGGGCCTGCTCGGTTCTTGAGACGTTGATGCGGTGTCCGGTTTCTTCCTCCATCCACATTAACCCGCCGCCAGCGCCGCAGCACATTCCTTTTTCGCGGTTTCTTTCCATTTCCACAAGCTGAACGCCCGGGATCGCTTTTAAGATTTCTCGCGGCGCATCATACACCTCATTGTAACGGCCGAGATAGCATGAATCATGGAAGGTAATTTTCTCATTGACTGCATGTTTCGGAACGAGTCTTCCATCACGGACAAGTTCAAATAGAACTTCTGTATGGTGGTAAACTTCAGCAGTTAAGCTGAAATCAGGGTATTCGTTTTTGAAAATATTATAGGCGTGCGGGTCAATCGTTACGATTTTCTTGACCTCTGCCTTTTCAAATTCTTCGATATTTTTCGTTGCAAGATCCTGGAACAGGAATTCGTTACCAAGACGACGTGCCGTGTCACCGGAATTCTTCTCTTTGTTGCCGAGGATCGCAAATTTCACACCTGCTTCGTTCAATAATTTGGCGAACGAGAGGGCAATCTTTTGACTGCGGTTATCGTAAGAACCCATAGATCCTACCCAGAAGAGGTATTCGAATTCTTCGCCTGCCTTATTCATTTCTTTCACCGTTGGAACATGAACATCATCACGGACTTCACGCCAGTTTTCACGTTCTTTCCGGTTAAGTCCCCAAGGATTTCCTTGGCGCTCGATATTGGTCATTGCCCTCTGTGCATCTGCATCCATTTTTCCTTCTGTTAATACTAGATAACGGCGGAGGTCGATAATTTTATCAACGTGCTCGTTCATGACCGGACATTGATCTTCACAGTTACGGCAGGTTGTACATGCCCAGATTTCCTCTTCCGTGATGACATCGCCGATGAGGCTTGGGCTATAAACGCCCGCTGCTGCTGCTTCTTCCACACCTTTACCTGCTGCGGCAAGAGCGATTTGGTTACCTTTTGTATTGGCAAACGCGAACGTTGGCACCCACGGCTGCTTAGACGTTACCGCCGCCCCGTGAAAAGTCAAATGATCGCGCATTTTTACGATTAAATCCATCGGTGACAGCATTTTGCCTGTTCCGGTGGCCGGACACATATTCGTGCAGCGTCCGCATTCAACGCAGGCATAGAAGTCAATCATTTGCAGCTGCGTAAAGTCTTCAATTTTACCAACCCCAAATGATTCCTGGGATTCATCTTCAAAATCAATTTTCTTTAGCTTACCCGGCTTTTCCAAGCGGTTAAAATAAACATTCGCCGGACCGGCAATTAAGTGCGCGTGCTTCGACTGCGGTACATACACTAGGAAAGCTAATAGGAAAAGTAAGTGCATCCACCAGGAAAAGTAAAAAATGACAATAGAAGCTGTTTTACCAATTCCTGCAAAAATGATGCTTAGTAAGGAGGCTACAGGCTCGGTCCATGATGTTTCTTCCCCATGCCAGATGATGTCCATTCCATTTCCAAGCAGAACGAAAATCATCAAGCCGCCAATGAACAATAAGACAAGTCCAGATTTAAAGTTCCGCTTCAAGCGGACCAATTTTTCAATATAACGGCGGTAAAATGCCCAGAACACCGCTACTAAAATGACCAGTGTGACAATTTCCTGGAAAAAGGTAAACCCCGGATAAAGCGGCCCAAGCGGCAGATGCGAACCCGGTTTAATTCCTTTCCAAATAAAATCAATCGCACCGAATTGGACAAGAATAAATCCGTAAAAGAACATGACGTGGATGGCCCCGCTCTTTTTGTCCTTTAATAATTTTTTCTGGCCAAACACATTCACCCAGATTTTTTGCAGACGTGCCTTGACGTTGTTGTCAAATTCCACTTTTTTGCCCAGCTTAATAAATTCAATCCGCGTTTTTACAACATACACGAACAAGCTGAGAGCGTAAGCGGTTACAGCCAGAAATGCAATGAGGTTGACCCATAGAAGACCTGTCATACGAAACTCCCCTTTCTCACTTCCTGTTTAAGAAAATTTTAAACCTATTAAATTTTCAGAATCGTTACTCCCATTATATAATGAATGAGCATTCAGTCAAATGAATTTTTAACTTCTTTTTTTCATATACTCAAATTCATAGAAGCGTTTTCAATTGGCAACCATAGAAATATGATGAGGAGGGAAGATTCAGATGAAATTTGCACTCGTTTTAATCGGAGTATTACTTCTTATCATCATATGGCTAGTCCTTGATTTTAGGCTAGGAAGAAAGAAACATCTTTCGCAGGTTAAAAATCTCGAATCTCCCATGCTTCATGGCCAGCTTGATATCTTCCCGCATGGACCGGAACTGTTCGCCGATTATTTTAAAGAAATCAAAGCAGCCAAACAGCATGTTCACATTCTTTTTTATATAGTCAAAAATGATGCCTTTAGTCTTGAATTTTTACAATTATTAAAAGAAAAGGCGCGTGAAGGTGTTGAGGTTCGGCTTCTGCTTGACCGCATCGGCGGCATCTATTTGAAAAAATCTTCGATCAATGAACTCCGTGAGGCGGGCATCCACTTTTCCTATTCCAATCGGGTGAAGCTTCCCTATCTTTTTTACTCTGCTCAGGTACGAAATCACCGAAAAATTACGATTATTGATGGAAAAATCGGGTATCTTGGCGGATACAACATTGGCAGGGAATACATCAATGAGGATCCAAAACTCAGCCCATGGCGTGATTACCATTTAAAACTGCTCGGCGAGGGTGCGACCTTTTTACAAAGTGAGTTTTTGATTGATTGGCGGGAAAATACCGATGAGAATTTATTGGGCCGCTCTAACTATTTCCCTGACGTTCCAAAAGGATTAATTCGCCACCAATTCATGCCCACGGAGGCTGTGACGCTTGAGGGGAAGTATGTCCGTCTCATCCAAATGGCATCAGAATCCATGATTATCGGGACTCCCTATTTTATTCCCAGCAAGCTGCTTTTTCACGAACTAATTGGCGCACTCAGAAGGGGCGTTCAGCTTACGATTGTCGTCCCCTATACCTCGGACCATATTCTAGTTCAAGAGGCATCCCATCACTATTTAAAGGTACTGATCAGGGAAGGTGCAAAGGTTTTTCAATTTAAAAATGGATTCTATCATGCAAAAACGATTGTCATCGATGATAAGCTCTGCGATATTGGGACAGCTAATTTTGATAAAAGAAGTTTATTTTTAAACAAAGAAATTAATTGCTATATTTTTAATCCTGAATTTATCAGGCGTTTAAAATCGGTTTTACAAAAGGATATCGATGATTCCCGTCCATTAACGCTAGCCGATTTAACCAAGCCAAATCTGTTCCGGTCCATAAAGGAAGGCATCGCGGGAATTTTTTCTTACTTTTTGTAGATATTTTTAAGGGCGAGATCAATGGTTTTACAGGCAACGCAAAAGGTCGCTAAGGAATACGCCGCTTCGATCAGGCCAAAGACAAAAATCGCACTGAAAAAAATAAAGAAATTAAAAAACAATACGTATTGCCCAATCGAAAAAGATGTCCGTTTGCTTAATATAATTGCTAAAATTTCTGTGCCGTCAAGAGAACCCCCAAAGCGAATAATCATGCCAACCCCCATTCCTAAGCAGATCCCGCCGAGGAGGATGACGAGAATGGGGTTATTGGTAATGGCTGGGATAGGCTCAAGCATGTACAATTCCAGGCTCAAAAAAAGAAGTGAACCTAGGCTGATCATCAGAAACCTTTTTCCAAGGTAAAGTAGGCCAAGCAATAAAAATGGCGCATTTAACAGGAGAATATAATACTCCATCTCATGGTCGCTAATATGGGAAAGCAAGATGCTAATCCCCACGATTCCGCCATCAATAATATAATTTTTCACTAATAAAAGCTGCAAAGAAGCCGCAACAAGTGAAACTCCAATTAAGAGCCCTGTGCCCCGCTTAAAAAACGAGAAATGGGCTGATCTTTTTTCATTTATGTACGATTTAATCCGTTCCTTATACATATAGGCCCCCAAAGAATCCAATATCCTATTATGTATGTATGGTGGAATCCCTCATTTTATCCATGAAAAAATAAGACATGTTCCGTGGCATGATTTACGCCGCAAATGGTTAAAGTAACAAATATCAAGGAGGGATTAAGATGGAGAACACAAGTGAATTTGTACAAAAATTAAATGAGGACAAAAAGAAACAAGAATATAATAAAACGCACCAAGGCAATGGAAATCCGGACGATAAGCTTCCGAATAACAAGCACAGTAAGGCCAGATGAACAAAAGAAAAGCGCAAGCGCCTTGTTCTGCCTCAGGCATAGCCTAAGCCAAGCCGGCAAGAAGGTTGCTCTTGAACCTTCTTGACGGATTGGCTGTAGACCATCGAGGGGCAGGACGCTTGCGCTGGACAATTATCAAAGACGAAAATTTTATACTTTCTTTACTTTTGTAAAAAGCATCGGTTTATTCACCGATGCTTTTTCATTGTTCTTCGATTAAGTTAAGAACGGGAACATCCCTTTCTTCGTCCGGGTTATTCCGTGAATATATTCTCGCCATTTTCGTTGCTTCATCGACATGCTGAATGATCACCGGGTTCCCTTCATAGGAAACCTGGATGATATCCGACGACTCAGCGATTTCCTTCGCTCTACCTACATTCATGCAGCTCACTCCTAACTGAAAAAGTCTATTTTAATATTTGCTATTTTTTGGATGGTATTCATGTTTTGAGTGGCTTTTTTGAAGGAGTTGCATTTTACTGGCCAGTTCTTTGATTTTCTGGCTGAATTCCTGGGTTTACTGGTCGATCTAGAAAATTTACTGGCCACTTTTCCATCTTTACTGATCAAGCTAAAAATCCCCCTTTCAACCAAAGGGGGATTCGACACTAACTACATTTTTTCTGGAGCCGATACACCAATCAATGCAAGTGAATTGCGAAGAGTAATCTGGACCGCTTTAACCAGCCCCAAACGAGCTGCAGAACGTTCTGGATACTCGGGATCAAGGACTTTTTCCGCGTTATAAAAACTATGGAAGGTCGAAGCCAGTTCAAAAATATAGTTTGTAATGCGGTGTGGCACACGTTTCACGGCCGCCTCCCCTACCGCCAGTGGAAACTCGCCAAGCTTTTTCAATAAATCAATTTCCTTTTCTGAGTCAATTAAAGAAAAGTTCGCGTCTATGTCTACCTCTCCGCCCTGACGTAAAATACTTGAAATCCTTGCGTGAGCATATTGGGCATAATACACCGGGTTTTCATTGGATTCGGAAACGGCTAAATCCAGGTCAAAATCCATATGGGTGTCCGATGAGCGCATCGCAAAGAAGTACCGGGTGGCATCGAGGCCGACCTCATCGACCAAATCACGCATCGTTACAGCTTTTCCAGTCCGTTTCGACATCTTCATCTTTTCACCGTTTTTATAAAGGTGTACAAGCTGGATGATTTCCACCTCGAGGGCATCTCGGTCATACCCTAAGGCCTGAATCGCGGCCTTCATCCTTGGGATATAGCCGTGATGGTCAGCGCCCCAAATATTGATGAGTTGTTCAAAACCGCGGTCGAGCTTGTCTTTATGGTAAGCGATATCCGGCGTTAAATACGTATATGAGCCGTCCTGCTTAATCAGCACGCGGTCTTTGTCATCGCCGAAATCTGTGGAACGGAGCCAGGTTGCACCGTCCTCCTCGTAGATATAGCTGCTTTTACGCAATGCGGCAAGTGCCTCGTCAATTTTTCCATTTTTATAAAGGGAAGTTTCAGAGTACCAAACATCAAAACGCACGCGGAAATCCTCCAGGTCACGCTTTAATTTTTCCATTTCGTATTTCAAGCCATATTCACGGAAAAATTCAAAGCGCTCCACTTCATCGGCTTCGACATACTTATTGCCATACTCTTCCGCTAAGGTTTTTCCAATATTAATAATGTCCACACCGTGATAACCGTCTTCCGGCATTTCTTTTTCTAACCCTAACGCTTGGAAATAACGCGCTTCCACCGATTTGGCAAGATTATTAATCTGGTTTCCAGCGTCGTTGATATAATATTCCCGGGAAACATCATAGCCAGCCATTGCTAAAATATTGCAAAGCGAGTCGCCGACAGCCGCACCACGGGCATGCCCAAGATGAAGGTCACCGGTCGGGTTTGCTGATACAAACTCAACCTGGATTTTTTGCTTGTTTCCAATCGTTGTTTCCCCGTACTTTTCCCCTGCTTTCAGTACAGTTGGGATTAAATCCGTTAAATAGCTGTTATTCATATAAAAATTGATAAAGCCTGGTCCTGCTAATTCAATTTTTTCAATGGATGCCTTTGAACGGTCGAAATTCTCAATCAAGGCTTCGGCAATCATCCGTGGCGCCTTCTTTGCCACACGGGCAAGCTGCATCGCCATATTGGTCGAATAATCACCATGTACTTTTTCTTTTGGTGTCTCCAAAATCACATCGGGTAGCTGCTCTTCGGTGGCAAGGCCTGCCTTTAGAACCGCCGCTTTAATTTCCTCTTTAATTTTACTTTGGACTTGTTCCACTATATTCATTTTTGATCCTCCTGGAAGGTAATCTGTAAATGGTATGTACTTTTAGGCGAACCCTGCATCGTAAAGTCGTAGAGTATGTTAATTACGCCGCTACCCTTTTCATAAGAATGCTCGATGCTTTTGGCTTTGGTCGTTATGGCAAAATGGCCAAACGGCATTTCATAGCTGCCATTTAGTTTTCGATTTAATTCAAACGGCAGGCGCATTTTGATGGCGCCGCTACGCAAAATAAGGGCTTCATTTGAAGCTATTTTTACAATCGTCCGGACACTGCCTTCCTCCATTGCTTCCTCATATTGCAGATAGGAGGCATTCTCTTTTACAAAATATCGGCCAAACAATTGCAGCTCATACGTTTCATCTTGATCAATCGTCGTTTTCACATTTATTCTCACTGGTATCTCAGGGATCGACAAACCAACCGCACTCCCTCTAATCAAATTCACTTTTTCTATTATACCCATAATGGGCGGCAATTCAAAACGACAAAATTCGGGTGGTGTTTCTTTTACAAGAGCCATGGAGGGACATTTTGATTGGTTTTTCAAGGAATTTGTACTTCCAGACCTTCTGGAAATACACTTTCTCCCATTTCCTTCCGCGTTTTGTCCTTCCAGACCCGCTGGAGAGACACTTTCTCCGGTTCTCCCACCGACTTTGTCCCTTATGCCCCTTTTCATAAAAAATTGCCCCAAAATCAATTTGGGACAACCTTAAAATATATTATTTCACCCAACCAAGGATCATTTCGCGGATGAGTTTGCTGGCTGTGTTGGCGGTTTGCTCGGAATTGTCGTAGATTGGAGCTACTTCTACGAGGTCGCCACCGACGACGTTTACTTCGGAGCGGGCAATTTCATGGATGGAAGCCAATAGCTCTTTGGAGGTGATTCCGCCACAATCAACGGTACCTGTTCCTGGTGCATGTGCAGGATCCAATACGTCGATATCAATCGTTACATAGACAGGGCGGCCTGCAAGCTTCGGCAGAACCTCTTTAAGCGGCTCCAGCACCTCAAATTTGGCAATATGCATGCCGTTTTGTTTCGCCCATTCAAACTCTTCCTTCATGCCAGAACGAATCCCGAAGGAATAAACATTTTGCGGCCCAATCAATTCAGCAATTTTCCGAATCGGTGTTGAGTGCGATAATGGCTCGCCTTCGTAATTCTCGCGCAAATCGGTATGGGCATCAAAATGAATAATCGCTAAATCCGGATATTTTTTAAACACAGCTTTCATAACCGGCCAAGAAACTAAGTGTTCGCCGCCCATGCCAAGCGGGAATTTGCCGGCATCAAGCAATGAATCCACATACTCTTCAATTAAATCCAAGCTCTTCTGCGCATTTCCAAATGGCAACGGAATATCACCGGCATCAAAGTATTTAACATCCTCAAGCTCGCGGTCAAGGTATGGACTATATTCCTCAAGACCAATCGATACCTCGCGAATACGTGTCGGACCAAAACGAGAACCAGGGCGGTAACTTACCGTCCAATCCATTGGCATCCCGTACAGAACCGCTTTACTTTCTTCAAAATTCGGATGACTTTTAATAAAGACATTTCCAGAGTAAGCTTCATCGAAACGCATCTTAACACTCCTCTTTTATGGGGGTTAGACCCAACTTAAAACTCCTGCTTATTTCACTAAATCCCCAACAAACTTCGGCAATACGAATGCTGCTTTGTGAAGTTCTTTTGTGTAGTATTTAGTTTCGATTTCGTGGAAACGGTCGTCGCTTACTTCTAGTGGGTCATATTTTTTAGAACCGATGGTGAATGCCCATAGGCCGCTTGGGTATGTAGGAACATTTGCTACATACAGGCGGGTAATTGGGAAGATTTCTCTTACGTCGCGTTGCACATCGCGAATTAAATCTGCTTTAAACCATGGGTTATCGGATTGGGCCACGAAAATACCATCCTCTTTTAACGCCTTCGAAATTCCAGCGTAGAAGCCTTTTGTGAACAGGTTTACAGCAGGTCCAACAGGCTCTGTGGAGTCAACCAAGATCACATCATATTCATTTTCACTTTTGGCAATATGCATAAAGCCGTCATCGACACGAACATCCACACGCGGATCGTCTAATTTTCCGGCAATTCCTGGAAGGAATTTCTTTGAATACTCAATAACCTTACCATCAATATCAACAAGCGTCGCTTTTTTTACACTTGGATGCTTCAAGATTTCGCGAATAGCACCGCCATCACCGCCGCCAACAACTAAAACATTCTCAGGATTTGGGTGGGTGAATAATGGCACGTGTGCCACCATTTCATGGTAAACAAATTCGTCACGAACAGAAGTCATCACCATGTCATCTAAAAGAAGCATATTACCCCATTCTTCTGTTTCAACCATGTCGAGTTTTTGGAATTCTGTTTGCTCTGTATGTAAAGTCTTATTCACTTTCATTGTGATACCAAAATTTTCGGTTTGTTTTTCCGTAAACCAAATTGTCATGTTTATCATCCTCTCATCCATTTTCAACTTAGTAATCATTAAAGCTAATATTTATTCACTCAACTGATCACGAAGGGATTTCAATTTTTATCCTACCCAAACACTTAAATTACAAACAAGAAAAAGTATAGAGGAATCTAGCAAAATTTCAAGAAAAATTTTATTTTTTTACTAATCTAGCTCCGGGGTCTAGGGGTTCTAGGGGTCGCCCCTAAGCAAAAAGCCTCTGCTTTTTTGTTTGGGAAATGTTTAAAACCCATCCATTTTTTTCATACTAAAACTATAACAATTTTTAGAGAGAAAGTCTCGGACCAATCCAGAGACAGACAGTGAATGCAAAAAGGGGTGAACAATATGGAAATCATGACGAATCACGGGTTTCGGAAGACGATTAAGTATTTGCGCGCGATTATTTTCATCAGTTTGATCGGCATGGTTTGTATGCTCATTCTCTTTCTCGGCATTCTGGCCTATGCGAAAATTTTAGGAGCGCCGCCGCTTGCCGTTCCGCAATCCACCTTGTTTTTTTCCAATGACGGAACATTGATTGGTGAAAGTAACAGCGGGCAAAAGCGCTACTGGGTATCCTTAAAGGATATTTCCCCTGATTTAGTAGATGCGACCGTTTCGATTGAAGATAAAAACTTTTACCAACACCATGGATTTGATATGAAGCGGATTGCCGGTGCGGTCGTTGCCGATATACACGCATTCGGAAAGGTGCAAGGCGCGAGTACCATCACTCAGCAATACGCCCGGAACCTTTTTCTCGAGCACGATAAAACTTGGTCCAGGAAACTGCAAGAGGCCTTCTACACCATCCGCTTAGAAATGAATTATTCAAAAAAGCAAATCCTTGAAGGCTACTTGAACACGATTTATTACGGAAACGGTGCTTACGGTGTAGAAGCAGCAAGTCAGTTTTATTTTGGAAAAAAAGCTTCGGAGTTAACCCTTGCCGAGGCCTCGATGCTGGCAGGGATTCCGAAGGGGCCGGGGTATTACTCCCCGCTTGTATCGATGAAAAATGCGAAGCACCGTCAGTCGATTATTCTGAGGACAATGGTGACAAACGGCTATATCAAGGAAAACCAGGCAAAAAAGGTGGCACAACAATCGCTGACCTTTGTAGGCGCACACCCACACCAGCAAGTGAAGGTCGCTCCCTATTTTCAGGATGCGGTCAAGAATGCTTTAAAAGATCAATTGCATTTAGATGACCGAACGATTGCCCTTGGCGGCTTAAAAGTTTACACGACGCTTGACCTTAAGACACAGGAAGCAGCTGAAAAGCAGGTACAAAGTGTCATCGCCAGCGGCTCGGAAATTCAAACGGCGCTTGTGTCGATGGATCCGAAAACAGGCGGGGTCAAGGCGATGATTGGCGGCCGCGACTATGAAAAAAGTCAATATAACCGTGCAATCCAAGCGAAAAGGCAGCCAGGCTCAACGATCAAACCGATTCTTTATTACGCGGCGCTTGGCCAAGGTTTTACACCATCATCGACGATGCGGAGCGAGTCGACGACCTTTCATTTTGATGACGGCTCTAATTATACACCGCATAATTTTAACAATAAGTATGCTAACGGGGAAATCACCCTCGCCCAGGCACTCGCGTTATCCGATAATATTTATGCGGTTAAAACGCATTTATTTTTAGGAGAAGACACGTTAATCAAAACAGCGAAAAAGTTTGGCATTTCAACCGAAATGGCGAAGGTGCCATCGCTAGCCCTTGGGACATCAGGGGTCCGTATCATTGATATGGCTAATGCCTACAGCCTGTTTGCCAATGGCGGGAAAAAAGTTGAACCCACTTTGATTACACGTGTTGAAGATTATAATGGGAAGGTAATTTATGAAAAAGAGCAGGATAACAAACAGGTGTTAGATCCTGCTAAAGCCTACGTCATGACACAAATGTTGACAGGGATTTTTGATCCGAAGCTTGACGGGTATTCAAGAGTAACCGGAAGCACTGTCATCAAGGAATTGACTCGGCCTTATGCCGGTAAATCCGGTTCGACGGAAACGGACAGCTGGATGATTGGATTCTCACCTCAGCTCGTCACGGCGGTTTGGTCAGGTTTTGATGAAAGTAAACCGATTGATTATGTAGCGGAAAAGTCATACTCGAAAAAAATTTGGGCGCAGTTTATGGAGGAGGCGTTGAAGGATAAGCCTGTTAAGGCCTTTAAGCCGCCGAAAGATGGGGTCATTGGCGTTTATGTCAATCCGGAAAACGGCAAGCTCGCGACCAAGGAGTGCCCGGTGAGAAGGTTTACTTATTTTGTAAAAGGCACCGAGCCGACGGAATATTGTACCGAGCACATGAATCGTTCCGAATCAAATCCTTCCAAAAAGAACACCGAACATAAGGACCCATGGTACAAACGGATTTTTAAATGGGCGAATTAGTTTTTATAGACAGTTCTCTTTCAAACCGTAGATTTTTGTCTATAAAAATCCGCCTCAATTGTTTAAAATTAAACCCAATGTGAAAAGCTCCGGATGCCTCCGGAGCTTTTCGTGTCCTAGTTTTACGTGTATTCACGCTGTCTATAAGTTTACTTTTTTTCCAGTAAAACTACAAGAGATTTACCAAAATTTACTGAGTCAATAACCCTTTTTTTAGTTCTTCCGTCGAATTTTTCCATAAAACCTCATTGTGATTGTGCAAAAACTCTGCCAGCACTTTTTTCGATTTTTCATCCATATGCTCGACAATAATGTGGCGTTTTAGCGACTTATCCATCCGGTTCACATGCTCCGGAAGCAGCTTGTAGCCGCGGCGGATTTCCCGGTCAACCGTCATTTCACAGGCTGTCACCCCGGCATAATAAGGCCCTTCCTCATTGCGGTCAATCGTCACCCACACAATCCAGTACGGCTTTCCGTTTGGTACCTCATCCTTATTTGACAGGAACTTGATGCCCTTCTCGACCGCGCTGCGGGCATGCATCGCACCAACATCAATCTCTGCCTCCCCGGCATCCACATCAATAATTACCGGGGAAACATTATCAAGGCTAAGCGCCCCCTTGCCGTAGCCGCGATGCCCGTCAGTCGGGTCACTTTTAATAATATTAAAACCAACCTTCTTCTTTTTTTCTTCCATGTATCGATATTCCTCCTAGAAAAATAATCCATAATAAAAGTTGCTCAATCCACTTAACACCGATGGAATGACGCCATACATAAGCGGCGAAATCGTATACCTATCAAGCGGTGTAATTACAAGGATTAAAAAGATAAATGCCCCGTATGACTCATATTGAGTCATTTTTGCGCGGATTCCATTGGGGGCTAAATCCTCGATAATGCGGTACCCGTCAAGCGGCGGGAACGGCAGGAGATTAAAAATAAACAGAACAACATTAAGCTGAACAAATAATTCCAAAAAATCATGCAGGTTATTGGGAATATCCACGCCGCTCTTAAGCATCCCATACCAAATGATAAAGCCCAGCGAAGCTAAAACAAAATTACTGATAGGGCCGGCAACCGAAACGAGAACACCGGCAAGCCTTGGATTTTTAAAGAAAAAACGGTTTACCGGCACAGGGCGGGCCCAGCCAAACCCGGCGATAAAAATCAAGATCGTCCCAATCGGATCCAGATGCCGAATGGGATTTAATGTCAGCCTCCCTTGATTTTTTGCCGTCATATCCCCGAACTTATAGGCCACATAGGCATGGGCAAACTCATGGAACGTAAAGGCAATCACCAGCGTAATTACAACATAAGGAATATCCTTAAGTGGATAAGCTAAACTCAAATGGGTTTCTCCTCTCTTTTTTCTTTGTCTATATAGTTCCATTCACTGTATTCATTTTCCTTTTAGTATACATGAAACCGCCCTAAAAATGAAAAAAACAACCAACTTGAATTTTTTGATTTTTTATGAAAAACTTAAGAAAAGCTCCAGCGCCTTGATCAGGCGCTGGAGCTGGACAATTCTCAAAGCTATATACAAATTCTTATATTATAAAAAAGGAGGAATATACATATGCCAATCGTTACCGTAAAAATGTTGGAAGGCCGTTCTGATGAGCAAAAGCGTGCACTCGTTGAAAAAGTTACTGAGGCTGTAAGTGAAACATCGGGCGCTCCAAAAGAGAATATTTCCATCATTATCGAGGAAATGTCCAAAAATCATTACGCTGTCGCCGGCGTCCGCGCAATTGACAAATAAACCATGTAAAAAAGCTAAGACCCTTAATGATTCTTAGCTTTTTCTTTAAGCACCTCAATATATTGATATGCCTCATCAATTTCCGCTTCCGTATAGCGCTGCTTGCTTTTTAATGTAAAGACTTTATTCGCAACCTCTTCCTTGGGAAGATTATCAAAATATAAAACCGTGGAAACAAGCTCCAAAAATCTAGCATTTTGGCTGTTCATGTCCTCGAGACAATCTTGCAAATAAGGCATCTCTACCTCATTTAAGCTTAGAAACTCACTGCCATTTTCGGTTAGCGTATAACGATACTGGAAGTACCCGCCCTTTTTCTCTTTCACCTCATTCAGAAAGCCCATATTACATAATTCTTCTACTCTCAAAGTTAGTTCTTCCGAATAGGGGCCGTAAAAATGAAATTGAAACTTCTCATGGAATGGGAAAGACACTTTTTTGGCAATATAAATCATTTTTTGCAGCTTTTTTCTTCCGATGATTTCACCGGAAACCAAAACGGCCTTCATCAGCTTGGCGTGATCTTTTAACATCTTCACATCTCCTACTCCGGATCAATCGATCTCTATTTCTAAAAGGGCACGTATTTGTTGTTTAATCTCTTTTTTTGAAGATTCATCAAAAATAAAATCAGCAGGATAATAGAGCTTGTGATCTGTTCTCCTTTTTCCAGAGATTGCGTCGACAATCTCCGACTCTCTGGAAAGCTCGCGTAATTCCCCGCTTTTCATTAAAAGATGGATAGGAAGCCGCTCCTCCTCTTCACCTGGACGGTAAAAATCGTACGGTAAATCAGATGACGAGTCGACAACCAAATAATATTCAGGATCTAAATCCGCCTGTTTAAATAGCTCGTTCAGCTGCGCCAGCTTTTTGTATTCCTTAGCCGGGTCAAATTCAGCGTATTTAAACAGATTCCGGTTAACAAAGCGGCGGCAGAGGTCTTTTAAAATCGCATCCTCTTCCTCCTGCCAGATTTGAAAGTAATATAAAATCACAGCCTCATCCAATTTTAAATAGTCTTCTAAAATCGGTTGATTATGAAAGAACGAATAAAAATGAACCGGCTTATTTTTAAAAGTATAGTTTTGCTCAAATAAATCCTTTGCGCGGTGGAGGATTTTTGATAAAAGAACCTCGGCACTCCGGGAAACGGGATGGAAGTAGACCTGCCAGTACATTTGATAGCGGCTCATAATATAGTCTTCCACGGCATGCATACCGCTCTTTTTAATCACGACCTGATCTTCTCTTGGCCGCATCACACGCAAAATCCGTTCCATATCAAATTGACCGTAGCTCACCCCGGTAAAATAGGCGTCGCGCTGCAGGTAATCCATTCGGTCGGCATCAATCTGGCTGGATATTAAACTCACAACCAGCTTTTTTTCAGAGGTTTTCGCAATCACTTCGGCTACTTGTTCAGGAAAATCTCTTCCGGCCTTTGATAGCACTTTATTTACCTCTGTATCTCCTAAAATAATCGCCCGGGTAAAATCT
Source organism: Bacillus sp. MUM 116 (assembly GCF_001866655.1). Lineage (GTDB taxonomy): Bacteria > Bacillota > Bacilli > Bacillales > Cytobacillaceae > Neobacillus. The sequence continues at coordinate 45,908 of NZ_MLYR01000021.1, read as the reverse complement.
TCATGGTCGAAGTCGAACACTTTTTCAAAGGAATGGGAAAAAGGGCCGTGCCCTAAATCATGGAGGAGTGCGGCACAAAGGGTCAGCAGACGTTCCCCATCATTCCACTCCGGACGTCCTGCAAAGACATCATCAATGATGCGGCGGACAATCTCATAAACTCCGAGGGAATGATTGAAACGGCTGTGCTCTGCACCGTGAAAAGTTAAAAATGTGGTTCCTAGCTGTTTAATTCGACGCAGACGCTGAAATTCCTTCGTTCCGATTAAATCCCATATCACACGGTCACGGACATGGACATAGCGATGAACCGGGTCTTTAAACACTTTTTCTTCACTCAGTTTTTCCATCGAATAAGCCATTTGATTCCCTCTTCCTCTTTTTCTTCTTTCTATTATAGCCCCAATTTATGGGATAATCACCCAAATTCCGGCAAAATCCCCCAGTAATTTTCGACAATCCTAATCGAAAGGTTGTTGATTTCCTCTCCAGGCTCTTCGCTTTCCGCGGGCGGTCAGGTGAGCCTCCCCTGCCCCGTGCTCCCGCAGGAGTCTTCGAGCCTTCCGCTCTAATCAACTTGGCTTCAAAATCAACTTCATACTACTAAACCAAAAAGAAAAACCACCCAGGTACATTTCAAAGGTGATTTTATTTAAGCTTCTTATTAATCTTTCCCATTAATTCCTCTTCCGATAAAGCCGCAAGCGGGCGGTTGTTCACGAACGCAAAGGTCTTTTTTCGGCCCGGACCGCAATAGGATTGGCAGCCAATCTTGATTTCAGCATTCGGGTCAATCTCTTTCAAACGAGGGATTAATGTCTTTAAATTTACGGCCTGGCAGTCATCACAAACACGAAATTCATTGGACATTTATTACAACCTCTTTCCATTTTTAACAAAAGCTTTATATTATTTTAGCCAACAAACCGCTGCAAAAATCAGCTTTTTGTTGAAAAAGTCGACATTTAACTCCATTGGTATTTTACAGTTTCTTGTTTTTGATTGCAAGGTGCATCTCCTTAGTAAACTCTAATAAAATCTACTATCCTTGCAACATTTTGGTATAAAGCATGGAAAACTTGTCCATCCTAAGACTAGAACTTTTAAAAACTCGTCACAAACGGGTTCATTGTATTAAATATTTAAGGGAGTTGAAAAAATGAAAGTTCGTCAAGATGCATGGACAGATGAAAACGATTTACTTTTGGCCGAAACGGTCCTTCGTCATGTTAGAGAAGGAAGTACCCAACTGAACGCATTTGAGGAGGTTGGCGATAAACTAAACCGGACTTCTGCTGCCTGTGGCTTTAGATGGAATGCCGTCGTGCGCCATCGTTATGAAAAAGCCTTGCAATTATCGAAAAAACAACGCAAGCAGCGCCAGCGGATTCTAGGAAAAGACCAAGGTGGCAAGAAGAAACTGCTTTACAATCCACCGGTTGTAGAGGAACTCGTTACGCTGGAGGTTCCAGTTGAAGCGGAAGAATCGTTTGAACTACCGGATATGAATACCGAAATGGCAGCGGAAACCTATACGCCTGCGGTACAAACCACTTACAGAACTGCACCTGCTTCGGCGTCAGGAGTTAGTCTTGATCATGTGATTGATTTCTTGCAAAACTTTAATCATTCCAATCTTCAAAATGAAGCACTAAAAAGTGAGAATGAAAGATTAAAGCGTGAAATTGCCGATTTGAAACGCCAAAACGATGAAATGTCGAAGAAAATTGAAGGTTTAGAGCAAAATACTGAAACGATTCAAGAAGATTATGAGACCTTAATGAAAATTATGAACCGTGCCAGAAAGCTTGTTCTCTTTGAAGAAGAAGAACGCCCGGCAACTACGAAGTTTAAAATGGACCGCAATGGCAACCTGGAAAAAGTAGCTGAGTAGAAAAAAGGTAAAGGGAGAAGCAAAGCATCCTCGTTAATTTAAAAGCGGAAGCGCCTTGGTCAGAGGCGACAAGTACAAGACGAGCCGGCGAGAAGGTTACTCTTTAACCTTCTTGATGGATTGGCTTGTGACCTAGAACCCTAGGACGCTTGCGCTGGACAATTCTCAAAGTCAAAATACATTTTTTTATACAACAAGAAGCCGTAAATCCATCATGGTATACGGCTTTTTACATTTTCTCATTGCGATCAATGACCCGCCCGTAGTAACCCGGGAAGAGCTCAAGCTCATAGTCATTTAACTGACCGGCATATAAGAAGTCACTATGACCCTTTAGTTCGTTTAACAGCCGAAGCATCACATCGGCAATGGTGAAATTTTGGTCCAGCAGTTCCGAAAGCGAAGCCATCACTTCGGGGACTACCTCCGGATAAGCAAATTTCGTCGCCTCACCCGCTTTAGCCATCTCATAAAATTGTTTAATAAGCTCAGCCCGTTTGCTGCCGCTGCCATTGACACAAAGGTAAATTTGCACTGCAACCCCCTTTTTTAAACGGCGCTGCGAGATGCCGGCAAACTTTTTCCCATCAATGCTCAGGTCATAGCTGCCAGGGCAATAGGATCCGATGATCTCCCTTGCTTCAATCGACCGGTCTGCAAAATCGGCAAACATTTGTTGAATAAGACGCCACATCGTATCATAGCCGCGGTTGATATCAATCCCTTTTTCCGTTTCTGGAAGAATCAGCGAGATATTCAATACCCCTTCATCCAAGACAACCGCTAAACCGCCTGAGTTTCGGACAATTGTCTGAAAGCCTTGCTGTTCAAGGAATTCCCTTCCTTTTTCTAAAAACGGCAGCCTCGTATCCTGAATGCCGAGGACAATTGTATTGTGGTGAACCCATGTCCTTGCTGTTGCCGGTGCATTACCGGTCCCGACGGAGGCGCAAAGGGTGTCATCTGTCCCAAATGACTGCAGAGCAGGAAAATGAATACCCACAGCTGACTGATCAATGACCCGCCACTGTGGCTGGCGCAGTAAATGGAGTGGTTTTTCCATTAGTGACACTCCTTTTTATTTAAAAATCCTTGTTTATTATACCAAAATGATTAGCCGAGTAGCCATTTGGGGAAGATATCAACACAATTTTTACGGATAACGACAGATTTTAAGAATATATCAACACAGTTTGGCGGAAAATCAACATAAATTTAATAGATATCAACAATTCCCCGGCAAGCCAGCGAAATCAACCAATCGCAATATCTACAAAATTACAAAATTATACAAAAGCCACACCTCTCAGCATAAAAAAAGCCAGCCCCCTAAAAAGGACCAGCTCCATAACCGATTATAACCCCTGTGCCGCCGTAATCAGCGCAAGCTTATAGACATCTTCTTCATTACAGCCGCGAGACAAATCATTCACCGGTTGATTCAACCCTTGTAAAATCGGCCCAACCGCTTCAAAGCCGCCTAAGCGCTGGGCAATTTTGTAGCCGATGTTTCCAGCTTCAAGGCTCGGGAAAATAAATACATTCGCATCCCCCTGCAGCACAGATCCAGGCGCTTTGCTTTTCGCAACAGACGGCACAAATGCTGCATCAAACTGGAACTCGCCATCCAAAACAAGTGACGGTTCACGACGCTTTGCTTCCTCCATCGCAGCGATAACCCGTTCCGTCTCCTCAGACTTCGCCGAACCCTTAGTGGAAAAGCTAAGCATTGCCACACGAGGGTCAATATCAAACATCGCAGCAGTTTTCGCACTTTCAAGCGCGATTTCCGCCAAATCCTGGCTGTCTGGCGCAATATTGATGGCGCAATCGGCAAACACATATTTCTCGTCACCGCGGACCATAATGAATACACCAGACGTCTTTTGCACGCCTTCTTTTGTTTTAATAATTTGCAGCGCAGGGCGTACTGTATCGGCCGTAGAGTGGGCCGCACCGCTGACAAGGCCGTTCGCTTTATTTACATACACAAGCATTGTGCCAAAGTAATTTTCGTCCAATAAAATCTTGCGCGCATCTTCTTCGGTTGCTTTACCATTACGACGTTCGACAAACGCCGAAACAAGCTCATCCATTCCCGCATAAGTCGCCGGATCATAAATTTCTGCCGCATCCAATGAAACACCAAGCTCTTTCGCCTTCGCTTGAATATGCTCAATGTTTCCTATCAAAATTGGAGTCATTAATTTTTCTGATGCAAGGCGGCCGCACGCCCGAATAATCCGCTCATCCATCCCTTCCGGAAAAACAATTTTCAAATCGCAGCCGGCAATTTTTCGCTTTAAACCTTCAAATAAATCACTCACGTTAACTCCTCCTCTAATAACCTATCTTTTATAAGCATACTTAACCAAAATGAATAATCAAGGTCAACCCTTATAGAGAACGTTTTCATAAAAAATAATTTTGTATTCAAAACAATCTAATTTTTATTATTTGTCTTTTTTAATAAACTTATCCAATTCTTACGTAAATGAAGTGTTTTATTCAAGCCATTTGGTCAAACTATGATATAGTATAAATGGTTAAAATTGAGTGAGGAGTGATCATAATGAGTGAAGCAGCACAAACGCTTGACGGCTGGTATTGCCTGCATGATTTCCGTACGGTCGATTGGACAACCTGGAAAATGCTATCCAGCGACGAACGCCAAGCAGCCATCCACGAGTTTCTAAGTCTAGTTGAAAAGTGGAACACTACCCAGGAACGCAATGAAGGTAGCCATGCATTATATACAATCGTTGGTCAAAAAGCCGATTTTATGATGATGATTTTAAGGCCGACAATGGAAGAGCTAAATGAAATTGAAAACGAATTCAACAAAACAAAATTGGCTGAATTCACCGTCCCGGCTCATTCCTATGTATCTGTTGTCGAACTCAGCAACTACCTGCCGCAAGGAGAAGACCCATACCAAAACCCGCAAATTTTGGCCCGCCTGTACCCAAAATTGCCGAAAGCAAAGCATGTATGCTTCTATCCAATGGATAAGCGCCGCCAAGGTAATGACAACTGGTACATGCTTCCGATGGAGGAGCGCAAAAATTTAATGCGCAGCCACGGAATGATTGGCCGTACATACGCAGGCAAAGTTAAGCAAATTATTACAGGTTCTGTTGGCTTTGACGATTACGAATGGGGCGTTACCCTATTTGCCGATGATGTTCTGCAATTTAAGAAGCTTATATATGAAATGCGCTTTGATGAAGTCAGCGCCCGCTATGGTGAATTCGGCGCCTTCTTCGTCGGCAATATTCTCGAAGAAGAACGCGTACCCGGATTTCTTCACGTTTAGGCCATTAAGTCCTCAGTCACTGGGGACTTTTTTCAATTTTAAGCAAGTCATATTTTTTCCTCTCCACACATACTTATAAAACAGCGAGTCTAAGAAAAGCTCTATCCAACTCGTAAAGAGAGGTGACAATCAAACATTGCACCTGCCCTATTGCAACCAAATGGGGATGAGTGGAGTAAGAATAGAATGTTTGGCCTTATCGTCATTCATATTTAGGAGGGGAAAAAGATGAGTCAATACTATCCACAAGGGTTTCAACCCTATACAGGAGTAGCAGGACAGCCGGGAGCACAACCGCAGCAGCAGGCGTTCTTTCCACAAACAGGAGCTCCGTCATTTCCGCCGGTCAGCACTGGTGGCCCATTATCGACCACCCCAGGTGCAGCAGGGCCAAAACTGCCCGGCCAATTACCGATTGAGCAATCCTACATTGAAAACATTTTACGATTAAATAAGGGCAAACTCGTCACCGTATTTGCCACCTTCGAAGGCAACAGCCAGTGGAACGCCAAAACCTTCAAAGGCATTATCGAGGCCGCAGGGCGTGACCATGTCATCCTCAGCGATCCACAATCTGGCACTCGCTTCCTCATTCCAATGGTTGCCGTTGACTACATCACTTTCAGCGAAGAAATCGAATATGAATATCCATTCGGAAGTGCGCCTGGTATGGGCACATATCCACCAAGATAAGCACAAACAACACCAATTGGAACCCCCAATTGGTGTTTTATTTCTTTTTAAAAAGGTCGCAAGCCTAGTTTCCAAACGAATACAGTGCCTTGAAAGTTTCCAACAAAAAAAGCACTGGAGCCTCGCCCCAATGCTTATTTTTATAAATGCTTCACGGCCCCAATCACCACTAAAATCCACGCTGCCAAGAAGCAAACGCCGCCAATCGGAGTAATCGCACCTAAAATTCCGATTTTGGTTACACTTAAAACATATAAGCTGCCGCTGAAGAAGATAATGCCAATCAGCATTAACCAGCCGGACCAGGTAAATAACGAGCTGTCTGCCACTTTTGCCAGCAGAAGACCGACCACCAAAATTCCAATTGCATGAAACATTTGATAGGTTACACCCGTTTTCCAAATCTCCAAATAATGAGCGTCCAGCTTATCCTTTAGTCCGTGTGCTCCAAAAGCCCCCAATGCCACGGCCAAAAAGGCATTAATCGCCCCAACAATAATAAAAGCCTTCATCCTTATTCCCTCATTTCTTTTAGAAATCAAACAATGAATCGCCATTTGCTTCGTCGCCCAAATCCAATTTTTTCGATTGATTGCTGGCGGCTTGCTGTTGAAAAACAGGCTGCTGGAAGGCAGGCTGCGCCATCACCGGCTGCTGGATCATCGCTTGATTGGATACATCCATCTTGGCCGGTATTTCCCCTTTTTCATCGAGGATGAGTTCGCATAATATTTTAATCGAGTAAACTCGTTCCCGCAAGCTTTCTCCCTTGGGGCTTACTTTTGCAGACTGCAATTCGTCTTCGATTTTCGCCAATAATTTTTGAACTGAAATATTCAAAGATCCTCACCTCACATTTCCGTACATTTTACGACAAATTCACCAATGTTTCACGTGAAACATGTCAGATCTTGCCATGCCATAAAAAAGAGACTGTAAAGTTCAGTCTCTACATTCTATCCTAAAATCTTTTGATACACTGATTTCGCGTGCGTCAAATCCTTCGTTCCGTGAATGAGGGCACGCCCGTCCTTAAAAAGGACCATACGCTCTTCCCCGAGTTCAACCGATAGCAAATAAGGATTTCCTTTCACTTCATATCCCAATGCACGAAGCTGCCCGGATAAGTTTTCAAGCGAAAGTTCTCCGTTACCCGCGGGGCGGATTTGCACTGTATCCCTGCCGCAAAGTACAGTCGTCTTTGTAGTATTTTCCTGATCCAAATAGGGATAGGTCGGGTGGTCGCCGCATGACAAGCATCCGGCAAACTTCGCCTTTGACATTTTCACGCTGGTGTATTGATTTCGCCACAAATCAAAGCTGACAAAGGACGCCCGAACTGCTTCCCAATCCCCAACAAGAATTTTTAGCGCCTCTGCTGTTTGATGGGCAATCACCATCTGCACCGCAGGCGAGATAATCCCGCCCGTATCACAGGTCATTCCCTGCAGTGGAATCGTTCGCAATAAGCAATTAAGGCATGGTGTTTTTCCGGGAAGAATCGAAAAACTCATCCCGAAGCTTCCCACACAAGCCCCGTAAATCCAAGGAACTTTGTACTTTTGCGAAACATCATTGATAATCATGCGGATCTCAAAATTATCCGTCGCATCGATGATGAGGTCGGCCTCACGGGCTTCTTCTTCCAGCCACTCAGCGGTTGCCTCACCTATGACAGCGTTAATCTTTACATCGGAGTTAATCGCCATTAACCGTTTTTCCGCTGCGGCCGCTTTAGGGAGCTTTTCGGCTACATCTTCTTCCGTATAGAGCTGCTGTCGCTGCAGATTGCTCGGCTCCACATAATCGCGGTCGATGATGGTCAGCTTGCCGATACCGGACCGCACCAGGATTTCAGCATTCCCCGAGCCGAGCGCCCCGGCGCCAATCATCAGTACATGTTTTTGGCGGATTTTTTCCTGCCCGGCTTGTCCAATTCCCGGAAAAAGAATCTGCCGCGAATACCGATCATTCATTTGTAAACCCCTCCCCAAATCAACCACCGCTAACTGGTGGTATAAAGGCAATGACGTCACCGTCATTGATGACCTCGTCATTGGAAGCAAATTCTTCATTAATTGCCGTCATAACGGTATCCATTTTGGGCAAGTTGTAAATAGCGGTAAGTTCAATTTTCAAATCGGAGACTGTTTTTCCAGCAGCCTTTAATGTCAATGATTCTTCCCCCACTGCATCCCGCAAATGTGCAAAAAACAATACCTTATTCATGTAAGTCTTCCTCCTCCGGTTTACCGGATGGGTAAGCAACGGTTTCTAGCTGATTCCCCATCCATTCTTCTCCATTTTCCCAATGTTCCTTTTTCCAAATTGGAACAATCTCTTTAATTCGTTCAATCGCATAGCGGTTCGCTTCATAGGCATCGGCGCGGTGCGGTGTTGAAACCGCAATGACGACGGCCACATCGGTAATATCGAGTTTGCCGACACGATGCGTGATGGCCACTTTCGAACCTTCCCAGCGTTCTTCAATTTCACGGCCAATCTGCTCCAATTTTTTAACCGCCATCGCCTCATAGGCTTCATATATAAGAAACAACGTTTTTTTCCCCTTGGTCAATTCACGGACCGTCCCGATAAACGTTGTAATCGCCCCAGCCTCACGTTGGACCACCTTATCAATTACCGCTTGAATTTGAATCGGCTCTTTCGAAATTTCATAGTTCATATCATCACCCTTTTTCGCACCACATTTTATCGTTATTATAGTGATTTTCGTCAGCTTCGGCAAATAATCACAATTGTCAGTTATCTTGTTTTGCCCATTTTTTTGCTTGCTCGTATTCCTCCGGATCGTTCATATTGAAAAAGGTAAGCTCTAACTTCCGGATGCTATACTCCGGAAGGTCCTTTTCCGTCAAATACAAGGCATGCAGTTTTTCAAAAAGCTCAGTCATCCTTAGTTTCCCTTTTTCGAGACTTTCCGCAATCACCGGTAAAATTCTTTTATGATAAACAGCGAATAATGGTTGTTTCTTTCCGTCGATGACAGGGATGACAGCATCGAAACCGTCGTTTTTTGCTGCTATTTTTTCGGCAAGCGAACCGGAAATAAACGGCATATCACAAGCCACGACCACATTTACTTCATGTGTCGATGCACTTAGGCCTGCCTGTAGACCCGCTAATGGACCCAAACCGGGAAATTGATCGGGAACCAACTTCACTCCTAAAAACCGGTAGTCATCAGGATGATTGGTGACGAGTATGATTTCTGCAAAAAAACCGTGTAGCTCCTCCACTATTCTTTCAATATTGGTTTTTTCATTTATTTTTAATAGGGCTTTATTCGTGCCCATCCTGCTTGATTTCCCGCCGGATAAAATAATCGCTGCTGCCTTCACCGCTTCACCCCGCTCCCGTTTAAAATAATTTGTTTTCCCCATTTTAAAACACTTTTTCCCCATTTGACAGCAGGAATAGATTTCCTTTGACACCCCTTAACAAAATACTGCTAAAAACTACTATATTTCGCCAAAGGTAAATCCGTTTATGAAGCTGTTCAAGTAGCAAAAGACTTTGTCTCTGCCGGTATCCGCCGCGGCTTCCGTTTGAACGAATTTGTAGGACCAACCTAGAACGGTGCTTACCGTGAAGGGTTAAATAAATAATTAGTTAGAGCGAATGGCTTGAGCCATTCGCTTTTCAATTTGTGAGTCGAGCAGCTATTTGCTGGTTGCCACGAGCTAAACGCCAGTTGGAGACAGTCTTGCGCCAGTTACGAGCCCTTTTCCGCCAGTCGCCCCTTCTTCAGTACTCACCATCCACCACTCTATTTTTTCAAGCTTTCCCTTCGCTTTTTTTTACTGATTTTAGTATGATAGTTACATTATTAATTACAATAGAAAAGTAGATAATATACATTTTAGTATCGGGAAAGGAGCCACAGGTTATGGAATTAATTGATGTTGCCAAAGTCCAGCAAGTGATCAACAACTTTGCACATAAAGATGTCTATCTTCACCTTGAAACCACGAATGGAGCTTATGCCTCACACTTCGATCAATCATTTTTTTCTGCAGGCGCCTATATCCGCAATGCCCTTGTTCAATATGAATTAGGAAAAATCACCGGAAACGGCCCCTATCGAATTGGTTTAAAAATCAATCTCGGCTGGGTCTATGCAGAAGGACTCACCCATTTTGAAATTGACGAACAAAACCGCCTTCTTCTGGCCGGCCACGACAGTAAAGGAAAACTCGCCGTTGCCCTGGAAATCAGCAACACTCCATTTGAATAAAGGAAGGAGAAAACCATAATGGAAAAAGAACGTCAGGTATTAGTCATTTTTCCGCATCCGGATGATGAAGCATTTGGGGTATCCGGCACTATTGCCACTCATGTCGAGAATGGAACCCCCGTCACCTATGCTTGTTTAACATTGGGTGAAATGGGTCGAAACATGGGAAATCCCCCTTTCACCAACAGAGAAAACCTTCCTAAAATCAGAAAAGAAGAGCTAAAAAACGCAGCAAATGCAATTGGCATTCAGGATTTACGGATGCTTGGATTCCGTGATAAAACGGTTGAATTTGAGGATGAAGAAAAGATGACAAACCTCATGTCATCTTTAATTGATGAGTTGAACCCATCACTCATCATTACATTCTATCCCGGATATTCCGTCCATCCCGACCATGAGGCGACCGGTGCGGCTGTCGTTCGGGCTGTTGAAAAAATCCCTGCTTCCGCACGGCCGAAATTACATTGTGTAGCCTTTTCAAATAATTGCTTAGAAGAGCTTGGTGAAGCCGATATTATCAATGATATTTCCACTGTTGCCGACAAAAAGCTTGCGGCCATGAGGGCACACCGCTCACAAACTGAGCAAATGCTTGGCGACATGACTGAAAAACTCAAAAATCAAGATCCGCAAGTCCTGGCTTGGATTAATAACGAACGCTTTTGGACATATAAATTTGCAAAATAGAGGCTGCCCTAGGAATCTGGGGCAGTTTTTTTTATAGGTCAAGTAGAACCCATTTAGACGACCATTTATGAAATTCGAAGCTGCGATCAGGCGACTAGAACCCCTCTAGTCGTCCGTTTTTCCAATCAGTAACCGCGTTCGGAAACCCCCTCTTCCCCCATGGTATAAAATTTCTTTTTTTAAAAAAGTAGCAAGGTTCACTAAACGGTTTCACAAAACATTCATTTTTCAAAAACCGCGCCATTACTACGGTTGACGAGCCCTTTCACAGAACGTTCACACACCCGATTAAAGGTGTGAGAAACATCACATTTTTAAAAGCCTTCTCTGAATAGGATAAAACTGTCATTCCAAATAAAAGGAGGGAAAAAAGTGAATAAGGCAATCATCAATTTTGTTATTAGTCTTTTCGTCGGATTTGGCCTTGGGTACCTAGTGTTTGATGTGATCATGAAGGATTCCGGACCCCAGCAGCCCCAAGTTGCAGCACACTCAGAAACAGGAGCAAACACAACCGCTAAGAATCAAGGTTCAGAATCGAAAGAATCGGCCGTAACCACTACAGCGGCAAACCTGGACAACATTCTTTCCAAAAGAGGCTGTCTAGGCTGTCACTCAGTTGAAGCACTAAATCTTAAAGGCGGTCAAGTAGGTCCGGACCTATCTCATGCCTTTGTAGAAGTGAAAGACAAACATGGCATGCCAATTGAAAAATTCCTAACAAAACCAAACTCTGCGGTCATGTCCGGGGTACTTGGAAAAAATCCATTAACGGATAACGAGCGCAAGCAAGTACTCGAACTACTTAAAAAAGCATCTGAAAAATAAAAAGGTGGTGTAACCGAATGAAAAAATGGATTCCAATCGCATCTGGTCTAGTAGCCGGCTTTGTGGCAGCGACCATTTCCTTTGCCGACTTATCCTCCACATCAAAAACGACGGAAGCGGCCAACAGCAGCACAAAGAGCAATGCAGAAAAAGTGTATGTTCCTTTTGGACAAAAGGATGATTATTATCTCGTTGATTCCGGCGGTCACTCGGGACAGCTATTTATCTATGGCGTTCCATCCATGCGGGAAATTCGGACAATTCCAGTTTTCTCACCGGATTCGGCAACAGGTTATGGCTTTGACCGAAGGACGAAAAAAATGCTTGGCGGTTATACATGGGGAGACCTTCACCATCCCGCCTTCTCGGAAACCAATGGCGATTATGATGGTAAATTCCTATTTGCAACCGATGTGGGCAACAGCCGTGCGGCAGCCATTAATTTAAAAACATGGACCACACGAGACATTATTAAAGTTCCGAATACGGCTGGCCCGCACTGTGCCGCATTCGTAACTGAAAATACCGAGTACATGTTCTTGCCAACCCGCTTCGCGGTGCCGCTTGGACAAAAATATGAATCGCTGGATGATTATCATTCAAAATACCGCGGCGTCATGTCCGCCGTCACCTTTGATCAAAAGAAAGAAAAGCTCAAAATTGCTTATCAAGTTGCGCTTCCGCCTTGGTCTTATGACTTATCGGACGCTGGTAAGAAAAGCTCAAAAGATTGGGCTGTGATAACTACCTACAATACCGAAGAAGCCACAACCACGATGGAAATCAATGCATCACATGCGGACCGTGACTACATTGTTCTTTTCAACTGGAAAGAGCTTGAAAAAATGGTCAAGGACGGCAAGTACGAAGATGTAAACGGGCAAAAAATGATCTTCCCGGAAAAACAAAAAGGCGGAATTTATTTAGTCCCTGTTGCCAAATCTCCACACGGTGTCGATGTTACACCTGACGGCAAGTACTTTATTGCTTCGGGAAAACTTGCACCATCGATGACCGTGTTCTCATTTGAAAAAGCCTTTAAAGCAATTGAAAACAAAGATTTCTCTGGGGAAAGAAATGGAATTCCGGTTCTAAACTACAAATCTGTCATGGAACGGGAAGTAAACCCGGAAAACGCGCTTGGACCGCTTCATACGCAGTTTGATGACAAAGGGATGGCTTATACAACGATGTTCATTTCTTCCGAAGTAGTGAAATGGAATCCAAAAACAGGCGAAACATTAGACCGCGTACCAGTACAGTATTCTCCAGGACATTCTGTTGCGGCGGAAGGCGATACGGTTTCTCCTGACGGACATTGGCTTGTAGCGCTAAACAAACTGGCAAAAGATAACTTCTTATCTGTCGGGCCTTCCCACCCTGAAACAATGCAGTTAATTGATATCAGCGGCAAGATGAAAGTGGTGGATACCGTTCCAGTTAACCCTGAACCGCACTATGCACAAATGATTAAAGCAGACAAAATCAAGTCGATTAATGTGTATCCGAAGGATCCGAAGAATCCGGACGCCATTTATAAAAAGTCCGATACAAGAATTGTTCGCAAGGGCAATGAAGTTCATGTTTACGGTGTTGCCCTCCGCTCAAGATTTATCTTCGATCATAAGGCAAAACGGCCGGACATGATTGAAGTAAATCAAGGAGATCATGTATTTATTCACTTGACCAATATTGATATGGATGAGGACATTACCCATGGATTCGCCATCAATGACTATGACTTAAACATGGAAGTTCAGCCTGGCGAAACGAACACATTAGAGTTTACCGCTGATAAAGCCGGTACCTTCCCTCTTTATTGCACAAACTTCTGCTCTGCGCTGCACCAGGAAATGAATGGTTACTTCCTTGTTAAACCAAAGAATTAAAAGAGAGGTGGCGGGTATCAATTTTTCGATTGGTACCCTCCCTCCTTTCAAGTTTCTAATATAAAAGGAGTGGTTAACTTGAATGCCAGCAGTAATAAATTGTCTGTCACATCTTCCTTACTCATTGTTTTGGCAGCCGTTTTATTTGTCGTCTCCAACTTTTTCCCATGGTGGAAGATGGTGTTTTGGGCTCCGCAATACCCGGAAGGTTTAAACATTATTGTGTATCCAAACAAGCTTGAAGGACAAATCGACATTGTCAATGGGCTGAATCACTATATTGGAATGAAAAACTTCAGTGAAAAGAACTTTCCTGAGCTTTCTTACCTCTCCTATTTGATATGGGGAGTGGCAGCCATTACCTTGTTAACAGCCCTTCTTAGAAAAAAAGTGGTTCTTTATGTCCTGATTGGTGTCATTGTGATTGGCGGCGTTCTCGGGGTATTGGATCTCCATAATGCGCTGCATGATTATGGAACCAACTTAAGTCCAGATGCACCCATTAAAATTGCCCCCTTTGTCCCGCCGGTTATCGGGAAAAACCAGGTGGCAAACTTTATCACACACAGCCTGCTTGGACCGGGCATCTATTTCTTACTGGCAGCCTTTGTGCTGCTGCTAATTCCATTATGGAAGGATCGAAAAAGAAAATGAAAAAATTGACGCTCTTTCTTTTCGTTTTTTCTCTCTTTTTTCTAATTAAACCTGAGAAAAATATGGCAGCCGAAAGCTTACAAGCAATGATCGACTCCGCGAAAGAGGGAGCGGTCCTGAAACTTGGGAATCAAACCTATCAAGGCAATATCGTCATCGATAAGCCGATTACGTTGATTGGCGCAAACAACACCGTGATCAAGGGGGACGGAAGCGGTAATGTCATATCCATCAAGGCACCGCATGTAAACCTAAGCCATCTAACCGTGACAGACGGAAGTATGGATCGCAACTCTGCCGAGGAATACGCATCAATTAAAATTTATACGAACCACAATCTGGTCGAGCATATCACCATCCGCCGTTCCTTTCACGGGATTTATTTAAGCAAGGCCCACTATAATACGATTCGCAATAACGATATCAAGGGGATGGGCAAGGGAGAAATTGCCGCCCAGGGTAACGGGCTCCATGTTTATTACGCACATGATAACCTGTTCATCAGTAACACCATCGAAGGCACGCGTGACGGGATGTTCTTCGATTATGCAAACAACAATCGCAGCATTGCCAATACCATCAGCAACACCCGCTATGGACTGCACTACATGTATTCGGATGAAAATGTCTTTAAGAAAAATATTTTCACGATGAATGAGGGCGGCGCTGCTGTCATGAATTCGAATCACCTTATATTAGAGAATAACCAGTTTATCGTAAATTATGGAAATCAATCCTTTGGCTTACTGCTGCTTCAAGCAAATGATAACAAAATCGAAAATAATACCTTTTATATGAATCAACGGGGTTTATATATAGATCAGGCAACACGAAATTTATTTCGTCATAACCGCATCATCCAAAACCAAATTGGCATTGAGCTTTGGGCCAGTTCTAACGATGAGACCTTTACATTAAACCGTATTACCGATAATACCATTCCCGCCGTTACCCTTGGCGGTACGGGGGAAAACAATTCCTGGAGCAAGGATGGCAAAGGAAATGACTGGGGCTCTGCCTTTCCGGTCACCGATTTCAACCAGGATCAGATTGGCGACTTTCCAGTAACCTATCATTCTTCCCTCCATCGGCTGATGGAGGATCAAGAGTTAACAAATTTATTTTTAAAAAGTCCGGCGATTAAAATCTATGAAAAAATGAATGCCGCGCTGTCGGGAGATGCAGTTATGTTTCGTGATCCACATCCTTTAGTCGGGAGCACAAAAGGCAGCTACACAAAAATTCTATTGATTGCACCAGCCTTCATCGTTTTGTGGCTGCTCACAAAGGGGAGAAAACTACTATGCACTATATTTGGAAGGAATGGAAGGAAAATATAAGAGGAAAAGGACTCTGGCTTGCGTTTAGCATTATTGTGCTGCTTTCCGTCAGTATTTTATTCCGCTCAACACCCCTTTCCTTTGATAGCGGCTTTTATGTATTACTGATTAACCTTTTTGATACGATTATTTATTTCATCCCGATTCTCTGCTTGTTTATTGGCGCCTTTTCGATTTTTCAGGAAAAAGAACAAAAAACATTAATCATGCTGCTGACGAAAAAGGATCATTACGCAAGCTTTTTAATCAAAAAAAGCCTTGGAATCTATGCTGTCGTTCTTGCGCCCCTGCTCATATGGTTTTTCATCTACCTATTTTTACTGAAATTTAACTTTCAACTAGATTTTAAGGGGTATTTCATTTTTATCGTAGCGATTGTATGTATGGCGATTGTCTTCCTTCAAATGGGTACAGCAGTAGGCAGTTTTAGCCGTTCAAGAATGCAGATCATCGGTTACACAATTTTTATCTGGTTTTACTTTTTCTTCTTGCACGATTTTATTCTTTTATCCTTTTTACCGGACGTCACCCATGAAAATGTAAAACTCTTTTCAGCCGTCTACTTTTTAAATCCATTACAGGCGGTAAGAATGTTTATCGAAACAGGGACAGGGGTATATTCCTTTGGACATATGTCAAGACTGCTGCAGGCGTTCATGTGGACCAAACCGGGATTCTTCCTCCTGGGCAACCTTGTATTCTGGCTAGTTGTCTCATCATTGACTGCGATTATTTTCCACCGTAAGGAGGGCTTTGAATGATTTCCGTAACCAATTTAAAACAAGCCTTCGGGAAAAATACCGTCCTGGATTCCGTTACTTTAGAAATTCAGGAACGGGAAGTCTGCGCTCTTGTCGGCCGGAACGGTGCCGGGAAATCAACGTTCATCAATAGTTTGCTTGGCCTGCTTCCGATTAAACAAGGCTCGATTAAAATTAATGGAATTGAAGTTTCCAAGAAAAAGGACGAATGGAAAAAAGCGATCGCTTACCTGCCGGAAAAATTCATGCTCTATCCGATGCTGACCGGACTTGAAAACATAAGGTTTTTTGCCGAAGCCGTTTCCGGAACAGCCGATCTAAAGCGAATCGAGGAAGTGCTGCGGTCTGTCAGCCTATGGGAGGACCGCGCTGTCCAGGTCAAGCAATATTCGAAGGGAATGCTGCAGCGTTTGGGGCTGGCGGTCACACTTTATCAAGATTCCAGCCTGCTGATCCTGGATGAACCAACGAGCGGAATTGACCCAATGGGAAGAATGGAAATTTTAGAGGTACTGAAGTCACTTCATGATAAAACCATCCTTCTTTCATCGCATCACCTGGACGAAATCAAACAGATTTGTACCCATGTCGCTTATTTAAACAATGGAAAAATTGAAAAATATAGCGTTAGAGAGTTTTTACAAACACAAAATTTAGGAGGGATTAAGTCATGATTAAGCGGATGATGCTCGCTACTGTTCTATTGATAGCGATGCTTGCGGGCTGCAGCTCAGGTCCTGATTATAAAATTGACCTGACAAAACCGCTTTATATCCAAAAGGATAAAGCAATGCCACTTGAAATTAAAGTAACGGAAAGCAAAAAGGCGGTTAAAGGGCTGAAGGTAGCAGTTGAATTATCGATGACCAATATGGACCATGGCACTTATAAAGCAAAGTTGACGGAAGGTATGGATGGCACTTATGCAGACAATATTCAGCTTGAAATGCCCGGGAAATATGAGGCTGAATTCACGTTAGAAAAAGGCGGTAAGAAAACGAAAAAGATAATGGACCTTGAAGTGAAGAAGCCGCAGGGTGTCGCCTCCATCAATGGAAAATGGATTACAAATGAGGATTTAGCATTTTATAAATTAATTAATAAACTTCAGCTTGAAATCAACCTTGAATCAGCGAAAAAGCACTATAAGGGCGAGCAATTAAAAGAAGAGCTCACCTACATTAAATCCCAGGAAAAAATGCTCGATGATAAAAACCAACGGTTAACGCAAGTCATCCGCCTTCGCTCGATGGCAATGCTGGCTGAAGAAAAAGGCCATAAGGCCAACCCTACGGTTGTCGAGCAGGAAATCCAAAAGGTTCGAAAGCAGTATGATCAATATGCATCTGTAAAAAAATTAATCAAGCAATATGGCGAAGATCAATTTTGGGCTAAAGAACGGGAGCAATATCAATCCATTGTCCTCATCCAGCAAGTACAGAAGGATTTGTTGGCCGCGGCGAAAAAAGACAATCCAAAAGCCGGCGAACAGGAAATCTACTATGATGCCCAGCAAAAATATGAAGATCTCCTTGTGTCGCAGGTTAACTCACTTAAAATTGTGATTCTATAAAATTTAAAATGCATCATGTCAAATTTTGCGTGATGCTTTTCACTTTTTTACCTATTTCACACAGTGCCTGGCACTTTTCTAAAATAGCCCAGTCCAGCGTTGCTGTAACCAGGGGCAAAGTAGACATACCTTAAGCACCTCTTGCCCCATTGGTTATTAGTTATTCTCTTTTTTATATCTTACGATAAGAGTCATTCTAGAGATACCGGCTTTCTCTGCAACATCTGTACGATTCATCCCTTGTTCCAGAAGAAACAATGCAAAATTAACCTTTTCTTCATCGGTTTTCGGTCTTCCAGGATGTTTTCCTCGTTTCCTAGCAGCCTGAATCCCTTCCTTTGTCCGTTCAGAAGTTAAATCTCTTTCAAATTGAGCAATTCCAGCGAAAATAGTAAATAACATTTTTCCATGTGCTGTGGTTGTATCCAGCCATGTTCCTTTAGACTTTTCAAGTGTGCTCCTTTTTGAAAAATTAGTTCCGTGATCTCAATTAGGTCTTTTGTATAACGTGATAATCGAGTTAGATCTGTTACAACTACCGTATCTTCCGGACGAAGAAACTCTAACATATGGTCCAACTCCGGTCGGTTCCGTTTTGTTCCAGTTATTTTTTCAAAGAAAATACGATCACATCAAAATTCTTCAGGTTGTTTCTTTTGGCGATCCAAATTTTGGTCAAATGTAGAAACACGCATATAGCCAAACTTCAAATTAATCCTCTCCTCTACCAAATATTTTTACAAAATTTTTTGTTACATATTTTTGTTACAGATATTATGCAAGTTTACTAGGTTAAAGCTTATCACTAAACAGTGCAACAAAAACGTTCGTTTTTGTTACACCGATTCTATGAAAAAGACTACTTACAAAAGTAGCGATAAACATTTGACATTAATTTGATATTCCTTATTGTAGGGTGGTTAGAAATTATTTTTTACTTGTTACTTGAAATGCAACCAATTTTAGGTAACGATTGAATAATTTTCAAATAAAAGTAAGATACTTTAACCAAATAAATTTATAAAAAATTATTTTGTGAGGGGGATAGTATGATGAAAAAACTTCGTAAGATAAAGCCTTTAAAAAAAGCTATTCTGGAACTAGAGAGTACCAGCGTACTGCCCCCAAATGTTCAAGACGGGGAACTTGGACAGAACATATCCGTGAATGAAGAGGTTTTGAAAAAAGTTTTTGACAATTGTTCCGATATTGTCTTTCGTCCCATTCTCGTAAATAGGCAAACCAAAATGCTTCTGATTTATATAGATGGATTAGTGGATACAAAAATAGTGGAACAGGTTGTTTTGAAACCAATGATGTTCGAAGGTATGCCTAATGGATTAGAGAATATGGGCTCAATAGGGGAAATCATCCAAAATCAGCTTATCGCTTTTTCCCAAGTAAAGACGGTTTCTAAAGTTCGTGAGGTTATAGAAGGAGTATTGAAAGCCAATATCGCCGTTCTGACAGATGGGGAGAATCAAGCGCTAGTTGCTGATTTAAAAGGGTTTGACAAACGTAGTATTGAAGAGCCTGCTGCTGAAATTTCTGTTCGTGGCCCTCGGGACGGGTTTACTGAAACACTTAGGGTCAATACGAGCCTTGTTCGTCGAAGAATTCGGAGCCCGAGGCTAAAAATGGAACCCTATTCAATTGGGGATTTATCACAGACAGATGTGGTGATTGCCTACATTGAGGGGATTGCTCCAAATACGGTTTTGGAGGAGGTTCGACAAAGGGTTCAGCGAATTCAAATTGATGGGGTGTTGGAGTCAGCTTTCATTGAAGAGTTTATCGAGGATCTTCCTTTTTCTCCCTTTCCTCAAATTCAGAATACCGAACGGCCGGATGTGGTGTGTGCAAGCCTATTAGAAGGGAAAGTCGCCATCTTCGTGGATAACACACCTTTTGTTCTGATTGTTCCCATGACATTTTGGACAGGTGTACAAGCAGCGGAGGATTATTATGAACGCTCTCTCTATACAACCTTTATTCGATGGATACGTTTTGTATTAATCAATATTTCATTATTTCTCCCTTCACTCTATGTTGCCGTTACAACCTATCATCCGCAATTGATTCCGACAAACTTACTTATCAGTATTGCAGCGGCACGGGAAGGTATTCCCTTCCCGGCTGTCGTAGAAGCGATGATGATGGAATTTTTGTTTGAAGGTTTGCGGGAAGCGGGGGTTCGGCTGCCAAAACCCGTTGGATCCGCCGTTAGTATCGTGGGAGCGCTTGTCATCGGACAATCCGCTGTACAAGCAGGCATTATCTCAGCACCCATAGTCATTGTCGTGGCTACCACCGGTATTGCGTCGTTTGCTTTTCCACGCTACAACTTGGGAACAGCCTATCGGATGCTGCGCTTCCCGATGCTGCTATTGGCGGGGGTGTTGGGGCTGTATGGGGTTGCTTTTGGAGCCCTTGCGATTATGATCCATCTAACTAACCTTCGCTCTTTTGGTATTCCTTATCTAAGCCCAGTGGCCCCTCAGATTCCTCGTGGTTTGAAGGACGTATTGCTCCGAACACCAAGGTGGAGCATGACACACCGCCCCATGTTGATATCTGGAGAGGAGAAAATGCGCATTCCAGAAGGCCAACAACCTGGGCCGAAACAAGGGGGCCAGACAGAATGAGCCGGTACAGGGCACTTTGTATGATTCTGGTTGTTTCTTTATTTTTCTTGACGGGCTGCTGGGATCGTACGGAGTTAAACGATCTGGGAATAGAATTGGGTTGGGGACTTGATAAAGCAAAAAATAATGGGATTGAAATCAGCGCTCAATTTATCATCCCTTCAAAAATGGGAATGGGACAGAGTGGAAGAAGTGAAGGTGGAAAGGCTGTTTTTGTTGAATCGGGAACTGGAAAGGACACACTTGAAGCTGTACAAAATATGCAGACGAAATTATCAAGAGAGATCTTTCGGGGACACCGTCGGGTCATTGTGATAGGAGAACCATTGGCAAGACGCGGTCTCGCTTCAGTATTAGATACATACAGCCGCGATCCTGAAATTCGCTTACGAGCAGATGCACTCATTGTGAAAGGGGGTACGGCGAAGGAGTTTCTGGAAGCACCCTACCCTTTAGAAGATATCCCAGTACGCGGGGCACTGAAAGAACATAATGAAATAGGCGGATTGGGAGATAAGTCATTATTACATTTTCTTATGGCTGCAACAAGTGATGGAAATACCCCGGTTTTGCCTGTTATTGCAATTACCCGTAATTCTAAAGAACAAGATCAAACGAATGCCAGAGGTTTCCAAATGGTAGGGTTGGGGATTTTTAACCAAGAACTTAAATTGATTGGGTTCTTAAATATGCAGGAGGATAAAATGGGTCTTTGGATCATCAATCGTTTAACCAAACAGACACTTACTGCCAATGTGCCGCAAGGAGATGGAAATGCCAGTTTATTTTTTACAAAAATGGGCAGTAAGATCATTCCCTCTATTCAAGGTCGCACCATTAAGTTTGACATTGTTCTTTCTGGTGAAGGAATCATTCGGGAGAACAATACGAATTTAGATCTTACGCAGCCGAAAAATCTTACTCTTTTAGAATATGTATTGGAAAAAAAGGCCGAAAAACAAGCTCTCCAAACCATCCAAAAGGTTCAAAAACAATATGGAACCGATATTTTTGGATTGGGAGAAGCCATTCATCAAAAATATCCATCTAAATGGAAAGGATTAAAGGAAAATTGGGGCAGCCAATTTCGAAGGGTACAAGTCTCTGTCCATGCCAACCTGACGATTCGACGTGTGGGTCTAACCGGACCGTCGTTACAGTTAAAGCAAGATAAAATCAAAAAATAAGGAGATTAGGATTGTGAGAAATTCAATGAAAATCTCTGGCACGCAAATCTTTTGGATGATGTTCACATTTGAAGTAGGAAATTCTCTTCTTCTGACCATATCAGCTACAATCCGTGAGGCAAAACATGATGCATGGATGTCGATGGTGATTGCAGGGCTTGTCGGCGTTGCTATCACTTTTTTCGCAGCCACACTCGGTTCGCAGTATCCGAACCAAACCATAATTGAATTTAGTCAAACCATTCTCGGTAAATGGTTTGGAAAGCTGCTGATGATTTCCTATTTACTTCTATGGTACTCAGCGTCTGGGATCATCATCCGTGAATTTGGTGAATTTATTAGTACCGCTTTGTTTCATAAGACACCTATGTGGGTCATTGTCTTTACCACCATATTACTGCTGATTTTTCTCATGTACCAAGGCGGGGTCGAAGGGATTGGTCGCTTAAGCGAAATCGTAGGTCCGATGGTTCTTTTGATGATTTTAGTCATTCTATTTTTAGATGTGAAAGATATGGATTGGCATCATATGCTTCCCATTTATCAAGATTCCGGCTTGCCTGCTATTTTTAAAGCATCCTATACTCCTATGGCCTCTTTTTTTGGTGAGTCTGTTATGATGACTATGTTCGTCTTTTTTATGGACAAACCCGACCAAGCGCCATCACGAGCGATGTTGGGAATAGGACTGGCCGTTTCAATGGTAACGATCGGAACATTGGCAGTGATTTTCACATTCGGCCCGGTTTTGCCTTCAAGGCTTTTGTATCCATTTTACGATATGAGCCGGTTCATATCGGTAATGGAATTCATTCAAAATGTGGATATTCTAATTGTGATCATTTGGTTTTTTAGTATCTTTATTAAGCTGGCGTTATATACGTTTCTTGCTTGTTATGGAACAGCGCAATGGTTCCACTTGAAGGATTGGCGAAAGGTTGTATGGTTTCTTGCCCCCATTTGGTTTATTTTGGCTGTGTCGATTAAGAATATCTCCATATTTGCTCAGTATTTTGATAAGTTTTACTTGCTTCCATTTGTATTTCCCGTCAACATGATTGGGATTCCCTTGCTATTGTTGGTAGTTGGCTGGATTCGGAGAAAATATGCAAAAACCTGATAACATCATGGAATTTGGGTGAAGCCATTCATCAAAAATATCCATCCCAATGAGATATTACTTTGTTTTGTTGGTAGTACCCTTTCATGAAGTATAAAGGCCATTTTCTACATGCTCAGGAAGTTGTGGGACCCGGAATTTCCAATTGGTTCGATTACGTAAGTAGGTAATAAGCGGTAACATATCATAGGGGTCCCCCGTAATGCCATGTAGGCACAAACAGCCAAGCTTACATCCTACACCCGCCCAATTCCTAGTAAATTACAGATGGATTAATTCTAGTTGTTAACATCCTCCGGCACTAGCTTTTGCAATAAAGATTTGTTTTTTTCCAAAATGCTAAACTTATATTTTTGTCGGATTTTCTCCAAATTTGTAAGTGATTACTCACTTTACATTCCCTCAGAAAGTACATATATTATTAATGAGTGATTACTCACTTCTAAAAGGAGGAGTACAAAATGACAGCCTCAATCATCGTAAACGAAATCAGCAAAAGCTTTGGAAAAAAGCAAGTTTTAAATCATGTAAGTTTAGTAATTGAACCTGGTCAGATTTACGGCTTAATCGGCCCTTCGGGATCAGGAAAAACCACCTTAGTAAAAATCATCGTTGGCATGGACCGCCCGACCAAAGGAAATGTCCGTGTTTTGGGTATCCCTGTTCCAAACTTAAAACTCCTGCAAAAAATTGGTTATATGGCACAGGCAGATGCCTTATACACGGATTTAACTGGTGAAGAAAACCTTGCCTTTTTTGCCTCGCTTTTTAAAGTAAAAAAACAGGAGCAAAAGAAACGGATTGCTTATGCTGCCGATTTAGTCAATCTTACGGTAGATTTAAAAAAGAAAGTCCATGCCTATTCAGGCGGAATGAAGCGCCGCCTGTCGCTCGCAGTTGCCTTGATCCAAGACCCAGACATCCTCATTCTCGATGAGCCGACCGTCGGCATTGACCCTGAATTGCGCTTGTCAATTTGGTCTGAGCTTTACCGCTTAAAGGATGCCGGCAAAACGATTTTGGTCACGACCCATGTCATGGATGAAGCGGAAAAATGCGACCGGCTGGCCATGGTCAGGGACGGCAAAATCCTTACCAGCGGGTCCCCTCAGGAATTAAAGCAACAATACGGAATTACAAGTTTAGAAGAAGTATTTTTAAAGGCGGGAGGGAAAATGACATGAGTGTAGCAGCCCTGGTAAAAAGAATTTTTCGGCAGATGCTTCGTGATAAACGGGCCCTGGCATTAATGATGGTGGCTCCTTTATTGATCATGACCCTCCTCCATTATTTATTTAACGGTAACACGGTAAACCCCATGGTTGGTGTTTCTGGTGCAGATGCTTCTTTAGTAAAGCAATTGAAAAGTAAGGACCTGATCGTTAAACAATATGATCAGGTGAAAAATCCCAAAGATACGATTATTGATGAGGATTTAGATGCATTCCTTCAACTCAATGATGAAAAAATAAATCTTACGCTGAAAAATGATGATCCTTCAACAGCAAAACCACTGCAAATAAAAATTCAGCAATCAATCGCAGCTGAAAATGCAAAAACACAGTCTAAAAAATTAAAAACGTTTATCCAAACCATGCAAAGTAAGCTGCCTAGTGTACCCATTAAACTAGATCCGGCGAAGGCTCCAAGCATCCATACCGATTATGTATATGGCAGTAAGGATGCCACCTTTTTTGATAAACTTGGTGCCATCTTTGTTGGTTTCTTTGTCTTCTTCTTCGTATTCCTGATTTCCGGAATCGCCCTGTTAAAAGAACGAACAACCGGTACATTGGACCGGCTAATGGCCACTCCGATTCAAAGAAGGGATATTGTTTTTGGCTACCTACTTGGATACGGCATCTTTGCCATTATTCAAACGGTAATCGTTGTCTTTTTTGCCGTTAAGGTTTTAAATATCATGCTGGTGGGTTCGCTATGGAATGTGATTTTAATCAATTTAACGTTGGCGCTCGTAGCCTTGTCGCTCGGTATTTTGCTATCCGCCTTTGCCAATTCCGAATTCCAGATGATGCAATTTATCCCGATCGTGATTGTTCCGCAAATCTTTTTTGCCGGCATATTTCCGGTTAAGGGAATGGCCGAATGGCTCCAGGTGATCGCAAAATGTATGCCAATGTACTACGGCGGCGATGCCCTGCAAGGCGTGATGTATAGAGGGGAAGGAATAAGCGGCATAAGCAGCGATCTCTTTGTCTTACTCGGATTCGCCCTCGTTTTTATCGTCCTGAATGTATTTGCCTTGAAAAAATACCGCAAGATATAAAGTGAAACTTCAATCAGTGGGGGTTTTTTCCATCCCCACTGATTGTTAGTTGAACAAATCGGGCTTTTACGGGCAGTTGTTCCCCCATTTATACTTATTTTTTCCCTTTAAGCCTAGAAGTGGGGGACTTACTGCCCGTTAATGCGGGATAATCGAAAGGAGTCACCCATGTCAGAGGAAGAAGAGTTAATCGAGCAGCTGTTTGCTGAAGAAGATGACCTAACCGATAAACAAAAAAAGATTCTCATTGCAGCAATTGAATCTTTTTCGGAAAAAGGCTATGCCGGTACTTCGACAAATGAAATTGCTAAAAAAGCCGGAGTAGCCGAGGGCACGATATTCCGCCACTATAAAACAAAAAAAGATTTGCTTATGTCCATTGTGGCTCCGATGATGGCAAAGTTGATCGCCTCGTTCATCATCAATGATTTAAATAAAGTTTTAGACCGTGAATTTGATCAGGTGGAAGATTTTATTAAAGCGATGATTGAAAACCGACGCGCGTTTTTAAAAAGGCATCTCTCCATTTTAAAAATTATGCTCCAAGAAATCCCTTTTCAGCCCGAATTAAGGGAACAGTTTTTCGAGCATGTGGCGAAAAAAACCTTTGAACGTTTCGTCAATGTTGTTAAGCACTATCAAGGAAAGGGGCAGATTATCGAAATTCCGCCGGCCAGTGCTGCCAGACTGGCGATTACCTCCATTTTTGGTTCTTTAATTGCTCAATATTTACTGTTTCCAAATGCAGAGTGGGATGATGAAGCCGAGACGGAACGGATTATCCAATTTATCATGCACGGACTAGGAACAACAAAAGCACGCTGAGTGAACTTTAGCGTGCTTTCCTTTTTATTCTTCAGGAGTATTCAAGATTTTAATGGTTTTAAAACCGAGATTGATTTTATAATTTAAATTCCAGCTGCTGCCATGAATTTCAATCTCACTTTCTTGTAGCGAGAAGCGGAGAACCACATCATGGTCTTCATCGATGATAACGTAAGCATTCTTGTTCGAAAAAATTTGATACGATGGATGCGAAATGATCGTCCAGCCATGTAATAGCTTGTTGCTTTTTGTGCTCATCATTACCCTCACTTTTTGCTAAAATTATATAACAAACTCGCCAACTTGTTAACTCTTTCTATTTGATTATTTTAAATTGCCAATCCATACGCGACAGAATTGATCGTCGTTTTGTACTGGGTTCCCTCTGCCGTCAGTATTATTGCTGACAAAATACAAGTATTCGCCGTCGATAAAGATGTCGCGAATTCTCCCTAAACCGGTAATGACCGGCTTAGTTGTGTTTCTCTGTAAATCATATTCACGGACTGCATTCCCTCTTAATGCCGCTACATAAAGCTTGCCGCCGGCTGCATCCATTCCGGATGGCGCCCATGTTTCGTCACCTGATTGAAAGATGGGGGTTCTCATTCCTGCTCTTTTTTTCCATCCAAAAGTAAGCGGCCAGCCGTAATTGGCCCCCCGCTGTATGAGGTTAATTTCATCATGGGCGGTTGAACCATGCTCTGATTCATATAATTGGCCCTGAACCCAAACAAGCCCTTGTGGATTCCTGTGTCCGAAGCTATATACGTAGGATCCTGGAAAAGGATTATCGTTCGGAATCGTTCCGTCCAAATTCATTCTTAAAATTTTCCCGTTTAGCGTTTGTAAATTTTGAGCCGTTTCCGGAACGGACGCATCACCGGTTGTAATGTAAAGCTTGCCGTCAGGTCCAATTTTTAACCGGCCGCCATGATGATAGGCAGCGCTCGGAATTTTATCGAGGAGGATTCGCTCTTCCGTCCACTGGTTTCCATTCTGGATTAACACGATAACCCGGTTGTACTGGCCATGATCCTCATCCGTATAATAGGCATATGCCTTATGATTTTCTGAAAACTGCGGATCTAACACTAATCCCAGCAACCCGGCTTCTGCTGCGCGGGCAAGTGGTTTCTTTAACCGCACCCGCTGCCGCTCCACTTGACCGTTTTCAATTTTTACAATGCTTCCTGTTCGTTCGCTGATGTAAAAAGTTTGACCAGCCTTCGCTATCGACCATGGGATCGATAACTTCTTAGCCACCACCTCCACTTCAGGCTGTATCACTGTAACTTCATCTGCCTGAGTGTCATTTCTTTTGGGAGTTTTCTCGTTAAAAGAGGTGCAGCCCGATAATAGCAGCATCACAAAGAAATAATTAAATAGTTTGTACATGGTTTCACTTCCTTCCCTTTAAATATACCTACTCCCTTCCCGCACACTTAAAGGTTCCAGTTTGTGGCTATCAATAAACCCTCTTACCGATTCCGGATTGGTTTTGGAATATTCACGTAACGCCCAGCCAATCGCTTTTTGGATAAAAAACTCCTTGCTGTCGGCATTTTTCAATATGTATTGGTAAAGAATCTCTTCCTTGGTGTCTTGTTTGTATTTCAATTGAAAAAGAATCGAGGCCCGCCGAAGCCACATATTTTCATGCACAGCCCAGTAATCAATTGTTTCCCCCATTACCTCCGGAAACATTTGCGCAATCGTACCAACCGGCTTCGGTGCCAGCACATCAACCGAATCCCACCATGATTTGGTGATAATCAGTCTTTCCATAAATGGTAAATCCGATTTATCCAGCTTCTTAAGCGATTTTTCCATATACCCTAATGCGGCATATTGATATTCTCTTTCCGCCTTCTCCCAAAGCTCTTGAACAAATTCAGGATGAAAAGGTTCTTTTAAAATTCCCGTCTCATTAAACAATTGCTTTTCAAGCTGTCTTCTTAACGGTGTTTTGATTCCAAGAAAGGGAAAATGACTTTTCATGTATTTTGCCATTGGTCCCGCATTTGTTAAATTGCGATTGTTTTCAAAAAGGGTTGTTAACAACCCGACTGCATCCTTCAAATTCTCATCCCCCGGCATCCCTATTTCTTTTATTCTAAAATAGATAGTCTAGTTATTGCCACTATTAGGAAGAAACAATCATGTGTATAAACAATGGAAGCAATGCCAAACTATAGGTTAGTTAACAGGAAAGGAGCTTGACTATGACAAAGAAATATAACAGAGGCAGCGGAAATCAAAATTCTCCACGGACAGGGCAGACGCAATCTGAATTTGCCAGTGAATTTGTCAGCGGCGACAACAGCAAAGGCAACAAAAATAATGTAAAAGCCCAGCAAAGCCCAAATCCAAAGCAATAAAAGCCAGGCGTTTGCCAGGCTTACTTGAAAGTAAAGAAGGTATAAAATTTTCGGCTTTGAGAATTGTCCAAACGCAAGCGTCCGGCCCCTCTAGGTCATAAGCCTGAGGCTGAACAAGGCGCTCGCGTTTTTCTTATTTGGAGATTTATACTTAGGATTTTTCTGATTTACAAGTCACATTCAGTTTCTTAGGCATTCACCTCGGCCAAATCCCCCAACTCATTGATTTTCTCACGAATTTGGCTTTGAATTTTTTCCACTACGGAAAAATCCATGGCAGAAACATAGATTTCCTCAAGCTCATCATGTAAGTCCTTTGCTTTAGCAAGATAAGAGGTAGCCTCAGTCATTTTTGCTTTATATTTCCCTGAGATATCACTTATAAAATCGGCGTAAATTTCATCGGTTCCAGGTTCAATCAAAAGTTCGTACATATCAATAATTTCATCGCCATCGCGGTTTGGGAAATATTCATGGGGCGCGGTGCTGTCAAAGATGGCAATTCCGAGTTCACGAAGAATCACCATATCAAGGCTGTTTGGATCAAAACCACAGTGATAAACTTCGGCATCGATACCTCGTTCTTCTGCTGCTGCCGCAAGCTTCTTCAGCATTGTTGATTTCCCGGAGCCAGGGCGGCCTTTAATAAAATAACGCTTCGTAATTTCTTCTGTTAAATTCGGTACAAAATCAACAGCCCCCATTGGGGTAGCCGCCCCTAAAAAGCGGTGACGAATATCGGCTTTTTTATTCAATTTCATTTTTCCAAAGAAATTTTCAATCAGTTTATTCGTTAATTGATCTGCCTTTTTAAAATCCATGCTGCCAATGTAAATTTTCTCCCACTCATCGTGAATTTCCAATGCCTGCTTAAATGTCGCATACGCTGTCTGGAAAGATTCACTGATTTGTTTGGTCAGTCTTTGAATTTTATTTTTATGAAAGCGAAGTTTCTGAGAATTCCATGCTTCTCCGAGGTTAATATATTCCTCAACTGCTCCAGGTGCCTGAGGTTCGATGACATGAGGAGCCGTTCCATCGACTATTCCTACCTTTAATGCTGGAATAATGACGCCGTCAATCGAGTTATTATCTGATGAACAATGGAGGAATTCGACATTGCAGCCTTTTTCCAGCCATTCATTGCCGATTTTTTTCATTAAGGAGGATTTTCCTGTTCCTGGCCCTCCTTTTAAAATAAATAGGCGGTCAAGCCCTTGGAGATTGGAATCATAGAGACTGTGAAATCCTCTGGCTGTATTGCCACCGGCGAAATAGTTTTTAACCTTTCCTACCACTTAACGACACTCCCTTTATCGTGACATTTCACCATATCATATGCGTTTGGCTTTTATAGGTGAATGCCTAGAGTGGTTATTTTGTAAGGTCAGCAAATTCAGCATTGGTAACTTCTTTTAAATGTTCAGGCTTCAAAACGATCTGTACACCAATTTTCCCGGCGCTGACGACGATCACATCAAGTTGCAGTAAGGCCTCGGCAATGAAGGTTTTATAGTCCTTTTTCATTCCAATTGGGGAACAGCCGCCGCGGATGTACCCTGTCCATTTTTGGATGTCCTTAACGGGAATCATTTCAACCTTCTTCTCACCAGAAACCTTTGCCGCCTTTTTTAAATCCAATTCTCCCTCAACGGGAATGACAAA
This sequence comes from Bacillus sp. MUM 116, assembly GCF_001866655.1. Lineage (GTDB taxonomy): Bacteria > Bacillota > Bacilli > Bacillales > Cytobacillaceae > Neobacillus. Next base: position 15,902 of record NZ_MLYR01000021.1, on the reverse strand, counting down.
AACAAAAATATTTTTTGATCCCCCTTGGGCTACAAGCGTTTTGTATACTTCCTTAGGGTCCCTGCCGATTTTATGGGCAACCGAAACCCCGTCAATTTTTCCATCCTTGTTATCGTATGTATGTATTTCATATGGAACCTTCTTTGCATCAAGAATCCGCATTGCGTTGGTTTTAACCTGTGCCATTTTCCATCATCCTTATCGACATGATTATTCTATTATAGCAAAGAAAAGCGCAAGCCCCTTGGTCAGGGGCGATATAAGAATACAAGTCGATTGGCGAGAGTAGCGAAGACAGAGACTTAGTAGTCCTTAATGCGTACAGAAAGCGCTAGCTTTCTGTAGCCAAGCACATGAACGAGACGGCTGTTGGTTGCTCTTCAACCTTCTTGACGGATTAGCTTGTGACCTCGAGCCCCTAGGACGCTTGCGCTGGACAATTCTCGAAGCCGAATTTTATGCTTTCTTATTTCTAAATATAAAAACAGAGGGTGTCCCTAGTAAGGAATACCCTCTGCTTATTAATGCCCCCCAAGGTAGGCTGATTTAATTTGATCACTTGCCGTGAGCTCTTCTGCAGAACCTGATGCAACAATTTTCCCTGTTTCAATGACATAAGCACGATCAGCAATCGATAACGCCATATTGGCATTTTGTTCGATGAGAAGAATTGTTGTCCCGGTTTTTTTTATTTCCTCGATAATATTAAAAATCGTTTTGACTAAAAGAGGTGCAAGTCCCATTGATGGTTCATCTAATAGCAGTAGCTTTGGACGAGCCATTAATGCACGCCCCATCGCCAGCATTTGCTGCTCACCGCCGGATAATGTTCCAGATAATTGCTTACGGCGTTCATGAAGGCGAGGGAATAGCTGATACACCTTATCGAAATCCTCGCGAATTCCTTGCTTGTCATTGCGCAAATAAGCGCCTAATTCAAGATTTTCCTCGACTGACATATTGGCAAAAACGCGGCGGCCTTCAGGAACATGCGATAATCCCATTTTAACAATCGACTGGGCGACTTTGCCGCCAATCGGTTTTCCTTCAAAAAGAATTTCACCGTTTTTTGGCTTCAATAATCCCGAAATGGTTTTTAACAGTGTACTTTTCCCGGCACCGTTCGCCCCGATCAACGTAACAATTTCACCCTGATTGATTTCAAGTGAAACGCCCTTTAAGGCATGGATGTTACCATAGTATACATTAATATCGTTAATTTTTAACATTACGAAATGACCTCCTCACCGAGGTATGCTTTGATGACTTTTGGATTATTTCTGATTTCCTCAGGAGTTCCTTCAGCAATAAGCTGGCCTGAATCCAGTACATAGATTCGTTCACATACGCCCATTACAAGCCCCATATCGTGTTCGATCAGTAAAATCGTTAACGAGAAACGCTCGCGGATTAGCGCAATCAGTTTCATTAATTCTTCCGTTTCCTGCGGGTTCATCCCTGCTGCCGGTTCATCCAAAAGCAATAGTTTTGGGTTCGCAGCAAGGGCACGGGCAATCTCAAGGCGGCGCTGCTGGCCATATGGAAGATTTTTCGCCTTTTCATACATAAATCCTTCCAGGCTGAAAATCTTTAAGAATTCAATCGCTTTTTCCTCCATTTCCTTCTCCCCAGAAAAATGGGAAGGAAGGCGGAAGATTGTGCTTAACATCGAATGCTTGGCCAGAGAGTGATAAGCTACTTTTACATTATCAAGCACCGATAATTCACTAAATAAACGAATATTTTGGAAGGTACGGCTAATCCCTTTTTTTGTGATTTTATATGGAGCCATACCATTTAATTTTTCCCCGTCTAATGAAATACTTCCTTCTGTCGGTACATAAACGCCTGTCAAAAGGTTAAAGAAGGTCGTTTTACCGGCGCCGTTTGGTCCAATTAAACCAACAAGCTCGCCTTGCTTTAATTCAAGGTTCACATCGGAAACGGCCCTTAAACCGCCAAAGCGGATTCCGGCATTGTCTACTTTTAGCAACGGTGTGTTTGCCATTATTTTACTCCTCCTTTAACGGATTTACTACCTTTAAAGAATGAGGTAATTTCTTTCGTTCCTAACAATCCTTGTGGACGATAAAGCATCATGACCACAAGCACTAAGCTATAAACAATCATTCGAACTTCAGGGAAGCCTTGTAAGAATGTTGAAATAATCGTAAGCAAGATTGCGGCAATGACTGCCCCAGACATACTTCCCAATCCGCCAAGTACGACAAAAATCAAGATATCAAATGATTTCAAGAAACCAAAGTTCGTCGGTTGGATAATGTAGAAGTTATGCGCATATAATGCACCGGCAACTCCTGCAAAAAAGGCACCAATCGCAAAAGCAGCTACTTTATAATAGGTTGTATTGATTCCCATCGCATCAGCGGCAATTTCATTTTCGCGAATTGAAATACAAGCACGACCATGTGTTGAATTCGTAAAATTTACAATGACTACAATCGTTACAAGCACACATCCAATCAACCATGGCCAAGTAGTGAAATGGGATACAGTCATCCCGCTTGCACCGCCTACATAGTCAATATTTAACAGGACAATCCGGACAATTTCTCCAAAACCCAGTGTCGCAATCGCTAAATAGTCACCCTTTAGCCTTAGGGTTGGAATACCAATGATGAGACCGGTAATTGCAGCCGCAATCCCCCCGACTAAAATAGCTACAGGGAAAGGAAGTCCTAATTTCATTGTAATGATTGCCGATGCATAAGCTCCGACTGCGAGGAAGCCGGCATGTCCAATCGAAAACTGACCGGTAACTCCGATAATCAAATGCAAGCTGGCTGCTAAAATAATATTAATTCCAATGAAAAACATGGTGTTTACATAAAACTGATTTAGTGTTCCGCCATTAATTAAAAATTGAACAACTACTGAAAAAACAACGGCTAAAACGATTGAACTCCAGAAGCCTTTTGTATGTTTAATTGTATTCATCGCTTAGCCACCCCCTATACCTTTTCCCTGACATTTTTACCAAATAGGCCTGCCGGACGGAAAATCAAAATTAAAATAAGAACAATAAAGGCAACGCCATCGCGCCATAAAGAGAATCCCAACGCACTGACAAGGGATTCGATTACACCCAATACAAGGCCGCCGGTCATTGCTCCCGGAATGCTTCCGATACCGCCTAGAACGGCTGCAACGAAGGCTTTTAGTCCTGGGATAATTCCCATTAATGGTTCAATTTTTGTATAGTACATTCCAAAGATAACGCCTGCAGCACCTGCAAGGGCAGAGCCGATTGCGAAAGTTGCTGAAATTGTGTTGTTTACATTTATACCCATTAACCGTGCTGCATCCATATCATGAGAAACAGCACGCATTGCTTTCCCAATTTTAGTTTTATGAACGATAAATTGCAGTAAGATCATTAAGATAATAGAAGTCGCTAGAATCAGCAAGGACTGTCCACTGATTTTTACACCAAATAAGTTTAATTCATTAAATGGAACAAGATTGTCCGGATACGCATCTGGCTGTGCACCGCGAATATAAATCATACCGTATTCAATAAATAAGGATACCCCGATTGCCGTAATGAGAGCGGCAATTCTGGTTGCATTTCTTAAAGGTTTATAAGCAATTCTTTCAATTAAAACACCAAAAACAGCACAAACGATCATCGATATAATTAAAGCAAGGAAAAAATTCAAATGGAAAAACGTGATTGAATAAAAACCGATAAATGCGCCCACCATGAAGACGTCCCCATGGGCAAAGTTAATTAATTTTACAATACCGTAAACCATTGTATACCCTAGGGCAATTAAGGCATAGATACTTCCCAGGGAAATGCCGTTTACAAGCTGCTGTATGATTTCCATGTATTACACTCCTTTTAAAAGGACTTTCATAAGAAAAGCGCAAGCGCCTTGATCAGCCCCGACAAGCATAAGACAAGCCGGCGAGAAGGTTGTTCTTTAACCTTCTTGACGGATTGGCTTATGACCTCGAGGGGCTAGGCGCTGGAGCTGGACAATTCTCAAAGTCAAAAGCTTTAAATTGGAATAGGGAGACATGAATCTCCCTATTCATTCCATTTCCGTTTTTTATTGAGGATTTACTTTTGTTTTAAATACTTGCTTACCATCTTTGTACTCCAGAATAACAGCAGACTTGATTGGGTCATGGTTTTTGTCAAGCTTCATTGATCCTGTTACAAGTGATAAATCAGTTGTTTCGGCAAGAGCCTTTTGAATTTTTTGCGAGTCACCAGAACCTGCACGCTTAATCGCATCTGCGATCAAGTAAGCTGAGTCATAACCTAAAGCGTTGAAGGCATCTGGAGTTTTGTCATTGTACTTAGCTTTGAATGCTTTTACGAATTCTTGTACTTTTGCATCTTTGTCACCAGAAGAATAGTGGTTAGTGATGTAAGTGTTATTTAACGCCTTAGCACCAGCAATTTCTACTAGTTTAGGAGAATCCCAACCGTCAGCACCCATCATTGGTACATTAAGACCAATTTCACGTGCCTGCTTCACGATTAATCCTACTTCTTCATAGTATCCAGGGATGAAAACAAAGTCTGGATTTGCAGCTTTAATACGTGTTAATGTGGCATGGAAATCAGTATCCTTTGCAACATATGCTTCCTGAGATACCACAGATCCGCCATTTTTCTTAAAGAAGTCTTTGAAAGAAGCTGCTAAACCTTTTGCATAGTCACTTGAGTTATCAATTAGGACTGCTGCTTTCTTCACTTTTAATTCATTAGAAGCAAAGTTAGCCGCCACTGTACCTTGGAATGGATCAATGAAACATGTACGGAATACATAATCATTTAATTTTCCATCTTTAACGGTAACCGTAGGGTTTGTTCCTGTTGGAGTCAAAATAGGTACTTTATTATCATTGGCGATTTGTACTTGTGCAAGGGTATCCGTACTTGTTGCCGCACCAATAACAGCTGATACTTTATCTTGTGTGATTAATTTGATGGCGCCGTTTGTTGCTTCAGCAGCATCGGATTTGTTATCGACACTTACTAACTCAAGCTTCTTGCCGTCAATCCCTTTTTTGTTGATTTCGCTGATGGCGAGATCAACCCCTTCTTTAATGGACTGACCGTAGGAAGCAACTCCGCCGGACAATTCAAGGTTTGCCCCGATTTTAATCGTTTTGCTGTCACTGCTTGAAGCATTGCCGCCAGTTGACGTACTGCTGCTGCAGCCTGCCATGACACTTGCTGCCACTAAAAATGATGCAACTACACCTGCTACTTTTCTTTTTCTCATGTTATACCCCCTAATAGATATTTTTTCCAATAGTTTTCTTATTGTTTCTAAAACAATTAATATTCTGAAAACATTGTACAAAATTATTTTCTTTTCGTCTAGTACTATTGTCCGTTATTTCAAAATAATTTTTAAAATAATAAATATATTACTCTCCCATTCTCTCTTATGGATTTTCGCGCTGTAAAGCGTTAAATTTCACTCTCATTCCAAAAGTAAGTTATTTCAAAAATATTTTTCAAAAAAAGAGTGATTAAAAAAAAGAGAACTCCTGAAATGGAATTCTCTTCATGTGAAAAGTTATTCTAATACTTTACTTTTTGTCTCTTTTCCAAGGATTAATACCGCGGCTGCCCCTACTAGTACGGTAATACAAAAGATCGTAAAGATCATCGAAACGGACGTCTTTCCTGCTACCAAATATCCTACCATTAACGGTCCAAGCACTCCGCCAATCCGGCCAAAGGCGGCAGCCATCCCTGTACCGGTGCCGCGGATTACGGTTGGATACTGTTCAGGCGAATATGCATAAAGACCACCCCATGCACCAAGGTTAAAGAAGGATAACAGAATACCAGACACCATGAGCGCCGCGGACGTATCAGCTGTTCCAAAGAAATAAGCACTAATGGCCGTTCCCGCTAAATATACGACTAAAACAAATTTCCGTCCAAATTTTTCAATAAACCATGCTGCAGTAAAATATCCCGGCAGCTGGGCAATGGTCATAATCAGCACATACTCAAAGCTTTTAATTAAACTGAAACCCTTCATCACCATTACACTTGGAAGCCATAAAAACATTCCATAATAGGAAAATACGACACAGAACCAAACAATCCACAGCATTGTCGTCTGGCGGCTATATTCCTTGGAAAATAATTTTGCCATACTTTGAAAGACTGAAATCTTCTCTTTTGCTTGTATTTTTGTGTATTGCGGAGAATCCGGCAACCCAATACGAAGATAAAGGACATAAAGGGCAGGAATGGTGCTGATTAACAAGGCTACCTGCCAGCCAAACCTCGGAATGACAAAGTACGAAATGACTGCAGAAACAAGCCAGCCGACCGCCCAAAAGCTTTCCAATAAAACCACGATTCTCCCGCGCTTTTCAACAGGGACACTTTCGGATACAAGTGTGGATGCGACCGGAAGTTCTCCTCCGAGTCCCATGCCAATGAAAAATCTTAGAACTAAAAACATGGTGATGGTTGTGGTAAAGGCAGAGGCACCGCTGCAAAGTGAAAATAGTAGAAGCGTAATCATAAAGACATTTTTTCGTCCGACCCGGTCGGCCATTAACCCAAAAACCAAAGCCCCAACTGCCATGCCAATGGAGTTGATACTGCCAATCCAGCCCATCTGCTGAGCACTTAAGTTCCAATCTACTTTTAAGGCAGCGATGATGAAGGAAAGCAGCCCCACGTCCATTGCATCAAACAACCAGCCTGTGCCGGCAATCCCCAGTAATTTACTGCTGGAAGCATCCCGGTTCCTCATGGATGCTCCCTTCTTAAAGACTTCCTGCTCGTTAATCAATTTGGATCCTCCTTTTTTCGAAACATTAATTTTACTATTTCCAATCCTTAACTCTTTTACTAAGTCCACCTGTATTCTAACAGGTGTCATTACAGCAGTCACTACATTTTTACGAAAACGCCTTGCTTATTGCTGAAAACGAATCATTAAGCATCCTTTTTTGATACCTTTAAGATTTTATATAACTTCATACCTTAGGTGAACTCCAAATCTTCCTGCCTTCTCATGAGTTCTGGCTTTCATGCCTTCGATGAACACCATATCTCCCTGTCTTCTCATGAGTTTTGGCTTTCATGCCCGGAATGAAAACAAAATTCACCAGCCACCTCGAGAGTTTTGATCAATATACATACAAAAAAGAGCACTGTCAGTCCAGTGCTCCTTCAATATTTTTAAATTGATTGAAAAACATATGATGGTATCTTCCGTTTTGCTTTATTAATTCATCGTGGCTGCCTTTTTCGATCATCTGTCCTTGGTCAATCACCATGATGGTGTCGGCATCGCGAATCGTATTCAAGCGGTGGGCAATGATAAAGCTCGTGCGGTCTTCCATTAACGTGAGCAGCGCTTCCTGAATATGAAGCTCTGTCCTGGTGTCAATACTCGAAGTAGCTTCATCCAAAATTAATATCGACGGTTTTGCTAAAATGACCCTGGCAATCGCCAGCAGCTGACGCTGACCTTGGCTTAAGTTGCCGCCATTCTCTGCAAGCTCTGTATCATATTGATTCGGGAGCCGTCTAATAAAAACATCAGCATTCGCCATCATTGCTGCAGCCACCACCTCATCATCCGTTGCATCCGGCTTTCCATACTTAATATTTTCCTTAATCGTCCCGGAAAACAAATACGTATCCTGGAGCACAAAACCAAAGCAACGCCGCAGGCTATCCCTTGTGTACTCCCGGGTATCGCGGCCGTCCAATAAGATTCTGCCACTCGTTACATCGTAAAACCGCGTTAATAGGTTCACCACTGTCGTTTTTCCGGCCCCCGTCGGCCCGACCAGCGCCGTACTGCTTCCCTTAGACGACTCAAAGCTAATATTTTTCAAAATAGGTACGTCTGTGCGGTAACCGAAACTGACATTTTCAAAAACAACATGACCTTTCGGATGGACTAATTCCACTGCATCCGGCAAATCCTCCGGCTCTTCCCCTTCATCAAGAACTTCAAAAACCCGTTCTGCACCTGCGACACCGGACTGCAGGATATTAAAAATATTGGCAAGGTCATTAAGCGGCCGGACAAATTGCCGTGAATACGTGATAAAGCTGGCAATCGCCCCAATTGTAATCATACTCTTTAGCGCGAGGATTCCACCGAAAACCGCTACTAGGGCAAAGCCGATGTTACCAATCACGTTCATAATCGGCATCAAGAAGCCGGACCAAATTTGCGCCCTGAGGCCGACCTCACGCAGCTGTTCGTTGACCCTATCGAATTCCTCCATCACTTTTCCCTCATGATTGAACGCTTTAACGACATGAAGACCGGTAATGGTCTCCTCAATGTGACCGTTTAATTTTCCAAGCTGTACCTGTTGATCCTTAAATAAAACACTTGTTTTTTTCGCAATCGTTTTGGTTAGAAAAAATACAAGCGGCACTGTTATTAAACTTACCACTGTTAAAATTGGGCTTAGGACCAGCATCATCACGAGTGATCCACAAATCACAATCAAACCTGACATCAGCTGTGTTGTGGACTGAGAAATCGTGTTACTGATATTATCGACATCATTCGATAACCGGCTCATTAACTCCCCATGCGTCCTCGTATCAAAAAATGCAATCGGCAGCTTTTGCAGTTTTTTAAAAAGGGAATCCCTTAAACTTCTTACAATCCGCTGTGATACTCCCGCCATTAGCCAGCCCTGCAAAAAGGTGAGGAGGGCATCAGCAGCATAGGCAGAGGCAAGAATAAGAATCATCATTTCTAATAATCCAAAATTCACCTTGCCGTGGAGGCTCATCGCATCGACTGCTTTCCCGATCAGATAAGGGGCAAGCAAAGTGAGCACGGAATCCATTAAAATAAAGATAAAGATAAAGGAAAGCATTTTTCTTTCTTTGCCAACAAAATGCCATAGCCGTTTTAATGTACTCTTAAAATTCTTTGGCTTCTCGACAGGCCCTCTGCCATGACGGGCACCTCCAAAGCCGCCAGGTCTGCCGCCGGGACCGGGAAGCGGCGGGGCTGTACGTGTTTGTTCCTTTTCCCTCGCCATCTAAAGCACCTCCTTGCCAATTTGGGACTGGAAGATTTCCTGATAAACCTTGCATTCGTGAATCAATTCCTCATGGGTTCCGACTCCGACTACTTCTCCATGATCCAAGACCACGATTTTATCTGCATCAATGATCGAAGTAATCCGTTGGGCAATTAATATACAAGTAAGTCCTTTTGCGTATTTTTTGAGAGATTCTTTTATTTTCGCCTCTGTCGCTACGTCCACTGCGCTTGTACTGTCATCCAAAATGAGGATTTCCGGTTTCTTGATTAAGGCACGGGCAATCGAAATCCGCTGTTTTTGCCCTCCGGAAAAATTCACACCGCCTTGGCCAATTTTTGTTTGATAGCCTTCAGGGGCAACCGAGATAAAGTCGTGGGCCCCTGCAATCGAAGCTGCCGCTTCCATTTCCGCTGTGCTGGCATCCTCTTTGCCCCATTTTATATTTTCAGCGACACTGCCTGTAAAAAGTATCGTCTGCTGCGGCACAATCGCGATTTTTTCTCTTAATCTTTGCGGCTGGACATCTTTAACCTCTTCACCATCGACCTTGATAATCCCGGCGCTGACATCATAAAAGCGGGGGATGAGACTTACCAGCGTGCTTTTCCCAGAGCCAGTCGAGCCGATAATTCCAACCGTCTCACCTGGCTTAAACGTGAGATTGATGTCTTTTAACACCGGTTCGCCACTCGTTCCCTCATAGGAAAACGAAACATGTTCAAAATCAATTCTGCCTTTCTCTGAAGGAATTTCGTTTATTTCGTCAGTCCATGTCTGGAAGTCCTCCTGTTCAAAGACCTCGCCAATCCTGCCTGCAGAAGCTCTGGCCCGAACAAACATATTAAATACCATGGAAATCATCATGAGGGAAAATGAAATTTGTGTCATATAGTTGGTAAATGCAATAATATGACCGACTTGAATATGACCTGATTCCACTCCCAAGCCTCCAAGCCAAAGGACAGCGACAATTCCCAAATTCACTGTCATCATGATGGCAGGGCTGAAAACTGACATTAATCTGGTTGCAGAAATCGATTGATCTTGAAAATGACAATTCGCTTTCGTGAATTTGGCAATTTCCACATCCATCCGATTAAACGCCTTGACTACCCGCACGCCCGACAAATATTCCCGGATTACAAGATTCACCCGGTCTAAAGCTTTTTGTACCTTCGTAAAAAGGGGAAAGCCCAGCCTCATATTTAAAATAATCAGCAATGCGACAATCGGTACGACGACCGCGAGGACCACCGCAAGGCGAAGATTTAGCCGTGAGGCCATAATCAATCCGCCAATTGCTAGAAGAGGTGCTTTTACAAACATCCGCATCATCCCGTTTACAAAAATCTGGACTTGGTTCACGTCATTGGTCAGCCTGGTGATTAACGTGGCGCGGTCAAAGCGGTCTATATTTTTAAAAGATAGTGATTGGATTTTCTTAAATAAATCTGACCGGAGTTCGGCCCCGAAATTTTGCGAAACCGTACTGGCCACAATGCTTCTTGTTGAAGCAGATACTGCGCCGAATGCCGTAACCAAGAGCATGATGCCGCCCATTTTTAACACGTAATGGATATCTCGTTTGGCAACACCGATGTCAATGATTTTGGACATGATGGTCGGCTGGAGCAGATCACATATGGCTTCAAAGGTTAAAAATAATACAGCAGTAAAAAAGAGTTTCCAATACTTCCTTGTATATTTACGTAAAAATTTCACGACATTATTCACCTCTAATTGCGGAATGGAATGAGGAAGTATCAAATGGAGATATATTTATTATAATGAGGTGACTGGTGATTGAACAAATATTAGCATAAAATCAGGTTAGTTTTTTCATTAAAAAAGCAACAATCCGCTAAATACGGAATGTTGCTTCATCATCGGAACTATGTGCTTATTCAACCGGGCGGAATTCATGAACCCAGACGCGCATTTGCGGCAGCCAAGGCATTCCCGGATGCATTGAAAGAATCGATTGCTTATAGTCTTCAAGGGAATTGAAGCCCTCGCGGCGTGCATCGTCATCTGTTAATTCACCTAGAGATTGCGAGTAAATCTTTTCGACAACAAATTGACGGCCCTCAAGTGTCATGATTTCACCTGGATCGGCATATCGTCCATTACGACGCGTTGCAGTTTTTTCTCCAGAAAGTACTTTTTGAACATCCTCCGGCACCGTTACCAAACGGTCAATGGTACAGGTCTTTGGTGGTAAAGTATTATTTTCAGACATATGATTTCCTCCTTACATAGATTATTTCACCATTTTAGCATTATTAAAATCATAAGAAAAGTTCGTGACTATATCAATGGAATCAAAACAAATATTAAAGCGGCAACACCTGTGTCTTTTATACATTTAAATCTCTTTTTCCGTAAAAAATATAGGTAGCTGTTAGCAAGCCAACAATGGCCACAAAAGATATACTAGCAAATAACGGATCAAGCGCGCCATCTGTTAAAACTCTTTTTGCTTCGTAGTATTTAAAAGGGGATACATATTTTATCCCATCCAGTTTATGATTTAAATCTGCCGCTATTGATAAAATATACATGATTAAAAGAATCGCTGTTCCGATGGATGCCGCTCGTTTCGGTTTCTTGATCGTTGCAGCAATTGCCGATCCTAATACAAGGAAAATCAATTGCAAAATAAACATCCCTGCCATCAGTGTGTAGATCACATCGATTGGGTCGCCGACTTTATTAAACTTTGTGATCATCGCAACAGAGAGAACTAGTGTCACAAGATTGAAGATGATCACATTTACAAGCGCCGCTGCCAGTTTAGCGGTTACGATTCTGGTGCGTGAGATGGGTTTAGCCATTAAAAATTCTGTTGTTTTATCCCGCTCTTCTTTTGCAATGATATTGGCCCCAATCATTAACGCATGAATTGCAGCCATTAAAAGTAAATAGGCAAATAGCATCCCGTAAAACCCGATTGGGGTTGAAAAATCCAGCTCTCCTACGCCCATCATTGCCTGTAAGGATTTCGGTAAGCTCGACATCAGTTCGTTAATCGACTGACCTGATGCTGAAGAATACCCCTCATATTTGCCCATTCCTGCTACAACCATAAACAGGATTCCAAAACACCAAATAATCAATGACTTCCGATTGGATTTCATTTCCCGTAAAAATAAATTCATGACCACACCCCCTTATACCGCATGAATGTCTTTTTTCGAATAAATCACGTAGCTAACAGCAATCGCTGCTAGGATAAAGACGATTTCAATGATGATAAAAGCAGCATCATAGCTTGAGTGTTTGATAATATAAGATGCTTCATAATACTTAAATGGGGTTAGATAACGAATCGACTTTTCGCCAATCACTGATCCCAGCATATTTAAGATGTAAAAACCAAAAACAGTCCCAAGTGAAATCGGCAACACGGATTTTATTTTTGGCACCGAGACGGAAATTAGCACTCCAAGCGCAACAAACATCAATTCGATTAACAATGCTGAAAGGGAAATCAAAAGAAAGGTGTTGAAATCAAATGATTTCTCACTTACGGCTGATGCTGCGATGAAGGCAATTACCATATAGATAACATTCGTCATCACTAGGGAAATAATCACTGCCAATAGTTTGGCTGTAACGATTTGCTTCCTGGTAACAGGTTTTGTCAGCAGGAAATCAGCCGTTTTTTCACGAACCTCTTTTGATAGAATCGAGGTTCCGAGATTCATAGCCTGAATCGAGCCGCACAATACCACATTTGTAAAGCCATAAGAATAAAACCCTAACAGGGATGTAATGCTGTCAATGGACACACCCAATGCCTTTCTCACTGTTTCCGGATAGTTCTCCAGCAGCTTTTTAAACTGGTCGGCATCCTGTGTTAAACCCGGAAACATGGATAAGAAGAAAACAATCAATGCTGACAGGGAAAGGGTCCAAATCATCGTCGATTTTCGATATGCTTTTAGTTCATGGAGAAAAATATTCATGGTTAATTCTCCTTTTCATAATAGTGCATAAAGATTTCCTCAAGATCCGGTTCATCAATCCAAAGGTTCTCGAGCTCAAATTCCGAGAGTTTTTTCAAAATTAAATTGATATTGCCGCTGTATAGGAAGCTAGTGATATTTTCTTTTACCTCAAGATTGGTGACCCCATCAATTGTTAGATTTGTGATCGGGGTCTTGGTTTCGAGCTTAAACTTTTTATGATTGTTTTCCCGTAAGGTGCTGATTTTTTCCACCTTCACAAGCCGGCCTTCTTTAATAATCGCCACACGGTCGCACATTTTTTGCACTTCACTCAATATATGAGAGGAAAACAAAATCGTCTTGCCTTTTTTATTTTCTTCTTTTAATAAATCAAAGAATTTTTGCTGCATTAACGGGTCGAGTCCGCTTGTCGGCTCATCAAGAATGATGAGCTCAGGATCATGCAGAAGCCCTTGGACAATCCCGACTTTCTTTTTATTCCCGAACGAGAGGTCATCAATTTTTTTATTGAGGTCCAGGTCCATGATTTCAGCTAATTCCCTGATCCGCTTACTGCAATCCTTTTTGTAAAAGCTGGCAGAGTATTTAAGAAGATCCTTTACTTTCATGTTGTCGTAATAGAAGACCTCTGATGGCAAATAACCGATTTCCTTTTTAATCTCGGGCGCAAATTTCACACTATCCTTTCCAAAAATTGTGGCACTGCCGCTCGTCGGGTAAATAAGCGAAAGAAGCGTCCGAATGGTCGTCGACTTTCCAGCACCGTTCGGCCCGATAAACCCGAAAATTTCACCATCTTCGACATGAAAACTGATATCCGTAATGCCCCTTGCGTTTCCATACGTTTTGGTCAGGTGATTCAGTTCAATCACATTCATCGCGTGAGCCCCCTTATTTATAAAAAGCCTTCATTAAAACTTCATAATACTCTTCGGTTTCTTGAATTGCTTCGTCATAATTAAATTCATGTGTCGGTGACTGCTTTGCCCTTTGAATCAATTCCTCACTAAATTGTTCGAATGTCCAAAAGATGATTTTTAATGCTTTTTGGACGTCAAGATCGTCTCTGAAAAGGGATAAATCAATATCCTCATACAGTTTCCCGATATTGTTTTTCGACAGTTGTTTTTTTCTTTGGTCTAATTCGAGTTTCACTTCCTTCGAATCTTCCATGACAGCAGCACTTAAAAAATTGAACAGATCCGGATATATGTTGAGTAATTCCATTTTCACAGTGACGGCTTGGCGCACTCTTTTAAAAATATCCCGTTCTTCGAGGTTAATTTTTTTGTAAAATTCATCGACAATGATTTCATAGAAATGGTCAAACAAAAATAAATACATGTTCTTTTTGTTGCCAAAGTAGTGGAACAAGAGACCCTTTGAAATATCCGCTTCTTTGACGATTTCATTTGTCGAGGCGTTATCATATCCCTTCTGGGCAAATTTCTTTATTGCTGCATTGATTATTCGGTCTTGTTTTTCCTGATCCAGGTTGAGAAATTTCGAAAACATACTGGCAGCCCTCTTTCTTGAATGATCTTCATTATTGACCACCCTAGTCAATGACATTGTAACTCCGTTGACCAATTAGGTCAATAGTGGTCAACGCCTATTTTTTTACAAATTTTAGAACGTTTTATTATGGGCTTAGTATGGATTTACGGGTTGTGCTAAGATACATACGAGGTTTTATTTTTGGAGGTGAAAAATTGAATTGTTTAAAAGAGAGAGACTCGTCCCTTACTCTTGCTGGTGTCATTTCTGCACAAAAACGGTTGAGTGTCAGACATCCTATTTTCCCTGCTTTATCCAGTAAACAAGCATCAGTGGAAGCAGGAATTGGCGGGGAAGAAAAGGTAGCAGAAATTTTTAGGAGACATTTGTTTCCGTTTGACCACCACATTTTCCACGATTTGTCCCCCAGCTCAGATGAAAAATTCCAAATGGATACCTATTTTATGACACCTTCCTATGGGTTAGTTTTAGAAACGAAGAATATTGGCGGCAGTTTGGAGTTCAGAGAAAATCCTCCTCAATTAATCCGCACAAAGGAGAACGGCGCAAAAGATGGGTTTGAAAGTCCAATTGTTCAATTGGAACGCAATCGTGAATTATTAAGTGCCTGGCTTAGGTCCCGAAACATTCATATTCCTATTTATGGTGCTGTTGTTCTTGCTTACCCAAAGCAAATTGTTGAAGTTCCTCCGAGGAAGGCAAAAATCTTATTCCCCAGCTCGATTCCCGCTTTTATTAACAGTCTCCCGCAGCAAGCAAAGAAGCTGGATCCAGTTACGTTTGATTGGCTTTCTTCAGCGTTTTTAAAAAGCCATCAGCGTTTTATTCCCAAACCCATTTGTGAGACCTATCAAATTAAATTTACGGATATTCGTCCTGGAGTCATTTGTAAGGTGTGCGATAGGATTGGGATGATGAAACACCGCAAGGTTTGGTATTGTCCTCATTGCCATGCCACTGATCCTTTAGCCCATGTGAGGACGATACAAGAGTGGTTTTTACTGTTTTAAAGGGAAATCACGAATCGAGAGTGTAGGGAGTTTTTGGGGATAGAGGATATTGATACTGCTAAACGTATTTTGCTTAATATGAACATGGCCTGGAAAGGGGCATTTCGATATCGGACCTATATAATGGACTTAAGTAAAATTTAGAGCGCTAGTTAGAAAGTACTTTACGCTAGTTGAAGGTCACTTTCCGCCAGTTGGGAGCTGCCTTCCGCTAGTTAGATTTGCTTTCGCCAGTTGGAGTGCTCTTTACGCTAGTTAGCGGCCGCCTTCCGCTAGTTGCATTCACTTTTACGCTAGTTAGATTTGCTCTCGCTAGTTGGAGTGCTCTTTACGCTAGTTAGCGACCGCCTTCCGCTAG
>NZ_MLYR01000208.1 GCF_001866655.1 Bacillus sp. MUM 116 | reverse complement strand
ACGAAAAACAACAATCTATGCGAAAATAGCCTTAAATAAACAGACTAATCCATAGATTAGTCTGTTTAACGGGAATGGGCCGGATTTACGTATTTTTGCAAAAATTCATCAATGACTCGTTCATAATCAGCACGGTTTTCATTAAAAGATTGGGCATGGCGGCCTTTTTCAGCCATATAGAGCATTTTAGGTCCTTTTTTATGCTCAAATAAGTCTTCCGTCATCGAGGGCAAGATATAATCATCCTTGCGGCTGTGAATGAAAAGAATCGGATGTTGAATATTTTCAATAACGGATATCGGCGAAACATGGCGGATGGAATATTTATCCCGAAGGCGTAAAATAAGGTCTCCAATCGGGAGTAAAATGCCGGGAAAAAGCTTAAAATTCTTTTTGATTAAATAAGCCAGCTGAGTCCGGAAATCGGAGAATGGACAATCCGCAATATAAAAATCGGCGCCGTCCTCAAGCATTCCGGCATACAGCAGCATGGTTGCAGCTCCCATTGATTCGCCGTGAATCCCCAGCAAAAGATTTTGCCCTTTTTCTTTTTTCAGCCAATCGACGACGGCTTTTAAATCAAATTTTTCATAATAACCGAAGCTCGTGGTTTTTCCCCCGGATTCACCATGACGCCGATGATCATAAATCAAGGCATTAAAACCGCGTTCAAGGAACAGATTCATGTATTTAACGGAATTGACTTTCGTTTCGGTTACACCGTGCGCAATAATGATGTAGCGGTCTGTTTGGTGCGGCTCAACCAGAACGGCTTTAATCCTATACCCAAAGGGTGATGAAATCTCGACTTTCCTCTTGGGCAGCGTTTTTAATTGAGCAGGATTATACCTGCCAGCATCTTTTTCCCGCTTTAAAATAAATTCCTCATCCTTTTTTTTCATATACATCAGCCGGTTGGTAAAATAAATCGCAAGCGCCAGCCAGAAAAATAACAAAATAAATAAGGTCCGAAATGTCTTTTTCAAACAGGGCACCTCCTGAAATGTCACAACTCAAAATGATAAATTTTTGCCTTTGGAAATGGTCCAGCTCCGGCGCCTAGCCCCTCGAGGTC
>NZ_MLYR01000207.1 GCF_001866655.1 Bacillus sp. MUM 116 | reverse complement strand
GTTTTCATAGGAGGCATGAAGACCATATCTCTTTTAGTTCATGGCGGATTTGGTTTTCATAGGAGGCATGAAGACCATATCTCTTTTGGTTCATGGCGGATTTGGTTTTCATAGAAGGCATGAAGACCATATCTCTTTTAGTTCATGGCGGATTTGGTTTTCATAGAAGGTATGAAGACCATATCTCTTTTGGTTCGGGGCAGATTTAGTTTTCATAGGAGGCATGAAGACC
>NZ_MLYR01000206.1 GCF_001866655.1 Bacillus sp. MUM 116 | reverse complement strand
TTCAACTAACAATCAGTGGGGGATGAAAAAACCCCACTGATTGAAGTTTCACTTTATTTGCATTGTTTCCTAAGATTGGATAGTCTGGTATTAAGACTATTTATCAATTGAGGTGTATATGATGACGGTAGAATTAGGTGTAACAGCGCCGGATTTTGAATTAGAAGCGAGCAATGGTGAAAAAGTAAAATTATCCGATTTTCGTGGAACGAATGTGGTTCTATATTTTTATCCAAAGGATATGACTCCTGGATGTACGACAGAAGCTTGTGATTTTCGCGACCGGATCCAAGATTTTACGGATGTAGATGCGGTTATTTTAGGAATCAGTCCTGACCCGATTGATAAACACCAAAAATTTATTGAGAAATACGGGCTGCCTTTTTTACTTCTTGCCGATACTGATCATGCAGTTGCGGACAGCTTTGATGTATGGAAGTTGAAGAAGAACTTCGGTAAAGAATACATGGGGATTGAACGCTCAACCTTTATTATCGATAAGGAAGGTAAATTGGTAAAGGAATGGCGTAAGGTTCAAGTAAAAGGACATGTGGATGAAGCATTAAACTACATAAAAGAGAACCTTAAATAAATTATTTTTGATTTTCAAAGCCTATTTTCATCCGTAAAGGCATTTGTCCAATGCAATAATACAAGGTTTGAATATCATTTTATTAGGGCATACCTCCTCAGATAAAAATTTTCGGGTCCATCGTGACCCCTTTTTTTATGCAAACTATTCAATCTTGATTTCAACCAATATAATGTGTTTATAGAAGTTGAGGTCAACAAAATTGGTTATTTTCCACATTACTTTATACATATAAAAGAATAAGAAGGGGGCTTTTTCAATGAAAATTTATACAAAAACAGGTGATAAGGGAACGACCTCACTCATCTATGGTCAAAGAGTGGCCAAAAATGATTTACGTGTTGAAGCTTACGGAACATGTGATGAAACGAATTCGCTGATTGGTCTTGCATTAAGTTTTCTAAATAAGGAAATTTTTCAAGGGAAAGAAATAATTGAAAAGGTGTATCATAAAATACAAACAAATCTTTTTCATGTCGGTGCAGAGCTAGCAACACCGAAAGGGAAGGAAGTAAAATGGTCTCTTTCCAGTTCTGATATCGAGGAGATGGAAAAACAAATTGATGAATGGAACGAAGTCCTTCCGCCATTGACCAATTTTATTTTACCAGGGGGGCATACGGCGGGGGCTGCCTTTCATGTAGCCAGAACCACTGCAAGACGTGCCGAAAGATGTGCTGTTTCACTTGAGGAAGATGTGAATCCTCTTGTATTGGCCTATTTAAACCGTCTCTCGGATCTGTTGTTTGTAACAGCAAGATATGTGAACCATCAGCTCGGACAAATTGAGCAAACATTGCATTCATAATGAGAAAAGCGGAAGCGCCTTGGTCAGCCCCGACAAG
>NZ_MLYR01000205.1 GCF_001866655.1 Bacillus sp. MUM 116 | reverse complement strand
CTGTGTCATGAAAATACACGCTGGTATGTGAGTTATCATAGTGAAGGTACGATAGAAAGTCATAGAAGGAGTCTAGAAAGATGTTCAATCTCTGATAACAAAGTCTCTTTCTTTAGACTCTGTGATTTGTAAATACATAAAATGAATTTCTAGAATGCACATGTTTGTTTTGTAGCATTAATTAGTAAGAAGAGTAAGAATAAAAGTAGAATTTGAAAGATATTTAATGCTTCCATAATCTGATTGGAGGATACC
>NZ_MLYR01000204.1 GCF_001866655.1 Bacillus sp. MUM 116 | reverse complement strand
TTTTTTGCAGGCAAGCGTGAGGCAATTTGTTTGTACATCCTTTTGGCAATTGATGAAATTGTAATGATTATGGATGATAAGGAAATGAAAAAGAAATTAGTGCAAATTGCATCTCTTGGACGGGCATTAGGGATTTACTGTATGCTCAGTCTTCAAAGACCTTCTCACGACATGTTAGATACAAAAATTAGAAGCCTTCTTACTGTCCGTATGGGTTTTAGAACTACAGATGCTTCCAACTCAAAAATAATTGGTACCCCCGGAAGTGAGAAAATCAGCGAAGATACACCGGGAAGATTCTTAATGAAACGAAGTGAATTAAAAGAGCTACAAGCCCCATATTTAACACTGGATAAGGCTGAAAAACTTCTTGAAGCATATAGAGTGGAGGGGTGGAAGAATATGTTTGCAAAGTCTTCTTCCTCCAATGAGAATAAAGAACTCACTGAAAAGGATGTATTTAACGATGTTAACAAAAAGGGATAAAGCTATAATTAAAGATTTAAATAGATTCCGAGTGATGGACCGTGATTCAATAGCAGAGCTGCACTTTTCAAGAGCAAAATCTTTGTTATTTGTAAGCGTTTACAAGTATAATAAATATGGTTGGATAACGAGTGGGGTTATCACCGGTGTTAGCGAAGGATGGGG
>NZ_MLYR01000203.1 GCF_001866655.1 Bacillus sp. MUM 116 | reverse complement strand
TGACGTTTTTGTTTGTTTAGTTTTCAAAGAACAAGACATATTCATTAGCAATTCTTTTTTAATCGCTCAGAAGCGACTTTATTAATATAACACGGTGTTATCGATAATGTCAACACCTTTTTTCAACCGTCACTCACGAAAGTTTTTAATAATCATTTCGCAGCGACGGTTATTAATATATCAAGTATAAAGAAAAAGGTCAATATGTTTTTTGTTTTTTTATGATATTTTTTTATTTACTCGATAACATCGATGAAAAATACCTGAACCTTTTGTTTCAAGATTCACTACTTCTACTAAATGTTTTTCAATCAGATATTCAAGCAGTACTGCCATATCTACCGAATAAGGGACTAGCTCTTTTTCATTCATAATTTCATTAAATGACCAATATTCCTTCTCACTAAGAATATCCAATAAATGAGCTGAGCCGATTTTTGTTCGGGAATGAATCATAAACTCACTGGCAAGAAACAGTAACTCTAATCTTTTTTCAAGAGTCTCTTCACTATTAACAAGTTCTTCATAGAGCTTAAAGATCTCCGGTTCAATTTGTTTTACTTGATGCCAAACCGTTAGTTCCGGATGAAGTCCATTTTCAATGACAGCTAATCTTGCTAAATGGTGCAAGGAGTGAACAACATAATTATAAGCATCTAGATATAGTTGATTTTCAAATAAAGCTTTTCCGTCTACATAGCGGCGGATTAACTTTGCAAACTCCAGCCCCATTTTAATTTTTCTGCCGTAAAAAGGAAATTCCCGCAGTTCTTTTTTTAAATTCTCTACGTATTCATTTCGGTCAAATAAAATTCGGGCATCATCAATCCACTCGAAAATTTTCCGATTTGAACCAAGCAAGATCCATTCCTTTAATAAGTCCTCTACAATAATATGCATCGCCGCTTTTTTGTCATGATACGTATAATGCTTTATGAGTATCGGCTTTTCTGCCTCTTTTACAATAATCAAAAGAATATCATCAAATGAGTCCGTTGTATGGCTTGATTTTTGTTTTTTCTCCACCATCAAAACCCCAAGTGTATTGGCTTGGCTTGCCCTTTCTTGGTAAATCGGACGAAGGATATCTTCCATTCTTAATTCCTCCATTTTTCCCAGGTAGCATAATATTTTCGACAATAACGAGAAAACTCCTTCTAAAATTTGAGACAAATTTCGACATTTCTTCCCCGAAGCAATTTTTCTATTTTCATAATTATGGTATAGTTTCAATAGGAGGGGTAATATGGCTAAATATTCAAGTAAAATAAATAAAATAAGAACTTTTGCTTTATCGTTAATTTTTATAGGTTTTATTGTAATGTACGGAGGCATTTATTTTCGAACTTCTCCACTTATTATGACCATCTTTATGCTTTTAGGTCTCCTTTTTATTATCGCAAGCACCGTTGTTTATTTTTGGATTGGAATGTTATCAACGAAAACCATACAAGTCAAGTGCCCTAGCTGCGGTAAACCGACTAAAATGCTCGGCCGGGTGGATATGTGCATGCATTGCCGTGAACCGTTAACCCTTGACCAAAATCTCGAAGGAAAAGAATTCGACGAATCCTATAATAGGAAAAAGTCACAAAAATAAACGAAGGGTGTCCAAACTTAAAAGGACGCCCTTTTTTCATAAGAAAAGCGCAGGAGCTGGACCATTCTAAAAAGCAATTTATAAATCCTTATACTACAAAAAAGAACCAATTCCATTGAATTAGTTCTTTTGCTTATTAATGAACTTCTTTACTGGAACACTCCGGACAGGTTCCGTAAATTTCCATCCGATGATATTCTACTTTAAATCCTGTAACGTGTGAAGCCAAATGTTCCACTTCATCTAGACCAGGATAGTGAAAGTCAACGATTTTCCCGCAGCTTTCACAAATAACATGGTAATGCTGCGTAGTAATAAAATCAAATCGACTTGAGGCATCACCATATGTTAATTCGTTGACAAGGCCCACTTCACGAAATACTCGTAAATTATTGTAAACGGTTGCCACACTCATATTAGGGAATTTCCCTTCCAAGGCTTTATAAATTTCATCTGCAGTAGGATGTGACATCGAGTTTATTAAATATTCAAGTATCGCATGACGTTGCGGAGTTATTCTAACTCCAGTTTCCTTCAAGGTATCCAACGCTTCTTTTAACTGGTTCATCGCCATGCACCTCTTTTCTAAAAAATATTATTAGATTACAATTATTATAATTAGTTTACTAATTAATTCATACTTTTGTCAATATTGTTATATCACAAACAGCCGAACTTTAGGGGTAAGGAGTAAATTTTCTGCTTTGAGAATTGTTCAGCTCAAGCGCTTGTCGGGGCTGACCAAGGCGCTTCCGCTT
>NZ_MLYR01000202.1 GCF_001866655.1 Bacillus sp. MUM 116 | reverse complement strand
TCAATCAAGGCTCTAAGTGACCGAAGAGGTAAAAAAAGAAGAGGACCGGTCGTCAATCAAGGCTCTAGGCGACCGAAGAGTTAAAAAAAGAAGAGGAACGGTCGTCTATCAAGGATTTAAGTGACCGAAGAGGTAAAAAAAGAAGAGAACCGGTCGTCAATCAAGGCTCTAAGTGACCGAAGAAGTAAAAAAAGAAGAGAAACGGTCGTCAATCAAGGCTCTAAGTGACCGAAGA
>NZ_MLYR01000201.1 GCF_001866655.1 Bacillus sp. MUM 116 | reverse complement strand
TCAAGTGGCAGCTCAGGCAGCTCGGGAAGCAGCGGTTCATGCGGCAGCTCCGGCAGCTCGGGAAGCAGCGGGTCAAGCGGCAGCCACGGGTCCGGGAAAAGTAAAGGTGGGAAAAATTCCGGAAAGAATAAGAACAATAAACATTCCGGGAAAAGTAAAGGCAGCCATGGATCAAGTGGCAGCTCAGGCAGCTCGGGAAGCAGCGG
>NZ_MLYR01000200.1 GCF_001866655.1 Bacillus sp. MUM 116 | reverse complement strand
GAAGGTCCTGGCACTGCTCCTGAAGGTGGCGCTGGAGAAGGTCCTGGCACTGCTCCTGAAGGTGGCGCTGGAGAAGGTCCTGGCACTGCTCCTGAAGGTGGCCCTGGAGGAGGTCCTGGTGTCGGCGGATGAATCATTTTAACATTTTTAAAATATCTCGTATCCAAAGTTACTGGTCGCAAAGAAGGGTATAGTAAGGCACGTACTATAGTTGATCCTGGTAGAGGGAGCTGTAATATGAATACAGTTATTACATTGTTTGAATTGCCATACTCGACTGTAATCCATTTTTCACGGTATTGTGCATAAGATTGTTGACGTAAATCAGGAATAGAATAATATTGATAATACATAGCTTTACTCCTAACTTAAACTGTAATATGATATCTTTTATTTTTATTCCTATAGGCTTATGTATGTATAGGTAATAGGCCTATTTCATGATGTAATTACTTTTGTAAAATGAAGGAGTCATGTTGTGCTTAATATTTATTTTTGCAACTACCAATAATGAGCGAAATACGATTTTTTCGAAGAGAAAAAGGGATATTTACATACGGACTAAAAAGGATTGAAAAAAGCACCGAAAATGATCTGCCCCGTGAATGTTAGACACCAAACTAACATTTACGGGGTGTTTTTATGTCCAAATTTACATTCGAAAAGAAATTAGAAATTGTTCAAAGATATTTAAGTAATGAGGGAGGTTATAAGTCCCTTGGTAAAAGATATCGAATTTCGCATAATCTCATCAAAAAATGGGTTCTACAGTATCAATATAATGGTGAGGAAGGACTTATTAAAAGCTATACAAACTATACAGTTCAGTT
>NZ_MLYR01000020.1 GCF_001866655.1 Bacillus sp. MUM 116 | reverse complement strand
TGCTTCGTGGCATCTTTTCGTAAGAACATTTGCGAAAATTGCCTAGAAACTTAAGTATTTGACCCTTATTAAGGTCCAAAAGCAACAAAGTTTACGAAAAGAGCCTTAATAAAATAACCTGATAAAACCCATTCTTTATAGCATATATAAAATCAAAAGACCTGTCAGAACCCAAATTGGGTCGTAACAGGTCTTTTCACCTTGCTTCTGTTAACCTATTCTTACTCAAGAGAAACCATCCCGCCATCATCATGATTGGTAAGATATTAACCGCTGCCAAAACCATTCCTGGAAAATCTGAACCGCTCAATAAACCATGTAAAGTCACAAGAATATACAAAATAGGATTAAGAGCATGTAATTTTCGCCATCTTTGAAATCCAATATTCCTCCTGAATTTTGATGTAATCATCGTTAAAATTAAGAAATAAAAAGCAAACGTCCCTATCGCCATTGGGATCGTTTCATATCCGCTCGCAAATGGAATGAACAATTCAGATAGTTTAAATGGAAAATACGAATCAATCAGTAAGATTCCTAAGTGCCCGCAAGTCATAATGAATGCCCAGTCCGAAAGCACCTCATGAAAATGAAGAATGCCGTTTATTTTCTTTTTTCGTTTCTTCTGAACGGTAGAATAAAGTCCAGTTAATGCTGCCAGATATAATAATAGATAAGCCACAAGCCCTGTAGCTCGAATTGCGTACCATTCAAGAGACTCCATATGATTCCTCTCCCCTCCAAATTTCTTTAGCTTCGTTGATCATGACTGCTTTATTTTTTTTCCTAGAAATCAATGCCTTTCCGGACTCTTCTCCCATTAAAAGAGCCACCTTTGCCAATACGTCCGCCTCTACAGCTGTTGGAGCTGTTACCGTTGAAGAGATAATCGTGCTTGTGGAGGGTTTCCCTGTTGTGACATCAATAAGGTGATGCTTACTTCTGCCATTGATTTTCCATCTTCTTTTCATGGAGGTTGACGTGGCAACTGCCCCATTCGAAACTTGGATGGATGAAATAATGTTTTCGGAATCAAACGGGTCTTCAATTCCAATATTTAATGGTCTTGGTAAACTTCCAAAAATCCGAATATCTCCTCCCACATTAATAAACCCATATCCATAATTTGATAGTACCTCTGCAGCACGGTCAATCACCCAGCCCTTCGCGATTCCGCCTAAATCGATGCGAGTTAGCAAAACAACTGTCTGTTTCTCCATATTTAATTGAAACGGTTGATTTTTACTAACTTCCACGGCAGTATCGGAGGCAGCACCCAATTCCCTCCCCCTAATAAACTCAATTGACCTCGTATAGCCGCTGTTTTCAACACTAGACAAAATACCAGGATTAAATACTCCATTAGTCTCTTTATAAAACTTTAGTGCGTCTTTAAGAATACTGAACATATCATTCGATATCAGCATTTCTTTCCCAATTTGCTGATTTAACCGCGATACTTCACTATCATCCTTAAATCGGCTGCAAGTATCTTCAACGGATGAAAATAATCTGTATACCGGCATAAGGTCATTTGCAAACAATTCTTGGTCGATAGTTATTTGTACCATCGTGCTCATGGAATTAAAATTATATTTATACATAATCAGGTCCCTCCTGTAGTTGTGTCAAATCCGCCATGATGACCAAAATTGCCACCTGAAAACTGACTATTATACTGATCAGGACTATTATTATTAAAGTCTGACTGACTATTACTATTGAATGATTGATTGTCGTTCAAGCTCGAAGAATTCTCATTGGATGAACTTCTAAAAGAATTCTGGCTATCTCTGGTTTGATTAGATGAATGTTGATTGGAATCTTTACTTGCTGCTGATTGACTCGTTTTACTCGTGGTATTTGTACCATTTTTGTTCGTCAATCCCAGATAGGATACCATACCCGCTACGAGAGCCAGGCTGGCAAAACTCACTCCCCAGGAGGTAAATTTATTTTTGTCCATTTAAAGACTTCCTTTCCTTTATAAAATTACTTTGCTTTACCCATCAGGTTTCAACAGTAGTGGTATAAAAAGTAAATTTCTTTTTATCCTTTTGAAGGACTCTTTTACTTTAAAATAGTTAACTTAATTTATCCTTAATTCGTTTACGTTTGTAATTAAAAGTCCCTAAGGATAATCAAAACCGTTTTCTTTTTTCCTTAGTTGATTAATGTCATTGAGTATTGAAAGGAAATTTCGTAGAATTATCGTGTGTGAGGAATATACTAAGCCAGAGAGTAATGAATTTTGTGAGTTAATGCACCAATGAAAAAACAAGGAGTGATGATGTGATCAATCGTGTTAAAGAAAAATTGGAAGCTGCCCTTGAGGATTGGGAAATGATGAAGAACGCTTCAGAAGATGAAAGTGAAGATTATGCCGAACGATTTGAAAGGCATTTTTATGAGTTTATTGATGAATTAAAGATTTGGTATCAGCATTTAGATCATCCACCCACTACGATCGAAGATGCAGAAAATCTTATCGAGATTAAAGAAATTCTGGAACGCATACCTGCACCGCTTGAACTCAACTTCTATACAGAACTTGAATTAATCATTGATGGAGAAGATCAAGTACGCTATGATTAAGGTTTCCTTTGGGACTTAGGGTACCTTAATTGCCCTTGTCTTAGGAAAGGAAGCCAGCAACAGAGCCGATAACTGTTAGCATAAAGAAAGCTGCCATTTTGGCAGCTGGATCAAAAACCATTTCGCTTAATAGAGTAAAAAGCTTATCTGTTCGGATAAATATTGTTCAAAAATGTTACGGATTGTTTAATTAACTCTTTTAATACCTCAACATCAATATCCGCTATTTTGTTGATATATACACACCCTTTTCCAGTTGTGTGCTTTCCAAAATCCTTTAATAAATCTTCTCGGTGTGGATCACCTGGTGCGAAATATAAACTGATTTTGGCTTTTCGGGGTGAAAATCCAACCAGAGGAGCATCACCTTCGTGACCTGATTCATACTTATAATGATAGTAACCAAATCCAATGATACTTGTGCCCCACATCTTTGCTTGAAAACCAGTTGTTTCCGAAAAAATATCTATTAATTTATAAGCATCTTCCCGTTTTTTTGGGGCTTCTACGTTTTCTATAAATTCTATGACATCTCTGTCGTTTTCTTTTGTTTTGAGTTCATACATATTAAAACACTCCTTTTCTTTTTGTTACATGTCGAAATTAAGAATTATTTTCCTTTAAAATATTTATTGCTTGATCGACCGGTAGAACGCTCGCAAACCGCTTATTCCAAATTTTAAAATTATAAAATTCATAAAGTTTTTCACCAGATAGATACTCATTATTAAAAGTTGTATTTGTTTCTTCTGGAATAATGAGTTTATATCCAAATTCAAAGGCGTTTTTACACGTAGTATCAATACAATATTCTGTTTGCATACCTACCAAAATAATCGAATTAACATTTTTCGTATCTAAATATTCCTTTAAACCTGTTTTAAGAAAGGCGCTATTATACTGTTTTTCAAAAACTTTTTCATCCTTATTCGGTGCAATTTCATCATAAATCTGCCACCCATCCGTTCCATACTCTAATTCTGTGCCAACTCCATCATCATGTCGGACAAACACAACTTCCTTTTCATGATCCCTTGCAACCGAAATAAGGTTTTTAATATTTTCAATAACTTTCCGTTCATTATATGGATGTTCGTTTACCAAAGCTGTTTGAACATCTACCACAAGCAAAACACATTTTGGCATATATTGTTTTCCTTTCCCTTCAAACTATTAATCTGCGGTATATTTGTTTACACAGGGAAATTATACCATTATGGGTTTTTATTTGTATAGGAATTCCATTATTATCATGAAGGACATATTTACAACATACCCGTTGATAAAAATCATAACCACCGTTCAATTTCCAAGCACCTTAAATGCTTACCTGAAAGTGATATGATTGTAAATTTTGTAACTCAATTAACATGTGTTTGTTCTATTTTTCAGAATATTTTGCGTTATAATTAAACATACAACTTATTTAATAAATAAAGTTGTATGTTTAAACAATGAAAAAACACAGAAAGGGGGATTATTAATGGATATTTGCATTTCATGCGGAGAGGAATTATCTATAATGGAAAGAAATCGAGCGGAATGCTGGGAGTGTAAAGACACAACAACAGAAGCTTACGCTGAAGCAGAATGATTATGACATTTAATCCTTGAATGATAGCTTGATTTAAAATATAAATATCTCTAATTCTTTTAACCGCCATAGACTGGAGACTAACCTGTTTTCAGGCGCAAAAAGAAAAGGGGTCGAGTTTAAGGCTCCACCCTGGAAATAGATAATTTTCTTATTTTACCAATTCAATTCTTAAAGTCTCCAAATTCACTTCAATCGTAACCTACGATAATAATTTCTGAATATATTCCTTCCACAAAGTTAAAAATTAGCTAATCTTATTCCACATCATACGCCGAATATGAAGGAAATATACGGTCTCTTACTCCCTGCTAAATCAACAACATAAAATGACCGCCTTTAGTCGGTCATACCCATTTTAGCTTATTTCGGAAAAATGAACTTTTCCATTGATAAATAGCCTTTACTCTCGCTGCGTAAAGGCTATTTTTGAAAATTTAATACAAATAACGAGATACATACTCAACTTACGTGCCTTTTAAAAATAGCAAACCAATAGGTTTTTTTATTTACTTTCTTATTTGCAACTTTATCTTTATTCAACCATTTATTGCTGCTAAGTATGGTCGGTAAACTTATACCAAGAATAATGGTTACTATACCTGCTACTTGCATTGCAGTAACCGTTTCACTTAATAAAATAACGGATACCATCACAGCAATAGGCAATTCAATAGCACCTAAAATGGATGACATACCTAGTCCCACCTTCGGAACGGCAATACTGAATAAGAATACGGGAATAACTAGGCCAAATAACCCCAGCGCCAATCCATAAAGCCAAAGTCCTTCAGTAAACAAAGTCCCATTCCAAATAATCTCCGGAGATTGAAAGACAGCCGTCGTTATAAAGGCAAAGAAAGATACCAATACTAATCGATTAGTCGTTTTCATATTGGTCGTTGACCTGCCATTAACAAATAAAAATAGGGAATAACAAAGTGCAGCTGCCAGACCCCAAAGCCAGCCTTGAAATGGTATTTTAGAAAGATCTGCATCAAACAAACCAGCCGCTGGAATCGTTCCCATAACCAGTATGATTAAAGAAATGACTTCAATTCGACTGGGAAATTGACGCTTTGTAATACAAGAAATTAACATGCCAATCCAGGTAAATTGAAAAAGCAATACAACTGCCAATGAAGCAGGTAAATAGTTCAAAGAACGGCCATAAACAATATTTGTCAACCCGGTTAGAACCCCTGCAATGAGAAGAGTTTTAACGCCATTAAAACTTATTTTTGTTCTGTTTGTAAGAAGGAATATACACATTGCAATACAAAAACCGATAAAAAATTGACTTGTAACTGCCTCAGAGACAGAAAAGCCACTCCGTATTGCCAGTTTTATGATGGTTGAAACTACCCCGTAACTACTAGCAGCGATCACAACCAACAAGGGATACAAATACTTATTCATCATCTAACATCCTCCCATGATTTATATTGATTATGATTCTTTGAATATTTTAAAAAAAATCATAGTCTCCAATATAAATCACAGGTCTACCTTTTTGCAAATCTATTTTTTGGTATAATAGTTTGAGTATTGTATCCTCATGTGAAATTTATGTATTCTAATTAAGCTTATTCACAATTTTTTACCCATTTACAAACATTTGTTTATATATTAAACTGTTGTTTAAATAGATTTTACATTACATAAAAATAGTGAAATAAAAAAAGTGCCTGCTCCTTGCTGTTTAAGCATATGCACAGCAAGGACCTAGCACTAGATTTTTTTAGTAAGCATATATTTAGTCACTATTTCCAACTTTAAATGTTAATCCTCTTGCACTTTTGTCCTTTCAAAAAGACATTGTAACCAATAAAATAAAACAGCCTTATAAAAGAAGTATAAAAAAAACTGGAATTTATTTATCCGTACTAATGAATAATACCTTATTTTTTTTGCAAAAAATGTGAAAGGAAATACAAAGAAAACATGTACTAATGCATTGAGAAAAATAAACCGTACAAAATTTCCATATGTCCATTTAAGAATCCACAAAGAGATTATAAATATGGGACCAATATTAAAAGGAAATTCACCAAATAAGTATGAATTGGGCTTATTATAAAATACCCACCATTTGCGCCTTTTCCCAATGATTGCATTACACACTTCGAAAACGCCAATAAGGAAAGAAGCGGGAAAAAATCGCTTAAAATTCTGGACTCCCAATAAAGGTAGTGTTGACCATGCCAATAAGACCATCGCTATATTAAGGATTCTTTGCATTTTCAACGGCATATCAGTAACATCCTTTTTCATAAAGATAAATTGCCCTTTAATGATAAAATCTCCAATAAATTGACCGATATGCCTATTAAAATAACCCAACTGCTTGTAAAAGGGATTTAATTGATTAGAGAGGCAATAATAACGGAGTGAAGATCTTGGAAACATGAAAAAGCCTAATTATTCAGTCTTTTAGAGAATAGGAATGTCATTTCAATTTTTCATTTTTCAAATTTCAAATAAGTTCTGTCTCTCCACTTTACAGATTCTGAGAGCAAAATTTTTGTACCATTCTGTTTTACCTTTTTCTTGTGCTGCTTTATGAGCCGAATTTTCCTTCCAAATTTTTATTGATTCTAAGGAATCCCAATAGGAAACGGTTATTCCTAGCCCTTCATCTCTTGCACTTTCCATTCCTAAGAAACCTTTTTGTTGTGATGCCAATTCAACCATTTTGTCTGCCATTTTGCCGTATCCTTTGTCACCATCCGTTCTCTGTGATGCAAAAATGACTGCATAATAAGGTGGTTCCGGAGTTTTTGCAATTCCACTCATTTAAAAAATCCCTTCAAAAAACTTTTATTTATTTCTACCTTAATAAAATTGTAAATGATTTTAACAATTTTTTGAATGCGCCTGAAGGTTCGTTTCCCAAAAAAAAATTGACCAATAAAGAGAAGCTCTTTGGTCGATACATACACATTCTCCCTATTACCTAATAAAAATGAACCGAAACCACTAACGAATCGTGCTATAGAGAATATCGTTTATAAATATACAAAGTCGTTTGACAAAAGAATGTACCCCCATAAGGTGCGGCATACATATGCAACCAACCTTGCTGTACAAACAAATGGAGATTTCCCTTTGATTAAGTCTCAACTCGGACATACTTCATCTGATATTTCTTTGCTTTACATAAATACAACTAGAGAAAAAGCGAGATTAATAGCTAATTCTCTTGTAGGTGCAATTGCAATCGCCTGAACATATTTTTTGCTCGTATCCACTTTCTCCAAGATCTGTATGGCGAAGGCAGTCGCCTTTCCTGTACCTGTTTGTGCTTGACCTTTAATGTCCTTCCCCATCGAAGCCAAAGTAATCGCTTTCTCTTGAATAGGAGATGCTTCTTCAAATCCCATATCCGTAATCGCTCTTTGAATGGGTTCACTAATGCCCATTTCATGAAATGTTGTCATACTCAAAAACCCCTTCTATGTGTTTACTATTTTTTATATTGGACTAAACACCTTGATTGAATGCACATCTGAATTGATTTTTACTTTACCTTTTTCACATGGCATTTGATTGGTTCGATAAAAGCAGTAAATAAAATGAGCAAACTTTTCAGCCTCCCTCATTTAAATTAGGACATTCCGTTATTATGTGATACACTTTGTTTACCATTTGATTTACTTGTTTACATGTGCCCTACTCATTCGTGAGTGGGGCTCCTTGTTTTTAAAAGAAGAAATAAAAAAAACAGACTCTAAATTAAGAGCCTGTTTAAAGGATTCTATTATTAAGCTTTGTGTACGTTAGCTGCTTGTGGTCCACGTTGACCTTTTTCAACGTCAAAAGTCACTTCTTGACCTTCTTCTAATGTTTTGTACCCTTCGCCTTGAATCGCTGAGAAATGAACGAATACATCTTCTCCACCTTCACGTTCGATGAATCCGAAGCCTTTTTCGCCGTTAAACCATTTTACTTTACCTTTTTCCATTTTTGTTGCCTCCTAGTGTGTATTTACACACAATGTATTACTATTCTTGCTCTCAGTGATCATCAAGACGAAAAGTTAAACTTATAATCCTTTACACCGAACAAAAATAATTCAATATTTATAATAACATTTTTTGTAAGTAACTGCAACGATACTTTATGGTAAGTCGACTTTTCAACCACTCTTAATATAACTTCTTAATAAATTTATTTTGCTTTTTTGCCTTTAAAATTTGTCCACCATCAGCAATTAAAATCATTTCAAATACCGCCCCCCCAAAAAAGAACTGGATAATATTAAGAAGTTCTGTCAAACTTAATTTATAAAGTATTCATCAAAAGCGATGAGCATAATTTATTATTTTTGGATACTAAAGAAGGTGAAAGAATGAGGGAAAGTCTTTTTACTATTGGGGAAGAAGTAAAAATTAAAGTGTCCGGTGAATCTGTAACAATCTATAAATGTCAGTATGTTAAAAACATGAAAAGGTACTCATACGTTGTTAAAGAATATCCAAATACCTTTTTCTTTGAAGAAGAATTAACTGGAGAATAATAACAATTAATCATCAGTTTTATGGTGAAAATTGAATTCCTGCAGATGAGTTTAGTAGAATATCCTGTTTAAACTAAAAACCCTTTATTTAGACTTCAATTTGTCTCAAAAGACTTGTATGAAAATAAATGAATGAAAAAAAGAGCAGTTAACTACCACTAACTACTCTTCAATCAGGGTTCCTTAGTCTTTTTGCTAATTATCTAGTTAGAGCAGGTCCCTTCCTCTGCAAGGCTTCCAATTCTTCAGCTTGTTTTTCAAGTAATCTTTTTAAAAAATATGTTTTTTTCTCTATTTATCACGATTTATTTTATACCGGAAACACCAGGAGAACAGTCGCCGTTCTCTTCCCTTCTATTCCTTCTATTCCTTCTATTCCCTCTATATCAACCCTCTAGCGTTCTTTGATGTTCACTTCATAATTGCAGCTGGTGCCGTTGTTCTTGTTGCTGTTCTTGAGAAAAAGTTGGCTGATAACGGAATTATTAACCTGGCTGGAATCTTATCGGGAGTTCTTCATATCGCTTTTCCTTTAGTTTCTTTCGGTTCTCTTCTTCTCCTCCTTTCAAAATTAGGGGTGTTCCTATGATTAAAAGTTATTTAAACCTATTACTTTGTATTAAAAGAAATTTTGATATTTCATTGTAAAATAATAAACAAGAGTTAAAAGAGCTAAAATCGAAAAGTTATAAAAGCTAAACCTTATAAGATACATTTTACTTTTTTGTGGATCTCTCTTAATAAAAAGTTTAAATGAAATTACACTTGCGAGGGAAGCAACAATCGTACCAAGTCCACTTAAATTCACACCTACTAATAAAGGCTGCCAATTCACGGTGAATTTTGATAAAAAGATCGCAGCTGGTGGACAACGGGGGAGCTTTATCGATGGGTCTCAAGAGAGTTTAGTTGGTTTAATGTCATTAATTCCACAGGTTTTTGACAATGTTAGCACTCCTGTTGTTGCTGCTGGAGGAAATATGGACGGGAGAGGGTTAATGGCTTCTATTTGCTTAGGAGCAAAGGGCGTACAAATGGGAACAGCTTTCTTGACTTGTAATGAAAGTGGGGCACACAAGGTTCATAGAGAAGCTATCCTTTATACTAACGAAGACCTAAACTACCCTGCTTCTTCGTATTATAAGGCCAGCCATTGATAATTCGTTTGGTCAATAGCTGATTAAATATCACCTTGAAAGCTGCAAATAATCACTTGGTTAAAATTTGATTGAACGTTTATTAAAACTTCTAATACAATCAAAAGAGATCCTTTTACGCATTCTTGTCCATGAAAATCATCCTTTGGCACAACATGATCGTGTAAAATGGGAAGAGTTGATGTATGAAAACTTAATTATCTTCCGTGAGGGCTTTTCCATCCATGAAACCATTATGGAGGAATGCAGGAGACTTGGGTTTGAACCTTCTATTATATGTGAAACCTCGCAATGGAATTTTATCCTGGAAATGGTATCCATGGATCAGGGAATCTGTTGACCTTTTATGGTGCAAAGGAAGAACGACCGTACAGGAATATTATATGAAATTGGGTTTTGAAGCACATGGTGATGTTTTTGACTATCCTCCTATCGGGCCGCATATTGTAATGGTTAAAAAATTATTATAAAAATCATAAGGTCAATCATTGGGAGTGATTGACCTATTGTATTTAATTTAAAACAAATTGGATGTTCCTCTTTTCATTATTCAACAATCCTACCCATCAATAGGGTATTATAGAATTCCCCGTCTGTTAGAAGTTTGTCCTGTTTTAATATCCCTTCCACTTCAAAGCCGTATTTTTTATAAAGCTTGATTGCTTTATCGTTGGTTTCAAGGACATTCAACGTTATTTTCTTTATTCCAATTGCATCTGCCCAGTGAATAGATTCCTTTAATAAGTTTTTGCCGATTCCATAACCCCAATATTCTTTCAAAACACAAACCCCAAATTCTACCTTATGAGAAGTTCTTTTTAAATAGTTCCCTTCACATCTTGAAAAACCTACAATTCTTCCATTTACTTCAGCCACTAAAAATAAGTTATTACTGCTTTCTGTGTCATTTTTAATGAGTTGTATAAAACCTGTTTCATCTATGTACGCTTCGCCTTTTTCTCTATCTAAGTTTTCTGTTTCGCCATCAATCTGCAATCTCACTTCCGACAAATTACTTGCATCCTTTTCTATTGCAGATCGTAGAATATAACGCAAATGATTCACAAAAAATCCCTTTGGACTTACCTCCATTTCATACACTCCTCTCATTTCTTTTCTGAACCTTCATTTCCGCTGTTAAAACATAACATTTTTATTTTACCTTATTTTCTTTAACCCACTACGGGATCACGAAAAACCATCAAAAAAAGCGGGGCTGCTCTCCCCGCTTTTTTCAATCATTAGAATTTAGAATGATAGTTTTCGATTTCCCATGTGTGTACTGCTGTACGGTAGCTATCCCATTCCGCTTTTTTCATAGAAATGTATTCGTTATAAATGTGCTCCCCAAGAGTATTAGCAGCAATTTCTCCTGATTCCAATGCATCGATTGCTTCTGCCAAGCTGCCAGGAAGGCTGTCAATACCCATGAACGCTCTTGTTTCTTCCGACATATGGAAAATATCCTCGCTAATTGGAGCAGGTACTTCTAGTCCTTTTTCGATTCCATCTAAACCTGCAGCTGCAATTACAGCAAAGGTTAGGTAAGGATTCGAAGACGGATCTGGGCAGCGTAATTCAACGCGAGTCGCTAAACCTCTTTTAGCAGGGATACGAATCAACGCTGAACGGTTAGAAGTTGACCAAGCGATATAGCAAGGCGCTTCATAGCCGGGAACTAAACGCTTGTAAGAGTTTACTAATGGATTCGTCACGGCTGTAAAGTTCTTCACGTTTGCCAGAACTCCTGCGATAAATTGGTATGCTTTTTCCGATAATTGTAAATCATCCGCTTCATCAAAGAATGCATTTCCATTATCGTCAAAGAGGGACATATTAACATGCATTCCAGAACCGTTGATACCAAATACTGGTTTTGGCATGAAAGTTGCGTGTAAACCAAATTTCTTGGCAACAGTTTTTACAACCCATTTATAAGTAGTTGAAAGGTCTGCTGCTGATAAAATATCCGCATATTTAAAATTAATTTCGTGCTGACCTTCTGCCACTTCATGGTGTGATGCTTCAATCGTAAAGCCCATTGCTTTTAATGCACGATAGATTTCTAAACGAACTCGCTCGCCAAGGTCATGTGGGGAGGGCTCGAAATAGCCTGCTTTATCGCCAAGTTCTTGCGTAGCATACCCATTTTCATCTGTTTTGAAAAGGAAAAATTCTAATTCAGGCCCAACAGAAATCGTATAGCCTTTTTCTGACGCACGCTCAACCGTCTTCATTAGAACATTTCTAGTATCCCCTTCATACCAAGTTCCATCTGGATTTTTAACCGAACATAAGAAACGAGCTTCCGCATACCCCTCTTCTACTGTCCATGGAAGAACGGCAAATGTATTAAGATCTGGCTGCAAATAAAGGTCTGATTTATTAATTGGAGAAAATCCTTTAATGGAAGAGCCATCAAACATCATTCTCCCTTCGACTACATCTTCGAGCTGCTCAGTTGTAACGGTTACGTGTTTTAAGATTCCTTCAATATCAACAAATTGCAAGTGTAATAGTTCAACAGATTTTTCTGCAATGATTTCTTTAATTTGTTTGAGAGTTGTAGCAGTTAAAGGTGCTTTTTCAGTTAATGTTTTAGCCATGTTATATTAACCCTCATTTCCATGTTATATTTCCTCACATTTGATAATTTTGATTATAGTGAAAAAAATCTTTTTTGACAATCTTTTTTTGAATATTTTTTGAATATTTATGATAGTTTTTTAGAAAGCGTTTTCATTTTTTCTGAATTTATAAAAGATTTTTAACTAATCGTTCTATTTTTTAGATTAATAATTATACAAGTTTATGTATATATATTTTAGTCTTTAATATCTTTTCACTCGAATACCTTTTAATTAGAGGTTTTTTCAAATGAAATCATTTTGGGGGGAGCGTATGAAAGCAATTGTATATCATCAATATGGTTCGGCAGATGTCCTTGAATTACAAGAAGTGGAAAAACCAATTCCTGGAGACAACGAAG
This sequence comes from Bacillus sp. MUM 116, assembly GCF_001866655.1. Classification (GTDB taxonomy): domain Bacteria; phylum Bacillota; class Bacilli; order Bacillales; family Cytobacillaceae; genus Neobacillus. Next base: position 32,496 of record NZ_MLYR01000020.1, on the reverse strand, counting down.
TCCTGGTAAAAATCCATGCTTCGTCCTTAAATTATGGTAACCTGGTACTTTTGAAAGGAAAACCTTTTTTGGCCCGCTTTGTATTCGGTTTGCTTAAACCAAAATACTCGATCCCTGGTGGTGACATTGCAGGAAGGGTTGAAGCTGTTGGTAAAAATATTACCCAATTTCAACCTGGTGATGATGTTTATGGTGACCTGTCCGGTTGTAGTTGGGGAGGTTTTGCTGAAAATGTTTCTGTTCCCGAAAAAGCAATTGCGCTGAAACCAGCCAATCTTTCCTTTGAAGAAGCAGCTGCGGTGCCTATGGCAGGTGTCACTGCCTTACAAAGCTTACGAGATAAAGGAAAAATTCAGACAGGTCAAAAAGTATTGATTAATGGGGCATCTGGAGGTGTAGGAACTTTCGCTGTTCAGATTGCCAAATCATTCGGGGCTGAGGTAACGGGTGTGTGCAGTACGAGGAATTTAGACATATTACAATCCCTTGGTGCGGACCATGCAATTGATTATGAAAATGAAGACTTCACCAATAAACACCAGAGGTATGACCTCATTTTGGGGGTGAATGGATCTTATCCGATTTCCGCTTATAAGCGTGTCTTACGTCCGAATGGAATGTTTGTGCATGTGGGTGGTTCTGGGACTCAAATGTTTCATGCCATGGTAGCGGGGCCTTGGATTTCTGTGACCGGGAAAAAGAAAATTAGCACCTTCTTACAAAGGGCAAACCAAAAGGATTTGATTGATTTAAAAGAACTGATTGAGGCCGGCAAAGTTCAACCGGTAATTGATCGGCAATATAAGTTGAGCGAAATACCCGAAGCTTTCAAGTATTTTGCTGAAGGGCATGCGCAGGGAAAAGTTGTTATTACAATGATTTAAAAAATGCTAGTGATAAATAGGCACACAACAAATTTATTTGTAGTGTGTTTTTTCTATTTATCAAATTGTTCAGTTCCTCATTTTTCTTCTATTATATGGTCATAATAATGGAATGAGTTTTTCAAATATAAAGTATGCTTGAGGAGGGGAAACTTTGAATCATACTTGGCTTTCTTTATTACCTTTTATCATCGTTATTTCTTTATCTATCTGGCTAAAAAACATCTTACCTGGTCTAATCCTCGGTTTGCTGGTGGGTTCTTTCATTTTTAAAGCTGATTTATTAGATGGAGTCTATCAAACGGTTTCATATATTGTGACCACCTTATCCGTTAGAAATAATATTAAAATTATCGGATTTCTTTATTTATTTGGCGGATTAGTTGGCATGATGAACATATCTGGTGGGATTAAGGGTTTTTCGGAATGGGTTGGGAATAAGATTCATACAGAACGCGGGCTGCTTTCGCTCATTTGGTTCACCCTCCTTTTTACCTTTATGATGCCGATGTTTCGCATCATGATGATTGGTCCAATCGTAAAATCCCTCATTAATAAAATGAACTTGCCAAAGCAAAAGGTCGGTCTAACGATGGATATTTCAACAGAGTCGGTGATTGTCCTCTTACCGGTGGCGACCGCGTTCGTTGGATTCATGGTGTCATTAGTGGAAGGCAGCATAGGTAAGCTTCATTTAGGGATGTCCCCCTATCATGTCTTCTTGCTTAGTATTTTGTTTAATTTTTTTGCAATTGTCATGCTGGTTATTGGTATTGTCCAAACCTTTTGGACCCCCAGGAACAACACCTCCCTCCTCAACCTTAATCAAAAACAGGTTGACGAAGAAGAGAATGACCTGCACCGGAGTGGCATAAAAAAAGAATTGTCGATGGTTAAATCCCAGCCTTGGAATTTGATTTTCCCCGTCTTTTTACTTTTGGGATTATCATTATTTCTACTATGGCAAAACGGTATCGCAAAGGGGGCACACACCGTTTTTGAGGCTTATTCGATGGCCGATGCCACATTTGTGATGTTATTAGCTGTTTTCATCACTCTTGTTTTATCCTTTGTTTTTTACATAATAAGACGACAGAAATTAGATGAAATCCTTTACCACTTTTTTGATGGCGGAAACCAAATGATGGAGGCCATCACTTTGCTAGTTCTTATCTGGTCATTAACCTTATCGGCAGAAGATCTTGGTTTTTCAAAATTTATCAGTTCAACCTTAGGTTCCTTCCTGCCAGCCTTTTTGACCCCAGTAACCATCTTTGTATTAGGTTCCATTATCGGGTATTTTATTGGTTCCTCTTGGGGAACTTGGGGGTTATTCATGCCATTAGGAATGTCCCTAGCCGTTTCGACCGATGCATCAATTCCATTAACCGTTGGTGCTGTTTTTGCCAGTGGCGCTTTTGGAGCGTTAACCTCCCCTCTCGGTGATACCACGATCACCACCGCCACCATTCTGGATTTATCACTTGTTGATTATGCCCGTTACAAATTAAAAATTGCGGCGATTGGTGGTGTAATTTCGATTATTTTATATACGATTTTCGGATTTTTTATTTCTTGAACCGTTTTACTCAGCAAATATTTAGGATTTGCTAGAATAAAATGCTGGGTATATGGGAAAATATTGGAGTTTCGTAAAACAAAAGACTCATTTTTTGTAACATTATTGTAATAAATAGGATGTGCCGCTTAGAGTGCATCCTATAGGGCTTTTCCTTTTATAAGATGTGTTTGACACACTATGTTTTCTGATTATTCAGTTAATATAGAAATACTATTGCAATATAATTGCCATGCTTGTAATGTTTTTAACATCTCCTTGTTCTTTGTATCCCTAAAATTCATGATAAGCTTATGAAAACTTAGCGGACAAAGAAAACGGAGGGGAAAAGAATGCTAAACAAAATAAAAACAATTATGGCAGCTGTTGTACTCTCAGGAACTGTAACTGCTAATGTACAAGCTGCTACGATTACTGTTCAAGAAGGAGATACACTTTCCAATCTGGCAAGTGTTAATCATACAAAGGTTGAAAACATCCAATTGTTAAATCATTTAACTTCAGATTTTATTTATCCAGGTGAAAGACTGGACGTCGCACCTGAAAAACATTATATCGTTAAAGATAATGAAACATTAATGGATATTGCTAAAAAACATGATGTGAGTGTTTCGCAGCTAAAGGAATGGAATCATTTAATTACCGACCTGATCCATCCTGGATTAGATTTAATATACTTTGAGGGTGTAAATGAAAAGAATGTTTCTGAAACAAATACAAAAAAGAATGATCAATCTGATCAATCTGCAGATACTAAAGGTAATACGGAAAAATCAAAGGAACAAGTTTCAACGCAAAGTGTAAAACAAGTAGATGCTGCAAAACAAATCACTGTAAAGGCCACTGCTTATACAGCTTCATGTGCAGGATGTTCAGGTATCACAAAAACTGGAATTAACATAAAGGAAAACCCAAATGCAAAGGTTATTGCCGTTGATCCATCTGTTATCCCGCTAGGTAGTAAAGTTTATGTAGAAGGATTTGGTGAAGCTATAGCTGGCGATACAGGGGGGGCCATTAAAGGAAATCGAATCGATGTCTTTATTCCTTCCCAAGCAGATGCCATTAATTTTGGTGTAAAACATTTGAAGGTAACGATATTAAATTAGAAATAACAATGGCTTCCCCATATCATTTTGGAGGAAGCCTTTTGTTATTTTTATAACTTATTTGTTTGGGTCTGTTAAAAACGAAAAGGTCTACATTTTAATTAAATCCGTACCATAGGAGTTGTCAATTGCACAAAGCCAATCCCCTTTTGAATTTTTCTTAAATACGTAGGTTGCTCTTCTATCCATAGATAATTCCGACTCGTTTTTATCAGCATCAAGCAGTGTTTGAGAAATCACTAACGCAGTGTCCCCCGCCTCTAAAATTATCATCTCACCTTGAGTTGGTACAAGACTGTTATTAAAGTATTGGGCAATGGCGATAAATGCTTTTTTGATTTCCTCTTTACCTCGGGCAATCATGCCAGGTTTTACCACCAGAATAGCATCATCCGTATAGTAATTCATCAACATATCAAAATCTTCTTGCTTTATTGCCAAATCGCACTTCTTGATTAATTCTTTTAATTCATGTTCCATCCCCTAACCCTCCTTAAAATATCAATATTTCTATAATTTACCTTGTCTCCACATTACAAGCAAGCTAGAAAGTTACTATTATTTTCTACAAAATACCGGGGTTTTTAGTGGCTCATGTCGTTAGTTGCTAAATTATCGTTTTTCAAAAAGAATTCTGGTGATATATGTAGATAAGTTTTTTATTGTATATGCAGGAAAAACGAGTGTATATCCCAAATTACTAGAAAAGACAAAATTGAAGTCTAATGAAAAAGTTGAAAGGATGGTCGATGTCCGTGACAAAAGATTACACCCTACAACAACTTGCAGAAGGTTTGCCGAAATCCCTATTAAATGCATCCGATCAAGAATTGCAAGGATTTCAGATGATTATTGATGAAACAATCAAATTAAGAGAAGGTCATCGGAATTTACAAAAGTTGATTAAGAGCTTCTCTACCGCACAAATTCAGCGCACATAATTTTGTAAAGTAGAAGGTGAAACTCACCTTCTTTTTTATATGAGGTTTTTGGAGCCACTTTTTTCGGATTTTCCTTTGAATTTGTTTACTGGCGGATTACCTTCTCTTATTGGTGAAAAAGCTGCATTTACTGGCGGTCTGCCATCTCTTACGGGCGAATTATCAAGGTTTACTGGCAGTCTACATACCCCAATGTAAATTTTCAAAAGGCTTCCTGTTTTCAATTCCCCCTTCAATTTTGTTACAATATGGCAGTATTAGAAGGGAGAAAATGGTATGTTTAAAATTTTTATCATTGAGGATGACCAACAGATTGTCCACTTACTTGAGGAGCATTTACATAAATTTGGCTTTGATACAAAATCGGTTCAAGATTTCGAGTCAGTCCGGGATAAGTTTGAAGAATATGCACCGCATCTTGTCCTTTTAGATGTTAATTTACCAAAATTTGATGGCTATTACTGGTGCAGGCAAATCCGCAGTATTTCAACATGTCCGATTCTCTTTATATCGGCTCGAGAAGGAAAAATGGATCAAGTGATGGCTCTTGAAAACGGTGCAGATGATTACATAACAAAACCGTTTGATTATGATATTGTCCTTGCCAAAATTAATAGCCAGGTTCGCCGGGTGTACGGTTCCTATGCCAATCCCCAGCAGGGACGAACTACTACAGTGGAGGGATTAACACTTGATGTTGAACGGCTTTGCATGTCTTTACATGACAAAACCGTCGAATTAAGTCATACCTAAGCAAAAATTGTAGATGAATTAATGAAAAAAGCGGAGCGAGTGGTGAGCCGTGACCGTTTATTAGAAAAAATTTGGGATGACCAGGCATTCGTTGATGATAATACATTGAATGTTTACATTACACGGGTAAGGAAAAAGTTATCACAATTAGAGGTAGAGCAGGCACTTCAAACCATTCGTGGTCAGGGCTATCGACTCGTTCCAAACTGGGGTGAAAACGAATGACGCTTTTCATCCGTGAGCAGCTTCCCCTTATTTTTCTATATATTGGACAATTAATGGTCATTACCGTAATTTATTGGCTTGATGGGTTTCACCATCTTGAGATAAGTTTATATGCTGCCCTGCTTAGTGGCTGTCTTTTCGTCGGGTATCTTATATTCAGATATATTACACATCGTTCGTTTTATCAGCGGTTGGAAAAACCGCTCGAATCATTGAAGGATTTTAGATCCGAGGTGCACCATTCACCATTGGCTGAAAGTTTGCAGGAGCTCCTATTAAGTCAGTTCCAACATTATCAAACTGATTTACATAACTATAAGCACAAGCTTGAAGGACATATCCAGTTTATCAATCAATGGGTGCATCAAATGAAAACTCCTTTATCAGTGATACATTTAATTATTCAGGAAGAGGATGATCCTCGTTTTACCGCAATTGGTGATGAAATTGACCGATTGCGCAAAGGGTTGGATATGGTTCTTTATACCGCGAGGCTTGATACATTTGAACGGGACTTTTTTGTCGAGAACCTGAATTTGGAATCGGTGGTGCAATCCACTGTCTCGAACCAAAAACGGTTATTTATCAGGAAGCGAATATTCCCCTCCTTCCACTTTAGCGAGGACCATCAGATTGTCTCCGATGAAAAGTGGTTATCATTTGTGATAACACAACTGATTACCAATGCCATTCGTTACACTGTTCATGAAAACCGGAAAATCCACTTCCTTAGCTACCGACGTGGTATCAAGACCGTTCTTGAGGTCAAGGACGAAGGCGTCGGCATCCTGGAAAGTGATCTCCCGCGCGTCTTTAATCCATACTTTACAGGCGAAAATGGCCGCAACTTTCAAGAATCAACCGGAATGGGCCTATACCTCGTAAAGCAAATCTGTGAGAAACTCGGTCATCACATCGAAATCGATTCCACTGTTCACCAAGGTACCACCGTCCGAATCATCTTTGGATAAGCGACTGTCCACCCTACGTAGACAAACACATTGATTTGTCCACGAACAGTGCCTGTCACTTTTCTTTGACACCGTCTTACAGTTTTGTAAGGTTAGTGTAAGTTTAGAAAATGGCAGGGGTACGGGGATGTCGTTAGAATAAGGGTACAAAGTCAAATTGAACAGGGAGTTGGGAAGATGTCGATTTTGGATGTTAGACATTTAGAGAAGATTTATGAAGGGAAAATTGCTCATCGAGCATTAACGAATATCAATTTTACCATTGATCAAGGTGAGTTTGTTGGGATTATGGGTCCATCCGGGAGCGGGAAAACCACCTTGCTCAACTTGATCGCTACGATTGACCGGCCAACATCTGGTGAGGTTTTAATTAACGGGAAAAATCCCCATATTCTAAACCGAAAGGAAACTGCGCTATTTAGACGTCATGAACTAGGCTTTGTGTTTCAGCACTTTAATTTGCTCGACACACTAACAGTGGAAGAAAATATTGTCTTGCCACTTACTCTTGACGGAGTAAGTGTTAGTGAAATGGAGAAAAAACTTCAAATCGTAGCAAAGAAGCTGGGAATCGACCAGATTCTAAAGAAACGGTCCTATGAAATTTCCGGCGGGCAGATGCAACGAACTGCGATTGCGAGGGCCATCATTCACCAGCCGTCACTTATATTAGCGGATGAACCCACAGGTAACTTGGATTCCAAAGCCTCCAAGGATGTAATGGAAACACTGACAGCAATAAACAAAGAGGATGGGGCAACCGCTTTAATGGTTACACACGATGCCGTTGCCGCCAGCTACTGCCACCGTGTCATCTTCATCAAAGATGGGCAGCTCTATAATGAGATTTACCGAGGCGATAACCGGCAGGCCTTTTTCCAGAAGATTATCGATATGCTTGCATTGTTAGGAGGAAACAGCCGTGACCTTTCCACAGTTCGTGTTTAGAAATGTTGTCCGAAATAAGCGGACCTACTCCGCCTACTTTTTAAGCAGCGCCTTTTCGGTATTAATCTTTTTTATCTATGCATTATTTATTTTTCACCCTGAAATTAAAAAAGGGGTTACCTCAGGAACAGCCGTCCAACTCATGACTGCTGCAGAAGTGATTATGTATGTGTTTTCCTTTTTGTTTGTCCTCTATTCCGTCAGCACGTTTTTAAAATCGCGGAAACGTGAATTTGGAATCCTTATGATGCATGGTATGACAAAAGGACAACTGAATCGAATGGTATTTTTAGAAAATATGCTGATTGGTCTCGGTGCAGTTGCAGTTGGGATTGGATTGGGAATCATCACGGGAAAACTATTTTTATTGGTTGGCTCGAAAATGATTGGCATTCCCCCGCTTCCCTTTTTCTTATCGAAAAAGGCTTTGCTGCTGACAATTGGAGCGTTTTTAATCTTATTCTTAAGCATTTCCTTCTTTACAACTATTCTTGTAAGGGTAAATAAGTTAATCGATTTATTTCAAGCCGGGACAAAACCAAAAAAAGAACCTAAAGCATCCGTTTTTTTATCACTGCTTTCTGCCATTTTGCTACTCGGCAGCTATTATTTAGCGGCTACAGCAACATTACAGACGTTACTTTTCCGAATACTTCCGGTTATTGGAATGACGGTGGTCGGCACGTACTTTTTTTATACACAGCTTTCGGTATTCTTAATGAAAAGACTACAAAAACACCGCTTGTTGGTCTGGAGAAAAACAAATTTAATTACAATTTCTAATTTAGCTTACCGTCTAAAAGATAATGCGCGGATGTTTTTTATGGTGACGATCGTTTCAACTGTTGCCTTTTGTGCAGTCGGAACCCTTGCTTCAATGAATGTCATGAATAAGCAAGTAAAAGTAGAATTCCCGGCAGAAATCAGTTATTTAGCTAAGGACAATCAACCTATTCACCAGAAACACCTGAAGCAAATTGAAGATGAATTGAAGGCGAGAAATATAAACTATACAAGGAATCAAGTTCCAATCAAATATTTTTCCATTGCTTCGTCAACAGAAAAATATAAGCCTGAAGAAATAGCCGTAGTATCTTTTTCGGACTATCAAAATATAGAAAAAAATGCTGGGTTTGATTTTAGCGAAAAACCGCTTACTGGCGAAGAAATATTAGAAATGCGGACAGCAACAATAAGTAATCCAGGACCCATCACTTACACATTGAAACAGAATCATTTAAAACTTCATCTTGATCAAATTACAAGTCATGTTGTTCTTCCGATGCAATTGATTCTGACTCAAGGGATCGTCGTTAGTGATGACCTATTCAAAAAGCTAACGCCTGTTTCCACCGATATGTTTACCGGATTTTATACAAAGCAGTTAAATGAAACAGCCGGTATGGCAAAAAACTTAACGAAAAACGGAATGACATTTTACTCAGATAAAAACCCTTATTCGATGACTGTAAGTGGGACCATCTATGAAAACCAAATGAATATGTATAAGATGATGTTATTTGTTGCCTTATTGACGGGTGCTGTCTTCTTTATCGCGGCAGGTAGTTTCTTATACTTCAGACTGTACGCTGACCTTGATTACGACCGGCGTCAATATTTAACAATCAAGAAAGTCGGTCTGACGGATCAAGAATTAAATAAAATCGTCACACGTCAGCTTGCCCTGCTGTTCTTTGTTCCAATTATTGTCGCTTTTATTCACAGTGCTTTTGCCTTTATGGCTCTGCAAAGTTTTTATCAGTTATCAATTGTGACGGAAATCATCATTGTCCTTGCAAGTTTTTTAGTTGCTCAGCTGATTTATTTCATTATCATCAGGTACCGCTACTTGCAGAACTTGAAAAAAACGTTGATTTAATACAAAAGACCAGCTCAATGTGAAGGGCTGGTCTCATTTTTTGACTAAATCATGATTCTTATTTTGATTCGCTGATTAATTTATATACACCTCATTTTAAATAATCCCGTAGTCCTAATTCATGTTCCCTAATCCCCTCAACTATCATCTTAGCTATTTCCATTGCCCCTTTATCCTGAAAGTGAGTATTATCCTCTACTCCTCTCGGATAATTAGGGTTTGTTCCTGGTTCAATCCACATAAATAACTCTTTTGTTTTTTCCGGACCTAGCCGCTGGTAAAGCCTCTTACTTTTTGCATTTAAATCAATTACGGAAACATGCTCATCCCGCCCAAGTTCTCTCATCGATGCCGGATAATTACCATGTGTTTCCAACACCTTACCGTCACTAGAAAACCGCCTTCTTTCCATCGGCGTGACAAGAACTGGTGTGGCACCTTTTTGCCGGGCACCATCAATATATTGCTTCAAAAAGCTTTTATAAGTAGAGAATGGTTTTGTAAAGCGCTTAGGGTCCTTATATTTTTCATCATTATGGCCAAATTGAATAAAGAGATAATCCCCTTTATGAATTTGTTTTAAAATCAATGCCAATCTGCCTTCCGTGATAAAACTTTTCGAACTCCTGCCAGGTACGGCACGATTCTTTATTATTACATTATGGTTAAAAAATTCAGGAAGCACCTGTCCCCACCCAGTCCGTGGTGCCATTGTGTCGGGGTAATTGGAAACAGTAGAATCTCCAGCAAGGTAAATAGTGACCTTTTTTTCCTTAACAGGGTGTCCATTTACATTTGAAAATTTCCCAAATACACTGGACGTCATTAACAAGATTAAAACACCAGCTACGAGGAGGATCGTTGTTAAAGTGAATTTCGTTCTCCTGCTTTTCAATATTCTTCCTCCTAAAACGTAAAGATAATTAGATATACCCTTATTTTCAACTCCTTTATACAAAACATGCTAAATTTAAAAGGGAAGGTCCTGATATACCTCCCCCTTAACATTACTTCACTTTCTCCATATCAATAACCCGCTTCAAGTATTCATATTCTTTTTGCTCAAGAATGTCGACTTCTTTGTTGGTTGCCTTTAATATTTGATCGCGGCATTTGGCTATTCTTTGGATCATCGGAAAAATCGTGAGGCTTGACAGGTTCACAAAATCATATAAATCAGCCAAACAAACCGGCAGTTTGTAGCCCTTATTACTGCTTGCAATCAGCAATCCACGATCACGAAGCTTTGAGACGATGCTTGAGCGAAAATTATGAGGATTCAAATCCACCTCACGAATCGCATTCAGGTTATTTAAAATTTCTTGGGTGTAAACATAGTCATCGGGGTTTTCCTTCAAATTAAACAATAAGAATTTTATAAAATCTACGCGCAGCTTTTCGTCCTCATCGTCCGTTTTTCGGTATTTATCGATGTATTGATAAGCTGAATTCACGGCCTGTTTAATGATTACCTCGTCATTCTTTATGTTAGCGCGGTCTACCTTGTAGTCATAGAGGAAGTTTCGATAATCATGGGGCCATAAATTCATTCGGACGATTTGAGGCTTGATGAGTTTATAAAAAGTTTGATAATGCTTTGAGTGTTTTCGGTCATATTCCATTGCCAGCGTACCCGCAATCCATTCCGCCAAATTCACAAGAATATCTGACTTCGTGTTATTAAATCCGAAACTTGAATAATTAAAAAGATCTGGAATACATTCTTTTTTTACGTAATTTAAGAAGGCCTTCATAAATTCTTTTGGTTCCTTGTCATCCGCAACAATATCAAGCTTTTCGTATGTATTAGATAGATCCTCAAGGACATTAAGGGTTAAATATTTTATAAACGTGTTTTTATATGTAACCCCACTATTCTCTCTAATTTTTTGTTTATCGATCGCGTAAGTATATATTTTAAGAGGTAACTCGTTTAATTCAATTAAAATTTTCAATAAAAGGTCCGGTTGATTTTTTATCTGACTGAAGCCATAGTCTTTATTTTGAAAGTATTTTTCCAAAATCTTCTCGATTTCCTCTTCTAAACATTCTTTATCGGAATCTTTTACGAGAATGGCTGTGATCATAAAGTGGGTTGACGTGTCTATGTTGTCAAAATCAAAACCATAATCTCCGTATTCATTGAAAAATGCATATTGGATATCGTTCAACTTTGCCCACCTCAATTGCCGAGATATATTATCTTAATAGTTCGACAAATTTGTAGGTAAACCTTTTAAAAGTTATTTTTTTTCCTACTCCTCCTATCATCAGCAATATTCAAACATAAAAAAACAAAAATCCTCTTCATGCAAGAGGATTTTTGTTTTTTCTACATAAATGTTCCATTTTATTGCAATTTTTTAACCATGTTATACCAAATGACTCCGGCATGCTGTGATTTCGAGACGCCCATATTGCGGTATCCATGGTTTTCATAGAAACCGATTAGGTCTTCTTTACAAGTAAGAGTAATGGTTTCGCGGTTCTTGGCTCCTGCATCTTCTTCAACATGTGCAAGCAATGCTGCTGCGACCCCGCGAGTTTGAAAATGTGGAGTTACCGCTATCCCTAGGATACTTTGATGACCTCCCGTTTCCGGATTTGGCTTTATCTCCTTAAATAAGTCGTCGGTAATAAATGGGGTTTCAATAACCGGTCCATTCACAAAACCAATGACCACTCCATTTTCTTCTGCTACAAAAAAACTATCTGGAATTACTTGAATTCTCATTTCAAATGCTTCTTTTGTCGCAGCCTCTTCTTGAGGGAAACAAAGTTGTTCAATGATAAAAATATCAGATAAGTCCAGCTTTTTCACGTTACGAATGTTCAACATACCCCATCAAACCTCCATCATCAATCTATTTTAGTTTAACATAAAGAACGTTATTTTTACGTAAGAATGTCGAAAAATTGAAAAGTATTTATACAAGATAAAGATGGTAAAAATGATAGAATCGCATTTAACAAAATAAATTGACATTCCTGTCCAGCGTGTTAATATATTAATTATAGGAAAACTTTACATATGAATAATGATGCAATTCCGCTAGAGGTGCCTTTTTAAAGGGCTGAGATTGAAGTGTAACTTCGGGACTCTATGAACCTGATCTGGTTAAGACCAGCGTAGGGAAGTGGAAAACAGGATATTTGAATAACCAAAAATTGATTATTTCAAATTTTCAAACCACTTTCTTACCTATTAGAAAGTGGTTTTTTTCATTTCAGCGGAATCTTCTAAAGGGGGTGACGTTAAAATTCCAAAAGAATTCCATCTTATTTCAAATGGTAGAATGCCGATTGAACAATTAACTGAAATTGCACAAGCTATCCATCCGTATGTAACGGCCATTCACCTGCGGGAAAAACAGAAAACAGCAAGAGAACTCTTTCAAGCAATTGATTATTTTACAAAAAAAGATATCCCCTTAACAAAGATTATCATTAATGATCGGGTCGATGTTGCTCATGTTACAAGGGCTATGGGAGTTCAATTAGCCTATCACAGTTTAGAGGCAAATACGGTAAAAAAATATTTTCCCGAACTTCGGATAGGAAGTTCCATTCACAGCTATGAAGAGGGCCAAATTTCCAAAGAAAATGGAGCCAATTTCGTTCTGTTTGGCCACGTCTTCCCTTCCAAATCAAAACCGGGGAAAAATCCTAAAGGTCTTGAGGAATTAAAAAGGATCGCCTCGCTTAACATCCCAGTCATTGCCATTGGCGGCATTACACCTGAGAATACCAGGCAAGTGGCAGCGGCCGGTGCAAATGGGATTGCGGTCATGTCCGGAGTTTTAGATGCTGTGGACCCAGTCGAGGCTGTAAAGTCTTACGTAAACGTACTAAAAAATGGAGGTGAATCAATTGAATCATTCCTATGATGTTGCCATCATTGGCGGCGGAATTAACGGGGCTTCCATTGCCTATCAGCTTTCAAAGCGTAATAAAAAAGTCATCATTTTGGAAAAAAAACAATTGGCATGCCAGGCATCCAGTGCAGCGGCCGGCATGTTGGCAGCACAAGCAGAAATCGAACAGGACGGTCCCCTCTTCCAAATGGCATTAAAAAGTCAGGCAATGTTTCCTGATATGGCAAATGAGTTATTCGAATTTACAGGAATCGATATCGAGCTTGTTCAAAAAGGGATGTTAAAAATCGCCGAAACAGAAGATATCGTCATCGAGGCTAAACAGCAAGTGCTTTTTCAAAGAAATTGGGATTCCAAAATCCAATGGCTTGACTCAGCGGAAATAAGAGAGATGGAACCGGCTCTTTCACCGAATGTGGCCGGCGGGATGTATCTTCCGAATGACGGCCATGTACAGCCGGAAAAATTAACCGCAGCATTTGCAAAAGCAGCCGTACAATTTGGCACACAAATAAGGGAAAATACCGAGGTTCTATCTTTTCTTTTTAAAAACGGTCAAGTGAAAGGTGTCAAAACCACAAATGGCGATATACATTGCGAACAAGTTGTGGTGGCAACCGGAGCATGGGCTGGCCAATTGTTACGTGAGTCAGGGTTTGATGTTCCTCTTTATCCTGTAAAAGGTGAATGCTTTTCCATCAAAACGGAGACGCCTTTAATCAATAGGACGATTTTTTCCGATAAACGCTGTTATCTCGTTCCAAAACGAAATGGGGAAATTTATATTGGTGCAACGATGATTGAAAATACCTTTGATCTTAATGTAACGCCTGGAGGACTCGCAACATTAATTGAGAGAGCTACAAAATTGGTTCCGGAGATTAAAGATATGGCTTGGGAGCGTGTATGGGCTGGGGTTAGGCCGCAGACAGGTGACGGGCTCCCCTATATCGGCGAACACCCGGAATGGAAAGGCTTGTTCGTAGCTGCCGGTCATTTTCGTAATGGAATTCTATTAAGCCCAATTACCGGAAAGCTGGTCGCTGACTTATTAGGGGGTAAACAGGACCCTATTATTTCCGCCTTTAAGTTGGAACGACACTTGGAAACGGTTCAATAAGGCCCGAACAAGAATTTACTGTCCGGACCTCATTAGTGGATTATGCTTTTAAAATTTCTAATAATCTTTCATGAACATTGCCGGCAAATAATCCGCCATGATAGCAAATGACTTTTTCAATGTCATAGTGTAAGAGGTTTTCAAGTGATTTCATTGCCGTTTCATTATCTAAAGTGTATTTCGGATCAGCCTGATATAATTGACCTTCTTTCACGATTAACGCATCCCCGGCAATTAAGGTTTTACTTGCTTTATGATAAAAACTCAAATGGCCTGGGGTATGACCTGCCGTATCGATGGCAATTACTCCATCACAATTAGGTAATTCCTGACCACCTTCTATTACATGGTCGACTTTAGCTTTTGGTGGATTTTCCAATCTGAATTTAAAGGCACGGCGAAAATCTTCGGGTACTTCCGGTGGCAGAGATTCCAAGGCTTTTTCAATGGATTCAGGGGTAATCCTGAGAATCATTTTTTCACCTTGAATAAACGGCTTTTCAATTGCACTCGCATACACGTCTATTTTTTTCGGAGATTCTTCCAGAATGGTTGGTAAACTGCCGATATGATCGATATCTTGATGGGTGATAAGGATTTTTGTCAGTCTTTCAAAGGAAACGCCTGCCTTTTCAATCCCATCACGAAATTCATTTAAATTTCCAGGGTAACCAGTATCAACTAAAATCAAGTCCTCGTCATCCCAAATGATTGTTGGATGAATGACATTGACCGTACCGGTAGAGTTGTTGGAAATTTCTAGCATGTGAATACCCTTTTTCATGAACATTGGATCCCTCCTGAAAAAATTAATCTTAACTGCGAATCCAATATTACATCTTTATAGAATTTTTATCAACATGTAAAAATTTAATCATACCATAAAAATTATTTTTTGTCAATGTTTTTTTAAAGAATGGAGGCTGTACATGAAGCTTTTATTAAATGGAGAAAGAGTCGTGCTTCCCGATGATATTGTGTTTGTTTCGGATGTCCTTAAACACTACGACGTTCACAATAAAGTAGTGGTTGTGGAAATAAATGGTAATATATTAACGAAATTGGAACACCAAAGTACTAGATTATCAGATAAAGATAAAATCGAAATTGTTCATTTTGTAGGAGGCGGATAATATGTTAAAAATAGGTTCATTTTCTTTTCAATCTCGTTTATTACTAGGAACTGGAAAGTATCCTAGCTTTGAAATCCAGAAAGAAGCAGTTGAAGTATCCGAAGCAGAAATCCTTACATTTGCGGTAAGACGAATGAATATTTTTGAAGCAAGTCAGCCTAATTTTTTGGAGCAGCTGGATACCAATCAATATACCCTTCTCCCGAATACTGCAGGGGCAAAAACAGCAGAAGATGCGGTCCGAATTGCAAAATTAGCGAAAGCGTCTGGCCTTTGCGACATGATCAAAGTTGAAGTCATTGGCTGTGACAAAACTTTACTGCCTGACCCGGTCGAAACATTAAAGGCAACCGAAGAATTGGTGAAGGAAGGGTTTATCGTCCTCCCTTATACTTCCGATGATGTTGTTTTGGCAAGAAAGCTGCAGGAACTGGGTTGTCATGCAATCATGCCAGGTGCATCGCCTATCGGTTCCGGTCAAGGGATCATCAATCCGGTAAATTTAAGCTTTATAATTGAACAAGCTGTCGTGCCTGTCATTGTCGATGCTGGTATTGGCTCCCCTGCAGATGCTGCTTTGGCGATGGAATTAGGAGCGGATGGTGTGTTATTAAATACTGCCGTGTCTGCAGCTAAGAATCCTGTGAAAATGGCAAAAGCGATGAAAATGGCCATTGAGGCTGGCCGCTTAGGTTTTGAGGCTGGAAGAATTGAGAAAAAACGTTATGCAACGGCGAGCAGCCCTAAGGAAGGAATGAGTATTGGGTGAACGAGCGGTACTCACGGCAGGAGCTTTTTGCGCCGATAGGAAAAGACGGGCAGCAACGAATTTCTTCTGGACATGTATTGATTATTGGTGCCGGTGCGCTCGGCTCAGGTAGTGCCGAAGCCCTTGTCCGTGCAGGCATTGGCAAATTAACGATCGTGGACCGGGACTATGTGGAATGGTCGAATTTACAGCGGCAACAGTTATATACAGAAGAAGATGCGAAAAATCGGCTGCCAAAGGCCATTGCCGCCAAAAACCGTTTAATGAGAATTAACTCATCTGTTTCGATTGAAGCGATCATTACGGATGCCTCTGTATTAGAGCTAGAAGATTGGGCTCCAACGGTAGACTTAATGATTGATGCAACCGATAATTTTGAAACCAGAATGATGTTGAACGATGTATCGCAAAAGTATGGAGTCCCATGGATTTATGGTGCCTGCGTAGGAAGTTATGGGATATCCTATACCATTGTTCCAGGGCTTACTCCCTGCCTTTCCTGTTTACTAGAGACCGTTCCTTTAGGTGGATTAACGTGTGATACAGCCGGAATCATTAGTCCGGCTGTAAATATGGTGGTTTCATATCAGATTTGTGAAGCACTAAAAATTTTGGTAGGAGACTTGGATTCATTGCGCAACAAGCTTGTGTCGTTTGATGTTTGGAAAAATCAATATAGTGCAATTTCCGTAGATTCTTTACGGAATTTGGATTGTCCTTCATGCGGAGTTGAACGATCCCACCCATATTTGTCATTTGAAAACCAAACAAAGACAGCGGTGCTTTGTGGAAGGGATTCAGTTCAGATTCGCCCCTTCTCCCCTGTTGGGCGTGATTTAGAGGCTTTGGAAAAAGTATTGCTGAATCAAGGTGGAGTTGTGCAGCGGAATCCTTATCTTCTATCTTTTACTGCCGATTCTTTTAGAATGGTTGTTTTTAAAGATGGAAGAGTGATTGTGCACGGAACGAAGGATGTTGCGGAAGCTAAGGTGCTTTATCATAGGTATTTGGGTTAGATTTGTCCGTGGAGGGACAGGATCCCCTTTCCTCCACGAAATTTTGTCCTACCAAAGGCTCTTGAAAGACAGTTTCTCTCTTCAATGAAAAAATGTCCTTCCACGAACGCTGGAAGGACATTTTTCTTCGTGCAGCAATTTATTCAAATGTAATCTTTAATTCCTTTAATGATCGAAATCCAACCAGCTCCCTCCATTGCAAATCAGGAGTAGCTAATTTAATAATGTCTTTCCAAGCTAAAAGAGACTGCAGAGCAATTTTTGCCTCTAATCGAGCCAATGGAGCGCCTAAACAAAAATGCGAACCATTTCCAAAGGCAAGATGATGATTCGGCTCCCGCTTGAAATCAAGTAAATGAGGTTCATGGAACTGAAGTGGATCTCGATTGGCAGCACCCAAAAGAATATACACCTGGTCTCCTTTTTTAATCTTTTTCTCATTGATTTCTATATCCTCTGACGCAATCCGGGCAATCATTTGAGTAGGACTTTCATATCGCAAAAACTCCTCAACCGCCCTTTCCATCAGCAGTGGTTTTTCTTTTAGCTCCATCATTTGCTGGGGATGTTTCAATAAAACAAGCATGGAATTGCTGATCAAATTAACGGTTGTCTCATGACCAGCAATTACAAGTAAAATACAGGTTGCCAATAATGCCTCATCTGTCAGTCTGTCACCTTGCTGTTCCTCTTTTATTAACAAGCTGATTAAGTCCTCTTCAGGATTTTGTTTCCGTTTTTTTATCAGATCTTTAAAATAATCCCTTAAAATTAACATCACTTCATTCCCATTTACTAACACCTTTCTTGATCGTGTAAAATCAATTGAATGAATTAAGCTTGTCGCCCATTCTCTAAAGCGATAGTGATCTTCTTGTGGTACTCCTAAAATTTCCGCAATAATCTGACTTGCTAATGGAAATGCAAAATCAGAGACGATATCCATGTTTTTATTATGTTGAAACGACTGTAGTAAATCATTGACCGTTTTTTCAATATATGGACCTAACTGATCGACCATTCTCGGTGTAAAAACATTACTTACAAGGAAACGCAAGCGTTTGTGGTCTGGTTGATTTTTAAAAAGCAGCATCTCACTTTGGATGTTTTTTAATTGTTCATATTTTTTTGTTGCTAAGGGCAATGGGATCCGATTTTTAAAGCGAGTATCTTTTAAAATCGTTTTTGCTTCTTCATATCCTGTTACATACCATCCCGACTGCTTCAGTAGATTTCCCCAACATATGGGATGTATGGTTCGTACCCTTTCATAAAATGAATAAGGATTTTGAAAAAAGTCATGTGGAGGAGATGGCATTGTTTGATTCATAACCGTCTTCATGTTCGGCTCCTTTCCTTTCGTTTTAAAAGTCTTACAGAATCAATTTCTGTAAGACTTTTATCCTTTCTATTTTTCTGCCGCCAGACTTTCCTTCATTTCCTCCACGGATTCAACCTCAAATCCTAAGTCCTGTAACATTTTATAATCCTCATTTTCTTCCTGCCCTGCAGTTGTTAAATAATCACCAACAAAAATCGAATTCGCAGCATATAAGCCTAATGGCTGTAATGAACGCAGATTCACTTCTCGGCCACCTGAGATTCTGATTTCTTTCGTTGGATTGACGAAGCGGAATAATGCCAGTACTTTTAAACAATATAGCGGTGTTAACTCTTTAACATCTTGCAGAGGAGTACCATCAATTGCATGTAAGAAATTAACCGGAATGGAATCCGCATCAAGAGCCTTAAGGCTATTTGCCATATCGACAACGTCCTGCTTTGTTTCTCTCATGCCAACAATGACACCGGAACATGGTGACATCCCGGATTCTTTGACCATCTCCACCGTATTCACACGATCATCGTATGTATGGGATGTGGTAATGTTTGCATGGTTGCTCGCGGATGTATTGATATTATGGTTGTAACGGTCTACCCCAGCTTCCTTCAAGCGTTCGGCTTGTTCTGGCTTCAAAAGTCCAAGACAGGCACAGACTTTTAACCCGTATGCATCTTTAATTTCTTTAACCGCTTCTACCACATGATCTAGATCCCTATTGGATGGTCCCCGGCCGCTTGCCACAATACAATATGTTCCCACATTTAAATCATAGGCGCGTTTCGCTCCCTCAAGAATCGTATCTTTATCTACCATTCTATAAGTATTAATCGGTGCGGTTGAAATAGAGGATTGTGAACAATAACCGCAGTTTTCCGGGCATAATCCCGATTTTGTATTGATGATCATATTCAGCTTTACCTTTTTACCAAAATAACGCTTTCTAATTTGAAAAGCCGCATGCATGAGCAACAATACATCCTCATCTGGACATGTTAAGATTGAAAGTGCCTCCTCATTTGTTACTTCTTTCCCCGCTAATACCTGATCTGCAAACTCCATCCATTTATTCATACTCTTAGCTCCTTTTCTTTTAAAAATAACGTTACATCTATGTGTTCTTTTACCATATTTTTAATGTTTTCTTCTGTTAAATTTTTCAATTTAGGAGTAATTCCTAAAATAGGAACACCACATAACTCTTCAATTAATTCAGGGTTTGTATTTTCAGCAAGATCAGGATGCTCATTCATTCCATTTAAAACAACCCCGGCTACTGTTAGACCCAGACTTTTTGCATATTGTACCGTTAGAAAAATATGATTGACGGTCCCAAGATTTGGCCGGGCTACAATCAAAATGGGCAGCTTTAATGCTTTTATTAAATCAATTACTAAAAACTGTTCCCCCAACGGGACTGAAATACCGCCAGCACCTTCTACAATGAAAAATTCATGTTTTTCTTTAATATTTTCCCAGTGACTTAAAACCGCTTCCATCCTTACGCTCTTTCCTTCGAGCTTGGCTGCAACATATGGTGCGAGTGGTTCTTTAAAGGCAAAAGGCGTGATCTCATCGTAAGATAAAGAAGTTTGGGAAAATTGTTTTAAAAGACTTGTATCACTCGCTGGATTCTCGCGCGATATGCCGCTTAGTAAAGGCTTAAAGACACCTACATCTATTTGCCGCTCTTTTAGAACGGCTGCGATTCCACTTGCTATAATTGTTTTTCCAACATCTGTATCGGTTCCTGTAACAAAAATACCGTTGATCATATCAGGTTTAACTCCTTTCCAATGGAATAAAAGCGGTTTAATAAGTATTCGATATCTTTCGAGGAATGATCGGATGTAACCGTTAGGCGAATCCTGCTTTCCCCAGCCGGCACCGTAGGCGGACGGATCGCAGGCGCAAAAATCCCATTTTCCTGAAGCTTTTCAGCAAAAACAACTGCCTCTGTTGCATCGCCAATGATGACAGGAATAATAGGTGTCAGATCCCCAATTACGACAAACCCCATTTCTACTAAGCTCGTTTTTATTTCTTTTACATTTGAAAATAGCTTTTTCCGCTTTTCATTACTTTCTTCGATGACTTCAATTGCGGCATAGGAAGCAGCGCAGATAGCGGGAGGCATAGCGGTTTGAAAAATAAAGGTCCTTGCATGGTTGAGCAGAAAGTCAATTAGAACCTTTGAACCCGCAACAAACCCGCCTTCCGTACCAACCGCTTTACTTAAGGTACCAATTACGACATCAGGTTGGACACCGAAATATTCGCTTGTACCCCTGCCATTCTCCCCCAATACACCTGTTGCATGGGCATCATCCACAATCACGAAAGCATGGTAGCGTTTCGCAAGCCTGATAATCTGATCTAGTGGGGCAATTGTTCCATCCATACTGAAAACACCATCGCTTACAATAAACCGCCGCTGATAATCTGCTGTTTCTTTCAACTTTTCTTCCAGATCATTCATATCAATATGGCGGTATACGACTGTTGAGGCCTTAGAAAGCCTACTGCCGTCGATAATACTGGCATGATTTAGTTCATCACTTAAAATGACATCCCCTTTTTCAGGCAAGGAAGATAGCACGCCAACATTTGCTAAAAAGCCGCTTGAAAAAAGTAAGGAGGCTTCCATTTGCTTAAATTGAGCAATTTTTTCTTCCAGCCTTCGATGCCAGTCCGTATGTCCTGTTGTTAATCTGGAGCCGCTGCTGCCTACGCCAAAATCGTGCAGGATCGTTTCGGCAGCATAGACCAAACGTTGATCGGAAGCGAGCCCTAAATAATTATTAGAGGAAAAGACAAGCTGTTCCTTACTTTCAATCAACATTTTTGGTAATGGAGCTGTATTCATCGTTCGCAGTTTCCGATGCAAACCAGCCGCTTTGGTTTGATCCAATCGCTTACTTAACCATTCATCAAGCTCCAACTTTTGTCACCTCAATTATCGCTTCTCTCACAATCGCCACCATTTCTTTTAGTTCTTCCTTTGTGCTCACATGCGGCGGCATAAAGACGATGGTGTCGCCCAATGGCCTCGTCAGCATCCCAAGCTCTCTCATTTTTAAGGTAGCTTGATATCCAATCCGCTTTTCTTTCGGGAAAGGTTCCTTCGTTTCTTTTGATAAAACAAGCTCAATCCCACACATAAACCCAAGCTGGCGGATGTCGCCAATATAAGGAAGAGATTTCAGCTCCTCAAGTAATGTTTGGAGATACCCTGCCTTTTTTGCTACCTCTTCAACAAGGTTTTCTTTTTCAAATAAACGCAGATTTTCAAGGGCCACTGCACATCCCAGCTGGTTTCCCGTATAAGAATGGCCATGGAATAAGGTTTTTAATTTATCGTAATCATCATAAAAAGCTTGATAAATCTTCTCTGTCGTTAAAGTTGCCGCAATTGGCAGGTATCCTCCAGTAATTCCCTTCCCAACTGCCATTAAATCAGGCTGAACCCCTTCGTGTTCGCAGGCAAACATCTTTCCTGTCCGGCCAAATCCAGTTGCGACTTCATCGACAATCATTAAAACATCATATTTTGTACAAAGTTCACGTACACCTGCTAAAAACCCTTTAGGCATCACAATCATTCCTCCGGCCCCTTGGACCATTGATTCAATTGAGAGCGCAGCGATTTCATGGTGTTTTTCGATTAATAGCTGTTCAAGTATATGTAAACATTCGTCCCGGCATATTTTGGGATCACCGCTCTTAGAATGGTAGACAAATGGAATCGGAGCTTTATAGCTTTCAAACATGAGCGGGCCGTATACTTGATGGTATAGATCAATCGCCCCAACGCTGACGGCGCCAATTGTATCTCCATGATAACCATTATGCATGGCAATAAATTTTTGTTTCTCCGGTCTGTCATTATTCATCCAATATTGAAAAGCCATTTTTAGCGCAATTTCCATTGCTTCTGCACCACTATCTGAATAGAAAACTCGGGTCAATTTTTCGGGACTAATTTCGACTAATTTTTCTGCCAATTCTGTTGCCGGGACGTTGGTCATTCCTAAAAGAGTTGAATGGGCAATTTTATCAAGCTGCTTTTTTATCGCTTCATCTAATTCTTTTTTTCTGTGTCCATGGACATTTAGCCAAAGGGCAGAAAATCCATCATAATATTCCTTTCCATCCGTGTCTTTCACTTTTATACCTTGGCCGCTTTCGATGATAAGTGGATTTTCATCGTAATCTTTCATTTGCGTGAACGGTAACCAAAGGTACTTTTTACTTTTTTCAATTAATTCGTGTGACATTTCCTTCCTCCCATTCAACGAATATTGGTTGTTTTTCTAAGTATTCTATGTATGCTTGAAGATCGTTTAAACCATCTACAAAGAAGATCCGGCAGCCACGTTCATCTCCAAATTCTTTTAATCTCGTAATCCGCTGATAGCCCAGTTTTTTACTGGCTATATATCCGGTAATATATTCAGGATCATCGGACCAGCATAATTCTGCGACTGTAGCTGGATGCTGACTCACCTTTGTTGCGAGAACAAGTGCCTCCTTAACCCTTTGACTTGGAGCAATATTGTGGTGGTCTGCCCATTTGTCAAAATCCGTGGTCACCCAATCCATTCTCGAAACCCGGACCCCTTTTTCTCTTCGATTATCTATTCGTTTACCAGTCCGAATATCAAATAAAATGGCCCCTCTAAGTCCAGTAATTTTAGTGATTTGCTTGTATGCTCTTTCAATACATTCATGCGGGACCCCTGCGATCTCTAAAAGTTTCCATGCCGTTTTATGTCCTTCTTCAACTGACTCCACTTCATTAGTCAAAATCGGTAATGGCTTCAATTTGGTTATTGGATTTTCTATTGCTTCAAACTGTATTTGCATAAAATCCGGCTTTCCTCTTGAATGCGTTAATGCTTTTTCGAGCAGGACATTAACAGCATTTTTCAAATTCCCGAAGGTAGAAATAAGTTCCCCACCTGAAATATGCTTCCCCCCCTGTTCATGGGCTCCATTCTCAGAAGCTCTCATTCTAACACTATAAAAGTCTTTTTTGCTCAACCCCTTTTACCTCCCACATCAATATGTTAACTAAAAATAAAATAAAGTTAACATATATATGTTAAAATCATCCATTAAATTTGTCAATAGGGTCAATATTCCTGAATTAGTTTTCGATAAAATTCGGCGGTGACAGGAACCGCCTGAATTTTCTTGTTTCGCAAATGTTCCACATGCACAAATAAACCGCACAGATTCAAATTTCTGTACGGTTTTTAGTTAGATATATATTTTTTAAATATAAAGCTGCTTATTGTTTTTTTCGTGTTTCCTTTTTACAAGTAGTAAATAAGAAAGTACCGCTCCACACCCGGCGCAAACGATCGTAATTCCCATTGGAATCGCTGTTTGCCCTCCACCAATTCCAACTAGTGGTGCAACAATTCCCCCGAATGATAATGACATAACACCTAGTAAGGCAGATGCACTTCCGGCGTTGTTTCCTTGTGATTGCATTGCAAGGGAAAATCCCGCTGTATTTACCATTCCTACACTGGATACAACAAAAAATAAAGGAATCAAAATAAAAATTAATTTTGCATGTACCAGTAACAAAACAAGTAAAACAATTCCACCAATTGATGATGTACCCAAACCAAAAGCAAGCAGTTTAGATTCATGTATTCTCCCAGCTAATCTCCCTGCCGTCTGACTATTAATCATAATGCCCACCGCATTAATGGCGAAAATCAGACTGAACATTTGCGGAGATGCACCATAAATGTTTTGCACGACAAACGGAGACCCTGAAATATAGGCAAACATGGCAGCAAAAACTAGCCCCTGTGCTAAAGCATATCCCATGAAACTTCGATCTAAAATCAGTTTTAGAAAGGTTTTATACGTATTTTTAATGCCGCCTTCAGAACGTTTTTCCTTACTAAGCGTTTCCGGCAAACCAAAAAGAACAACGAAAAACATCACGATTCCAATCACACTTAATACAATAAATACACCTTGCCATGGAACAAATTTAAGCAGCTGGGCACCGACTACAGGAGCGAGAATGGGAGCCAGCCCATTTACCAAAGCAAGCAGCGCAAAAAACTTGGTTAATTCGCTGCCGGAATATAAATCACGGACAATTGCCCTTGAAATCACAATACCTGCAGAACCCGCCAAGCCTTGAAGCAACCGTAAGAAAATTAAAACCCATATGGAGGGGCTAAATACGCACAAAAGAGATGCAATAAAATACAAAATTAATCCAATCAAAAGGGGTTTTCGCCGACCGCTAATGTCACTAATCGGTCCTGCAAGCAGTTGGCCAGAAGCCAATCCAATGACGAAAAAGCTTAAGCTAAGCTGCACAAAAGACGGATTTGATTGAAAATCCTTTGCAATATTAGGCAATGCTGGTAAGTACATATCAATTGATAATGGACCAAATGCGGACAGCGAACCGAGCACAATGGCCATCCATACCCTTTTGGAGCGCTGATTCACCTCCTGATTGTTCAATGGATTATGTAAATAATCTGCCATAGGCTTTATCATTCCTTCCCCATTTTTAGTTTGTAAAAAGCATCTTCTTTACAATCCATTCAATTATTACGCATCCCTAAAGAAAATTTATCTTCTCCATATATTAACAGATTTTTCAAAATACTGATAATAAAAAACCTTTTCCTATAAAAATCTTAACATTGAATTAAAGAATTAAAGGCGGGACTTATTTGTCACCGCCTTTAATAATTATTATTTTTTATAAGAAATGGGGATATTGGGTGCAGTTCAAAAAACAACCTAATAGACGGCCATTTTACGATGAATTTATGATCAGTACCAATTTGCTTTCCTATATCCCTATAGGATTCTTTCCCTTCAAGATAATCTAGAACTTCTTCATTTTATCTTCAAATGAAAACTTCCCCATAAAAAAACTACACCTCCAGTTGTTAGTTGTGTCTAACAATTGGGTGCAGTTCAGTTTGGCTAGGGAATTTCTTCAAATATTGCCTGATAGCTTATTGCACAGAAGTTAGACTCTTCGATCTAGTTCATACCAAAGTGAACCATTTTTTTATAGAAATCGAGTCTTTCTTTGGCATTTTCTTTCAAAATGAGATCTACACCTGAATCCACGAATTTTTGGACATGATCTCCTTTGATCACTTTAAAGGCTGTTTCAACGGCTAAATGGCCCATGTCATATGGGTTTTGTGCGACTGTCGCAGAGATGGTTCCATCCTCGATATAATTTATCATATCGGGAATTCCATCGGCCCCTATTACCGGAATGTTCCGGTCTTGTTCCTTTAGCACCTTTAAGACCTGATAGGCAAGAATATCATGTGTAGCGATGATTCCATTAAGATCGGGATACTCTCCTAAAATCTGATTCACTTCATTTCTTACACTCTTCAAATTCTCCGGTATCGCCGCTTTTTCCGACACAACCGTCATGCCTGAATTTTTTAAGGCGATTTTTGCCCCCGTTATTCTTTCCTTAAAAACCGTGTTAGATAAATTTCCGGCGAATATGGCCACTTTATTACCAGGATGAAGCTCCGAGCTTAGTAATGATCCCGCCTTTTTGCCTAATTCTACATTATCGGAACCCACATAAGCCGTTTTATCTGGCCATGGATTATTTTGATCCAATAATAAAACAGGAATATGCTTTTTTTTCACAAATTTATCCAATATTGGAATAACCGATGAATTGACCGGTGAAACAATTAAAACATCGGGATTCTCGGAATAGATTTTTTTCAATATACGACCTTGTTCATCAGCAGATTCTTTCAGTGAACCGACTACTTCCCCGTTAAAGCCATAATCTTTAAACCCTTGCTCAACACCGGCTTTAACAATTTCGAAAAATTGCGTGTCTAAATTTTTTACTACAACCATCACTTTCGGTTTATTGTACGATTTGTAAAAAAATACGCCTATGATGAGAATAATAACCCCAGCCGTTAGAAAAACAAATTTTCCTTTTTTTAACACTAAATCCTTCCCTCTTTTCTGTTGGCTGTTTTCGTAAACTTTGTTGCTATTGAATAAGGAGTGGTTGATTGGAACGTAGGGATGCTCGCTTTCCGCGGGGCGGGCGGTGAGCCTTCTCCCACTGGAAACTCGCACCTTCCGTTCCAATCAACCGTTTTTTTAAAAAACAACAATCTTTTAGAAAAGAGCCATTCTGTTTAAAAAACCATAAGTAGCTTAAAAGGAATTTAAATGAAATCGGATCGAGAAAGTGGTTCCCTGATTCCCGGTTTTTATATCAATTTCCGCATTGTGCCGTTTGGCAACACTATAGCAAATCGCCAAACCTAATCCCGTTCCTTTCTCCTTCGTTGTAAAAAAAGGTGTCCCTAATTTTTGTAAAACCTTTGGGCTTATTCCGTGACCTTGGTCATTAATTTCCAAAATTACTGCCTGTTTTTCCGAAAAGGTTTTGATTGTCAGCAGTCCATTTGTTGACATGGCATCCAGTCCATTTAATGAAATATTTAAAATGAGCTGGCGGATTTCTTTCTGATCGAGGAAAATATCCGGACAATCATTTAAGTCCAAGTTTACCTGTTTACTTGAACGCAAAGCTTCTGCTTGAATAAGGGGATAGATGGCTTTAAGTATCGCATTCAAGCTTTGTTTTTTCTTCACGCTTATCTTATTTTTTGCTAGATTTAGAAATTCGGTAATGATGGAATTCGCCCGATTTAATTCTTCTAACATCAGATCCATAATATCTGTTGGTAAAGGGTCCAAGTTATTTCTTGATATTTGTAGAAATCCTTGAACGGTAGTCATCGGATTGCGAATTTCATGGGCAATTCCCGCGGCCATCTCCCCAATTAAATTTAACCGATCTAGTCGGGATATTTCTTTTTCCAAGTGAACTCTTTCAGTAATATCGTTCAAAACAAACAGTATACATGGTTCTGGATAGACATCAATCAATTCGGTTGATAATAAACCATCACGCATACTGCCGGTTTTCGTGCGATAGTTGACTTTCTTATTCCTAATCGTTTGATCAATCCGAATGGATTTGGAGGTTGATTCTTCAACAAAACTATTCAAATTTATTTTTTGTTGAACTAACTCCTCATAGGAAAATCCTGTATATTTTAACCAACTATCATTTACTTCCATGATCGTTAAATCTTTTTGGGAAAAAATCAGCATTAAACATGGACTCGATTCAAAAATTTTTCGAAATCTTTCTTGTGATCGATACAGATGATCAGCGATTTTTTTTCTTTCTTCAATTTCGGATTGCAATTTCTCGTTTGACTTAATCAATTCCCTTGTTCGTTTTTCTACCATATGTTCCATATTGATAAATTTTAGTTTTTTAACTTCGTCCATATTTCTTCTTTCTGTCACATCACGAATTGTGCAGACAAAAATCTGATGTTGTTCGACAGATGTTTCACCTATGAGAATGTCAGCATGGAATTGCCGGTTATCTTTTCTAATCCCAACCGATTCCATTACTTTTCCTACCGATTGTTTAATGGAGGTTAAAAAAGAATCCATGACGATTTCATTCTCCCCTTTAAGGAAAAGAACAGAAACATTTCTTCCTTCCAAATCCTCGGGTTTATATCCAAACATTTTTTTAACAGCGGGATTCACTGATAAAATAGAGCCCTGTTCATCGAATGTAATAATAGTGTCGACAATGGTTTCACCAATGACTTTCGCTAATGCTTCTGTTCGGCGTAAATGAAGTGTTGTTCGGTCTAACTTCCGATTAATTTCATTCAATTCATTCTTCCGTTCCCGATTGGTCTGAAGAATATTTTCTTCATGTTTTTGATGAAGTTTCACAAATTGTTCGATTTTCCGTTTCAATGTATCCGGATGAAATGGTTTAAAAATATAATCAATTGCTCCTGCAGCATATCCTTGATGGACATGTTCCCGCTCCTGACTAATCGCTGTGATGAAAATAATTGGAATATGTCTGGTCTTTTCTCTGGCCTTAATCAGCTTTGCTGTTTCAAATCCATTTAGCCCCGGCATTTGTACATCCAGTAGGATAACGGCAAAGTCCTGTTTTAGCATACAGATTAACGCTTCTTTTCCCGAGGTCGCACTCACCAAATTATAATGGGGAGAATTGAGAACAGCTTGAAGCGCTAAGAGATTTTCTGGATGATCGTCTACCATTAAAATGTTCACTTTATCCGTTTCCGAACTACCTATTTTTTCGGAATAGTCTTTCGGATCCGTCGAATTCTTCGTAACAGTTTTCATAACTTGTAAACTTTATCCCCTCTCTTTTTCCCAGCCCGAGAAAGCCGGATTGGCTTAGGCTGTTATATAATAGCTTATGGACTTCATTCTGCAGATCCTTATTAAAATAAATGAGCACATTCCGGCATATTATAATATCAAACTCATTAAAAGATTGGTCGGTTACCAGGTCATGCTGGGCAAAAAATACATTTTTTCTAAGAAAAGCATGAAAAAAAACCTTATCCCCAACTGCCTTATAATATTCCGAAAACGCCCTCGTCCCGCCAGCATCCATATAATTTTTGGTATAAAGCTTCATCACATCTAATGGAAAGGTGCCCTGTTGTGCTTTTTCAAGAATCATATGGTTTAGGTCCGTTGCATAAATTTTCGTCTTTTCATATATTCCTTCTTCATGTAAGAGAATCGTCATGGAATAAACCTCTTCCCCGGAAGAACAGCCCACATGCCAAATCCGTATTTCGGGATAATCCCTTATAATTGGGATAATTTTTGTTCGAAAAGACCTAAAAAATGTTGGATCGCGAAACATCTCAGTCACATTAATGGAGAAATCCAATAGCAAGTTCTGCATTGCACCTGAATCACGAAGGATTTTTTCCTGGAGAGCCGATATACTTGATAGATTCTCCTTTCGAACACGTTGGCTAATTCTCCTTTGGATAAAAGGATAAGCATAGTTTCTAAAATCATAGCCATAAAAGCGAAATACGGCCTCGAGCAGTAATTCGATTTCGATTTTTTCCATTTCATCTGGATGTAGAATGGGAGTAATTTTCTTCGTAATGATTTCGGGCCCCTCCTATCGATACAGCCAAACTTGCATTAACGAGAACAGTTGGTCCAAGTTTATAGGCTTACTAATATAATCCGTTGCCCCCGCCTCCAAACATTCCTCTCTGCTGCGTTTCATCGCTTTTGCAGTTAGAGCAATGATTGGTAAGGATTTAAATTCTGTGATTTGACGAATTTTCCGCATCGCTTCAAATCCATCCATCACGGGCATCATAATGTCCATTAAGATGAGGTCGGTATCCGGGTTATACTTTAAAACCTCAATCCCTTCGCGGCCATTTTCTGCAACAATCACTTCCATCCCGTTCTCCTCCAGTGCGATGGTGAGTGCATAAACATTTCGGATATCATCGTCAACGATTAGAATTTTCTTGTTGATTAAAATTTTATTCTCTTGTGGTTTCGGTTGAATCTCTTCGGTTTCTTGTAATTCCTCCTCATAAACAGATACTGCTGCTTCTTCCATAGCTATATTTAATTCGTTGTGGCCATATGGCAAAAATAACGTAAAGGTGCTGCCTTTTCCTTTTTTACTAGACACCTCAATAAATCCGCCTAATAAATACGCAATCTCCCGGCTGATTGACAGTCCCAAGCCGGTTCCCCCATATTGCCGGCTCGTCGTACCGTCTTCCTGGATAAAGGCATCAAATATTGAGGCCTGTTTGTTTTCTTCGATACCGATTCCTGTATCAATGACAGAGAAAGCGAGCATTAGTTTCTTTTGTGTTTTTCTATCAGGTAGAAGTAGGCCGACATCTTTTGTTACTTTCTGAACATGCAATGTCACACTGCCGACTTCTGTAAACTTGAATGCATTGGAAAGTAAATTTTTTAGAATTTGCTGCAAACGCAGCTCGTCTGTAAGGATAGTCTCTGATAGCCCCTCTTCTCTTTCAATGGCAAACTGAATATTTTTCTGAACCGCGACCGGAGAAAATTGGCTTTGGATAAAAGCTTCAATTTCATGTAATTCTACATCTTTCACGTGAACATCTAATTTACCTGACTCGACTTTTGCCAAATCTAGTATATCGTTTATTAAATGAAGTAAATCATTTCCTGACGAATAGATGGTCCGTATATACTCCTCCTGTTTGGCTGTCAAATTCCCGTCGCTATTTTCAGAAAGAATTTGTGCTAAAATAAGCAAGCTGTTCAGCGGTGTCCTTAACTCATGAGACATATTTGCGAGAAACTCAGATTTATACTGGGAGCTGATCTCTAGTTGCTGCGCTTTCTCTTCAAGCTCGGCACGGACCTTTTCAATTTCAAGATTCTTTTGCTCCGATGCTTCATACTGCTCTTCCAGTTTTTCATTCGTTGTTCGTAACTCTTCTTGTTGTAACTGTAATTCCTCTGATTGGGTTTGGAGTTCTTCGGTCAAAGCCTGTGATTCTTGTAAAAGTTTTTCAACCCTCATATGGTTCACAATACTATTAATCTTGATTCCTATATTGTTAATCACCGCCTCAAGCAGTTTTACCTGTAGCTGGTTAAATGAGTTAAATGAGGCAATTTCCATAACAGCCAGGACATGGTTTTCAAATTGTACCGGCAATATGATGATATTTTTTGGTGTGGCTTCACCCGTCCCAGAACCTACCTTAATGTAATTGTCCGGGACATCGTTTATCAGGATGGAGCGCTTTTCAAGTGCAGCTTGTCCGATCAGCCCCTCTCCAAATCGAAAACGCATATAATCTTTATTTTTATCCAAGGAGGCAAAGCTTGATATCTTTTTTAAAAAATATTGGTCCTCCTCCACTTCTTTAATATAGAAAACTCCAAAACACGCATCTACCATGGGAACCAGCTTCGTGATGAGCATCTCAGCTAAAGTCGAAACATTTTCCATATTAGGGTAAATCGTGGCAACTTCGGCAATTTTTGTATTTAACCAGCTTTGCTCTTCTGCTTCTTGTAAAAATTGTTTTTCCAACCTGTTATGCTCTTCTAATTCATCGGCCATTTTATTAAAAGCAACCGCGATTTCACCTAATTCTCCCTTAGAAGAAATATCACTCCTAGGTATTGTTTCGAAATTACTGGTCGTCGCCCTTTTCATCACATCTGTCACCTTGTTCAGGTTCGTTGTCACACTTCGAATGATCCAATAAGTAAAAGCAATACCAATAATCAGGGCAATTG
Organism: Bacillus sp. MUM 116; assembly: GCF_001866655.1. Lineage (GTDB taxonomy): Bacteria > Bacillota > Bacilli > Bacillales > Cytobacillaceae > Neobacillus. Next base: position 746 of record NZ_MLYR01000020.1, on the reverse strand, counting down.
CTAGATATGCGTAAATCACCTTGACGGCCAAATTATATGTATCTTTAGATCCGATCAGTTCATTCTTCAACTTTTGTTTTTGCAAGCCATTGAGAAGATCGGCAATTTGCAACATTCTTTGCCTAAGCAGTTCGGAATCCTTCCAAAAAGAATCCGGTGTTTCGAAATCTTTATTGAATTTTTTCTCCGTTAGGGCAAGACGTGCCATATTAGTATAGGAATCTTGTAATGTTAAAAATTTTTCCATCAGCTCTTGGGCTTTCTTATCCGTGTCCCGCTTTTTCAGTGCCCCAAGAGATTCGGTTATTGTGGTTTGGGAATCCTCCCAATCATTTTGTGCGGCTGCATAGATTGCTTGGTGCTGATCCGTTAGCGCCGAACTTAGCTCTAAACCAACCCGGGATGTTTCAAATTTAATATCGGAAGACATTTCGATTCTTTCATTTAAATCATTGACCACAAGGTTAAGGTTCACAATTGTTTGCTCAAGCATATTCATTAAAACTAGCGCTAAAATAAAAAATAACAACAATAATGAGCCAATACTTGTATAAAGCTTTGTTTTAAATTTCATATTACCTCCATATTCCTTTGTTAAATTTCGAGTTATCTAAAAAGACTGAATTTTATTTATAAAAAAATATTTGGACTTTAACTTTATCTAATGCTATTTTCGCATAAATTGCTGTTTTTCGTATAAGTTCATCAACCCGTATAACAAAATGCTTCGTGGCATCTTTTCGTAA
>NZ_MLYR01000002.1 GCF_001866655.1 Bacillus sp. MUM 116 | reverse complement strand
TAACTCACATACCAGCGTGTATTTTCATGACACAGATTTGTTGTTATCTGTTGAATATATGGTAAATCAACATCCGACATGAAAAAAGAGCAAGCTTGAAGGCGTTGCTCTTTAAGCGATTATCAGAAGAAGAATGGGAAAAACGGGGCACCAAACGGTCTAAAGAAACGTCTGCCGAAAAATGGCCCAGGGAAAAATCCAAAGCCGTAGCCATCATTTGGTTGTTTTGAATTTAGTTCAGCTATTTCAAAACCGTCATTTTTTACTTTAACAATCTTCCCGATAACCCAGTCACCCTGTTCATTTTGAACCTTAATCAATTGACCTTCGAAACGACGAGCATTATCATAATCGAAGTACATGTCAAAAACCTCCTTTCTAAGGGAATTGCTATAAATTATGTAAAGATTCCACATGTTGAGAGGGCAATTGACTATGTCTTGTCCATTTTTCGTAAAAATAAAAACCCGCCTGAGTTTGTGAAAAAAATCACTTAAACTGACGGGTGCTTATCTCGAATAAGATTTAGGCATTGATTTTCAACAATCGGGCGCAATTCTTGTACAAGGAATTGTGTCTTTTTAAGTTATTATTTATCGTGTTTTAATAATTTAGCAATGCATAATTGACAAATTTTTGCAACATTAAAAAACGAACACCATAGGATGTTCGTTAAGGAAATTAAATCTTAGTTGGTGTTTGGCCCACTGCAATAGAGAGTCTATTCCAATTGTTTATTTGATTAATAATAAGAACTAGATCAACATATTGTTTCTCATCATAATGTTCTCGGACACGCTTGTATAAGTCATCAGGAACTCGTTTTGTTGGTATCAAGGTAATATGCTCAGTAAGTTCTAAAGAAACTTTTTCTTCAGGTGAATAAAAATCGCTTTCTTCCCAGACATTTAAACAATAAATTCTTTGTTCAGTTTCCCCCATCTTACGAGCGTCGGATGTATGCATATTGAGGCAGAAGGCACAACCGTTAATTTGAGAAGCTCTAATTTTGATCAACTCTCTAGTAGTTTCATTAATTGAAGACTTTTTAGTGTACTTCTCCATATCTAACATAATTTTCATTGCTTCGGGTGCAACATCATTGTTGGAGATTCGTTGATTCATAAGGAACAACCCCTTTGCATTAAGATAATTTTATTATACATGCAGACAAATATTTTGCCAATATTTTGTATTTATGGAATTTATAACAAAGAGAAATATTAGCTGAAATAGTACATTTAGTTGCTTCGTAGAACGAAAAGTATATGCAGTAGCTTATTTAAGAATCGGACGCGATTGCTGAACAATGAGCAGTCGTTTTTTTACTAAACCGATCAGCATGTGAAGATAGATGGGATTTTAATGTTAGATATGCAAAATATCACTTAAAGTAAGTGCAAAATAACTCCTAAAGTGACATATATTCCTTTGAAGGTTCTAATAAATAGGTGATTCCAATTCAAAAAGTTTTTCTTCTTTAGATTCAACCAACAGGCAAGTTTAACACAGCCTAAGAAAAAAATATCTAAAATCAAAAAGACAACTCCTATTCGATTTCCTGAATGTTAGAGTCGTCTTTTTTTGTCAATTGTTTCTAAAACACTTTCGGTCTGAACAATTTATTAAAAAACAACAGTAGTACCAACAATAATTAAAAGAACGAACAATACTACGATTAAAACGAAAGTGCTGCCGCCGCTAAAGCCACCACCGTAGCCGTAACCGCCATCACAGCCATATCCCCAAGACATATCGTTTCACCCCCTGTTGGAAGATTAGAGAAAAAATACTCTACTATATATATATTTCATAGGAGAAAGATTGATTGGACAGGCATCATTGGAATGGGAAAATTTACAAGAAAACTTTTTAAAAATAAAAAGAAGCATTTGCATTACATACAAACGCTTCTCTAGCGGTGAATAAATATGTGAGGTGGCAGTATTAGCATATGTACTAGAACTAAAAAGGATTGGACAAGTGATAGATTTTTAAAAAAATTTGCAGTGGGAATTATTGAAGTAGCCAGGTATTAGATCATAAGTTGACTTTTCAAACGGTATTCCTAATCACTAGGACTAGTTTTGCCACTATATTTATGAGAATGAGGATGGGCACCATTAACTGATGTTACGCCCTCAAAATGATGAAAATGTCCACCATTGGGCAAGGGGATTGCAGGGCCAGTAGCTCCTCGAATTTCATGTTTATGCCCATCATTCAAGAATGTAACAGTATAGTATCTATGGTTATGGGGAACTCCGGTAGGAGCAGGTTCAGTTGTACCTGTATATCGATGATCATGACCTGCATTAATAGAGGTTACTCCGGCAAAATGATGTCTGTGAATTGGTCTTCCGTCCCATGAAGTTAGAAATAAAATATGAGAATGCTCAGAATCTAAATTCGAATCTTCTGAATGAACAACAAATCCGCTAACCTGTATTTTCATACGTTTTACCACCTCCCTTTCTTTTTTACACATTATGAAATTGGACCAAAATTAATGCCTACGGATTTTTTTCAAATGGAACGGAATGATTACTTGGCAATGAAAAAGTTCGTAAAAAAAATTCCGCGGTATAATGATAGTTTGTCCATATCATTTATTCATAGATCGCGTATATTATTATGAAAGCTAGTGAAGGCGGTAGGAATTATGTCAGGAGGAATGACAACTTCTTTTGCGTTGATTGTCTTATTGTTTGTTCTACTCATTATTGTAGGAACCTCTTTTATGAGTGGTTACTAAGTCTACATTGGCTGTTTAATCTGTCTATTGCTCAATTACTAAATTGTACGGAACTAAGGTCAGGTTGATTTTAATCTGTCCCTTTGTCTAGACTACTGAAACGATAGGAGGATGAATTACACATGGTTTTTTTCCCTGACGGCTTTAGAAGAAGGTTTTTCCCTATTGAAATCGAAATCGAGATAGAGAGAAGAAGACGTATTGAAATCGAAATCGAGATAGAGAGAAGAAGACGTATCGCAATCGAAATTGAAAGAAGAAGACGCAGATTCTTTTAAGCAAATGATTTAAACATGTTTCCAAAGAGCCTACGGGCTCTCTTTTTTAGGCTGTTTTCACATAAAAGTTAATGAACTATTGACATGCACCAGTTATTCAATAGTAACGTGTATGAGATTAAACCTCACTCATAAAGGACAGGTACCTTTTTTATTGAAATCTTTAAGCTATTCTTACTTCGCATTCTAAACTTTACCAATGTTGCATAATATAAAAATGTAGGACGATTGGGAATCACCTCCCGTTGAAAGCGTCATTTTTGGCGCTTTTTGGCTTCTCCATATTCAAAAGTACAATAAATAAGCAAAAAACGCAGGTTTTTAAATTAGGCTGCGTTTTTTGCTATTTAGGTTTAGCTTGAAACATGCTATACAAAAATTTTCAACGATACCGGGTGGGGGAGAAGAGAAACAATAAACTGAGCAGTATCACAAGAACCCCTCAGCAACCATTTCTTTTTGGTCTTGATTTAAGTTTTGTATATTAAATAATTGTTTATATAATCCGTTTTGTTGCATTAATTCATTATGAGTTCCTTTTTCTAAGATTTGCCCGTCTTTCATAAATATAATTTCATCTACATTAGTTATCGTTGATAACCTATGAGCAATAATAATCGTTGTTCTATTTTTTGCTAATTTATCAAGCGATTCTTGAATTAGAGCCTCTGATTCCAAATCTAACGCAGAGGTTGCCTCGTCTAAGATCAAAATCTTAGGGTTTTTCAGAAATACCCTTGAGATAGCAATTCTTTGCTTTTGACCTCCTGATAATTTAACCCCTTTTTCACCGATTTCAGTATCATATCCATTCGGGAGATTAAGAATAAAATCATGGGCATTGGCAGCTTTTGCAGACTTAACCATTTCCTCTTCAGATGCTGAAGGATTTCCTAATAAAATATTGTCTCGTATAGTGCCACTGAATAAAATATTGTCCTGTAACACCATACCTATGTGACTTCTTAGACTATTTTGAGTAATGTCGATTATATTCATATCATCAATGGTAATACTACCTTTTTCAATATTGTAGAATCGTGGAATTAAACTAATAAGAGATGATTTTCCTCCTCCACTCATCCCAACTAAGGCAACTGTATGGCCAGAGGGTATAGTTAAATTAATATCTTTTAAGATATAGTCGGATTCCTTATCATATCGGAACCATACATTTTTAAATTCAATGTCCCCATTCACTTTTGTCAGTTGCTTAGCAGAAGGTTGGTCTAAAACATCATAAGGCTGATTCCATAACTCTAACACACGGTCAAGAGAAGCCGTTGCTTGGGTTAGGAGAGTAGATGAATTGACTAGTCTGCGTAAAGGACTATAAATATTATTTAAATATCCAAAGAAGGCTACAAATGTACCTAAAGTAAGTTCACCCGTAATGACTTTATATCCCCCATAGGCAATGACAAGGAGAGGAGCAATATCAGTTAATGTATTAATAATTGCATTAGTTAAAGCATTCCATTGGGTCACAGCCATCGCTTTGGTTAGGAAATTTTGGTTTCTTCTGTCAAATTGGTTCTGATCATATTCCTCAAGTGTAAAACTTTTTACAACTGGTATCCCAGCTACCCTTTCGTGAAGATATGACTGCACATCTGCAAGAGATTGTGACCGTTGTTTTGTTAGTAATTTTAAACGTTTGTACATTGTTTTTACAGAAATAGCATAAAAGGGAAGGATTGCAATTGCCATGAATGTCAATTTTACATTCATTGTAAACATAAAACCTAATGCAATTGTTAAAGTAATCATATCTAACCAAATATTCATCATACCTGTTTCTACTAGGTTTTTTGTTTGTTCTACATCGTTCATAACACGAGAGATGATTTCTCCGGTTTTATTGTTTTGATAAAAGCGAAGAGACAATTTTTGTAGATGCCCATAGAGTTTGTCACGTATATCATACAGAATCTTGCTTGTAATTTCTTGAGCGAAATATTGACGATAATATTCAACAGGAAATCGAACGATGATGAATAAAACAGATGCTATTGAAATAACATAGGTCAGGTGCAATATTTTCTGACTTAAAGGGATTTTTGCTAAAAGAATAGAATCCACTGAATATTTCATGATTAAAGGCAATGTTAAAGGAATTCCAAACTTTATAATTCCAATAATCATTGTAATAATAACTAACTTCCAATAAGGTTTAACAAATTTACTGTATAATCTTAAGCTGGACAACTAAGTAACACCCCTTGCTGCTTTATAGAATTACTAAAATAATGATATTATGTTTGTCTGTCCCTAAATAAAATTTTTCTCTGCCTATTTTTGGTTTTTACTGTTTCTTGATCGTCTTTGCTTAATAATATCTCAATAAAAAATTCTCTAGGTATCAAATTTATTCACAGTATTTAATTACTTTAAAGTAAATATCTTCATATTTTTTTACAATGAGATCGGCTCTAAATCTTTCATTGACAATTTGAATGGATCGATTTGATAAACACTTATGTACAGTGTCATCTGTCAAAGTATAAATGGCTTTATCGGCGATGGAATATATATTACCTAGCTCGCAAATAAATCCTGTTTCACCATCCAAAATAACCTCTGGTATTCCCCCAACGTTGGTTCCAATACAAGGAACCCCACAAGCCATTGCTTCTAAAGCCACGAGTCCGAAACTTTCCTTTTGAGAAAGAAGTAACATTAAATCACTAATAGAATATAATTCTTCTAAGTTATCTTGCTTTCCAAGAAACAGAACTTTTTCTCTTAAGTTAAGTTCATCAACTAGATTACAAACAATTGTCATGTCTGGACCGTCTCCGACAAGTAAAAGCTTAGCCGGCATATTCGCTTCAATTCTTGAAAAAGTTTTTACAACATCCGTAACACGCTTTATGGCTCTAAAGTTTGATACATGAACAATCACTTTCTCTTCTTGAGAGATACCATATTCTTCTTTCAAATAAGTTGAATCCTTTTTTTGATAAACGCGAGTATCAATGAAATTATAGACAGCTTCAATATATTTATCAGGCTTAATCAGATCATGGGTTTCCGAGATTAATGATTTAGAAACAGCTGTTACATAATCTGATTTTTCAATTCCAAACCTAATAACGTCTATTAAGGATGGATCATTACCTAAAACAGTAATATCTGTTCCATGTAGAGTTGTAACAATTTTCACATCTCTCCCACTTATTTGTTTTGCTAAAATTGCACTAACAGCATGTGGGATAGCGTAATGAACATGTAAGATATCTAATTTTTCTCTATTAATAACATCAGCCATTTTACTAGCTAAGGCAATATCATAGGGTGGGTAGTGAAATACAGGATATTGACTTACTTCAACTGGATGATAATAAATGTTTCTATTCAGTTCTTTTAATCGGAAGGGAAGACTAAAGGAAATAAAATGGATTTCATGTCCTTTTTCAGCAAGCATTTTCCCCAACTCAGTTGCTACTACTCCTGAACCACCTACTGTCGGATAGCAAGTAATCCCGATTTTTAATTTTATCTTCATTTGGATCTCTCCTAATAGGGTGCAGCTAATAAAAAATAATTTTGCCTATATTTTTTTGTCCTAAATAAATCTTTTTATAGCTTTTTTTAAATTTTCAACTGTTTCCTGGTCAGCCTGCTTTCGTATACCATCTACTACACAATCCTCTAAATAATCCTCAAGAATGACTCTCCCTACATTATTAATTGCAGACTTTACAGCACTCACTTGCATTAATAACTCTTCGCAGCTACGACCTTCCTCAGCCATTTTTTTAATACCTCTAACATGCCCCTCAATCTTAGAGAGACGACTAATTACCTCTGGAAGTTTATGAGAACTCATTTAAACACCTCACCTTAGCTTTTTAATATCCTATCCCCTAGGGGGGGATACGATAATGATGATAATACCTCAAAGAACTATTGTCAATTTACCCGACTTGTAATGAATACTTTCTCAAAAAAGCTTATTTTTAAAGAGAAGAACGAAACGTGTAAGACGACAGTTTTACTTTAGTGAATCACCTCATTAATATATTATTTTGCTAATATAGTAAAATTTGTAAAAATATTATTGACAACCCTAATTCATCACCGTAAAATCACATTTAAGTTGCTTTTTTATTTTGAATATTCCGAATGTTGTTGACGGCAGAGGAAGGAGGATTTCTTGAGAATGTCAGAAGCCGTAGAAATTTTTTACGAAGGAATGAGCATTAACGGAAGGGGATATTTAATTTGAAATAAGACAAGGGGTGTGAAGAAAATATGTCAAAAGCATTAAGTCTTTACCAATTTAGTAGAAAAGTACATAAATGGTCTGGATTAATTTTATCTGTTGTTTTTATGTTCGTAGCAGTGACAGGCCTATTGCTTGTTTATATGATACCACTCGGAGTTGCTGATGATTTAAGAACAGGGAAGGAGGCGAGTCCAAGTCAATCGATACCTATGGATAAGGTCGTGTCCATAGCCACGTCTCAGGGGCTTCCAGGTGCAACATCGGTTGAAGATATCTTTAGAATAGAATATAGACCTGGTTTAAATATTTATCAGATTCGCTTTAATAACAGTCAAGATGTTCAGATCGATGCGAGTACTGGAAAAGTTTTATCTACAAACCCAGATTACTCAAGTTTCATCATTACTTTGCATGATGGATCCTTTTTTGGCAATTGGTATCGATACAGTGCTCTTACATTCGCAGGTTTATCCCTTATTCTACTGTCATTTTCCGGGTATTATATGGTGGGCTATCCACTTTACAAGCGTTTAAAAGCGCGGAAAAAAGCGAAAGACTTGAAAAATATTGCTACATAGCAGTAAAAGTACAAATGTTACCCCCCATTTTTTCATTCGTAACCTCATATAGAAATTTATAAAAGCAGATGAAAAGAGAGGAAAGATTAATTTGAAGATTGCCTTGAATAATGAACGTAGGATCGTGAGCTCCATGTCTGCATCTATTTGGAGGTGGCATTTTTACGCAGGAGTGGTATTCGCTCCAATCCTTATTCTTTTAGCAATAACTGGAGGCATTTATCTATTCAAGCCCCAGATAGAGTCATTCATATATAAGGATTATTACTATGTTCATGCCGACGGACAGAAGCTACCAGCTTCCAAACAATTTGAGAAGGTAAAGGAAGTACATCCAGATAGTCAATTCACACGATATAAGCCTGGTGTTGAAGGAAATCGATCTTCAGAAGTGGGGATTCTTGAAGGGGATAAATCAATTACGGTTTTTGTTAATCCCTATAGTGGAAAAATCGTTGGGGAACTAGATGATGCAGATCGATTCATGGCTCAAATCGAGAAGCTGCATGGTCAATTGATGGTAGGAACATCGGGTGACCTTCTGATAGAACTATCAGTGTGTTGGGGCTTGATTCTTTTGATAACTGGCATGTACCTTTGGTGGCCTCGGAATCGAAAGGGAGTAATCAAAAGGTTGTTTCGCGGTCAGAACCGAGGCAAGCGATCCTTTTGGATGGATATTCATGCAGTGACTGGATTTGTATTGTCCATAGGAATTGCCTTTTTGATTTTAACCGGTTTACCTTGGACTGGATTTTGGGGACACACACTAGTTCAAACACTAGCGACGAATACTGGTACTGGAATTCCAGCTCCTGTTTGGGGAGAAAAACCCAAATCGATCGAACCGGAAAAAGGGAAGGTTTCCCCCATTTCTATCGATGAGGTAGTAAGGATTGCTGATTCTCAGCACTTATATCCAGGTTACGACGTATACTTCCCGGATGGACCTGAAGGGGTCTACACTGTACAGGTTTTCCTTCCTAAATCTACCGATGAAGCCACATTGCATATCGATCAATACAATGGGAAAGTGCTGAGCGATTCTCGATTCAAAGATTATGGTCTGTTAGGAAAAGCCATTACCACGGGATATTATCTTCACATTGGAGCTGAGCTTGGCTGGATAAATCAAATTGTGGGGCTCATCGTCTGTATAGGAATCGTGCTCATAGTTGTTACAGGTATTTTGATATGGTGGAAACGAAAACCTAGCAACAAACTAGGTGCACCACCTCAACCAAAGAATTTCAAGATGGAAAAAGGTTTAGTTTTTATTATCGCAATTTTCAGTATTATATTTCCGTCGGTTGGAGTATCTTTGCTCTTTGTTTTGCTTTTGGATTGGCTGGTGATTCGCCGGATTAACCGAGTAAAGCAGTGGATAGGGTAGGGTCTACAATTTAGGGCGTCCTGATCATCTAATTGTTGTATATTAATTTTCATATTAACATTTAGATAACATTAAGATTAATCTTAATGTTTAGAAATTACCCCTATTTGGTTTTTATGAATCTCTGAGCCCTTCTTTGTTTACTTCACCTATTTGGGAATTATCCAAGCCCCAACAGTAAATGGTGTTGGAAATTTCAAAATTGTATTGGCGCGAGAAGAACCCTTACCAAATAGAAAATATTAGTTTTTTAACCACCTCACCCATCAATGGATGGGTTTTTTCTACGTTTTATAGTGTGAAAGAGTAATAATGAGTATTTCATAAAAAAATAAGAATTCGTATAACGCATTTACCCCTATAAGGGGGAAATCTCCATTAAGTGGGAAAGTATGGATTCAAGTGAATTAGAACTTCTTCGATATTTTTATGTTTACTCATGAGCTCCCGTTTGATTTCTCTAGAAAGGTCGTGTCCTTCTTTTATTGTTTTTTCATGGTCAATTGAAATTCTTAAATCAACTAAAACATAATGCCCAAGTTCTCTTGCCCTAATTCGGTCTATTCTTTTAACAGCTGGAAATGAGGAAATAATAGATATATATTCGTTTAAAGTGTTTATTTCAATATTACGTTCTAGTAAAATGTCGAACGCTTCTTTCAACATTTTTCTCGATATATTAAAAATTAAATAAGCTACGACAATACTAGCGATTTTATCTCCATAAAGTAAAATGAAAATGTTAAATTTGTCTCCAATAATGGATAAAACAACCCCTAAAGCAGCTGCTAATGATGCGACAATATCTGCTTTATGGTCAAAAGCAATGGCTTCAATGGCTTTACTATTTTGCTCTTGAGCAATTTTATAAGAGTACCTATAAAGAATTTCTTTGGCTCCATAAGAGATAATGGCAACCCACATTGCAAGGATATTTGGAGTTGAAGTTGGATGGAAAAAGCCCATTATTGCTTCATACACAACATAAAAAGATACAATGAGCAAAACTAATCCCACAATACCTGAGACAATGACCTCTGCCTTACCATGTCCATAGGGATGTTCCTTATCAGCGGGTTTATTTGCGATCTTTATGACTAAAAGTACAATAATTGATGCGAAAACATCTGCTGCTGAATGGATTCCATCTGCAAACACTGCATCACTCTTTCCGTACCAGCCAACAAATAACTTTCCTACGGTTAGAAGAATATTACTAACGACACTTATAATCGCCACTTTTTTTGCTAAAGATTCTCTTGCATCCAATTTAATTCTCCTCCCAAACAAAAACGCTTTTGTATCTTATCAGAGAGAGTGTGGGTGGGTCTAGAGAAACATTATTGAAAAAAAACATTAATTTAATCCCCATAAAACTGTTTAAACTCAACCAAAAAATGTTGTATTTGGGAAACCTTAATAGAAAAGGGGGGTGCTGTGGCATCCCTTTTTCTTGTTCAACTAACGGGTGCAAGAAACATTAGAATATAGGTATATTCTAATTATTTTAGAATCGAATTTGGCTCTCTAATGACACAGAAATGTAACCAATAATAAAAATCTTCAATTGACAATCATTTTCAATGGAAATACAATTGTAAAGGAAAGATGATATTGAAATTCGTTATCAATTAAATGACTTTTTATGGGGGATTTTTATGAGTAAAAATCTGTTACTTAAATTATCTATTCTTCTATTAATATTAGGAATTGGAATACATACCCCTGCCTTGGCTTCTGGGAATTCCAATGATGATATTAAGAAGGCTGAAGAATCGGTTAATAAAGCCATTGATTCTGCTTCAAAAGGGAATCTTACCGAAGCAGAAAAGGCTTATAACCAATTTAATAAAACCTGGAGAGAAATTGAAGAAGGGATTAAAGCTGATTCTGCGACTGCTTACCGAGACATCGAATCGAATATGGGGCAGGTCGTATATGCGTTTACCCTTAAGAAACAGGACCAAGTTTTACAAGCTTTAAAAGGCTTAAAAGCAGTGAATGAAAAATTTGCAAGTGGGGGTTACCCAAAAGAAGCAGGATTTAAGAAAGAAGATATTTCTTTAGATGATTTTATCGTGCTTCTCCAAGAAACAAAGAAGGAAATTAAGGAGCAAAAGCAATCAGAAGCTCTGGCAGGTATTAAAAAGGCAAGTAGTAGATGGTTGAGCGTAGAAGGAGTAGTAGTGGCACAGTCATCGTCCGTTTATAGTGATTCTGAAAGAGATTTGGTAACCATTCAAGCTATGCTTGCTGCAAATCCTCCAAATTTTAAAGATGCAAATAAAACTATCGATAACATGATAAAATACTTAACTCCATTAGCGGATAAATCCCAATACACATATTGGGATGCATCCATGATTTTAATTCGTGAAGGTTTAGAAGCGTTACTTGTCGTAATTGCTCTCATGTCTTTTGTAAAAAAGTCTGGAGAGGGAAAAGGAAAAGGATGGATTTGGACTGGAGTATTATCGGGCCTTGGCGTTAGTGTGATTCTTGCTCTCATTGTGAAATTTGTGATTTCATCTGGTGCGTTTGGTAATAATAATGCTTTAATCGCTGGATGGACAGGTGTTTTTGCAGCAGTCATGTTATTGTATATGAGTTATTGGCTTCATAGTCAATCTAACATTGCGGATTGGAATCGGTATATTCGTGAAAAAAGTCAAACAGCATTAACAACGGGTAAACTGGTTTCGTTAGGGGTTCTCGCCTTTCTAGCAGTATTTCGAGAAGGAACGGAAACAGTTTTGTTTTATATCGGAATGGCAAGCCAAATAAAACTACACTCATTATTAATCGGTTTTCTTATTGGAGCAGCGATACTGGGTGTCATAGCATATTTAATGGTATTTGTCGGATTAAAATTGCCACTTCGTCCATTCTTTATGGTATCAAGTTTAATCGTATTTTACCTGTGTATTAAGTTTACAGGTATGGGGATCCATAGCCTACAATTATCTGGCTTAATTCCAACAACGAATTCTCAAAGCATCCCAAGTATAGAATTTTTTGCACTATACCCATCATGGGAAAGTACAATTCCACAAGTAATTCTTGTGCTTGGTGCTATAATTATACTTTTATCAAAAAAATTTAAGAATCAAAAACATAATGCTGTGAACAATATTAACAATGAAAGTAGGAAACTATCGTGAAAAAATTAACATCAATGGTTTTAGCAATCGGTCTAGGAAGTGCATTAGTATTAGCAGGTTGTAGCTCAACTGATAACAAAGTTTCTGATGGGGTAAATAAAATGTTGAATACAACAGAACAATTATCAAAAGCAATCGATAGTGGTGACCAAGCAAAAGTAAAAGAAGTTGGACCAAAATTAGAAGATCAATGGGCTTCGTTTGAAGATGATGTAAAAAAGGATAACAAAGACCTTTACGGAAAGGTTGAAAAATACCTTGACCCCACGATAGCTGGGTCAGAAGCAAAAACTCTCGATAAAAAGGCGTTGGGGACTTTAAACGATCAATTAACTGATGCTTTAAAAGAATTACAAAACAAAATTAAATAATATAAAAAACCACCGACTTTTAATTCGGTGGTTTTTTATATTACTTTCTTCCTAAATAAGTTTTTGTAGCTTTTTAATAATTACTGGCATCCAGTTGTCATTGGACAATCAGGTGAAGTTGCACATTTTAAAAAAAACGCCTTTAAATCAAACATTTAAATTTTAGACTTCTTGAACAAATTCCAGGATTTAATTCAGAGGTACAACAAGCTGCAACTATTAGAACACTTCCTTGATCAAAATCGGGTGTCGGTCGCTGTAATGACTGATACAAGCGTTTACTGTTTGTGGGTGCCCTATGCCTAACTCTTTGCCTCCCCCTTAAACTCCCCCTTAGGAAATTCATATATTACCTCTAATTTCCAATACTGAATTCATAATTGGTATAATAAGTTAAAAAAGAGTGCCAAAATGAAAAGTTTAGTAGCGAAGCTTCTTTAGATTCAACTAACAGGCAAGTTTAACACAGCCTAAGAAAAAAATATCTAAAATCAAAAAGACAACTCCTATTCGATTTCCTGAATGTTAGAGTCGTCTTTTTTTGTCAATTGTTTCTAAAACAATTTCGGTCTGAACAATTTATTAAAAAACAACAGTAGTACCAACAATAATTAAAAGAACGAACAATACTACGATTAAAACGAAAGTGCTGCCGCCGCTAAAGCCACCACCGTAGCCGTAACCGCCATCACAGCCATATCCCCAAGACATATCGTTTCACCCCCTATTGGAAGATTAGAGAAAAAATACTCTACTCTATATATATTTCATAGGAGAAAGATTGATTGGACAGGCATCATTGTAATGGGAAAATTTACAAGAAAATTTTTAAAAAATAAAAAGAAGCATTTGCATTACATGCAAACGCTTCTCTAGCGGTGAATAAATATGTGAGGTGGCAGTATTAGCATATGTACTAGAACTAAAAAGGATTGGACAAGTGATAGATTTTAAAAAAATTTGCAGAGGGAATTATTGAAGTAACCAGGTATGAGATCATAAGTTGACTTTTCAAACGGTATTCCTAATCACTTGGACTAGTTTTGCCACTATATTTATGAGAATGTGGATGGGCACCATTAACTGATGTTACGCCCTCAAAATGATGAAAATGTCCACCATTGGGCAAGGGGATTGCAGGGCCAGTAGTTCCTCGAATTTCATGTTTATGCCCATCATTCAAGAATGTAACAGTATAGTATCTATGGTTATGGGGAACTCCGGTAGGAGCAGGTTCAGTTGTACCTGTATATCGATGATCATGCCCTGCATTAATAGAGGTTACTCCGGCAAAATGATGTCTGTGAATTGGTCTTCCGTCCCATGAAGTTAGAAATAAAATATGAGAATGCTCAGAATCCAAATTCGAATCTTCTGAATGAACAACAAATCCGCTAACCTGTATTTTCATACGTTTTACCACCTTCCTTTCTTTTTTACACATTATGAAATTGGACCAAAATTAATGCCTACGGATTTTTTTCGAATGGAACGGAATGATTACTTGGCAATGAAAAAGTTCGTAAAAAAATTCCGCGGAATAATGATAGTTTGTCCATATCATTTATTCATAGGTCGCGTATATTATTATGAAAGCTAGTGAAGGAGGTAGGAGATATGTCAGGAGGAATGACAACTTCTTTTGCGTTGATTGTCGTATTGTTTGTTCTACTCATTATTGTAGGAACTTCGTTTATGACTGGTTACTAAGTCTACATTGGCTGTTTAATCTGTCTGTTGCTCAATTACTAAATTGTACGGAACTAAGGTCAGGTTGATTTTAATCTGTCCCTTTGTCTAGACTACTGAAACGATAGGAGGATGAATTACACATGGTTTTTTTCCCTGACGGCTTTAGAAGAAGGTTTCTCCCTATTGAAATCGAAATCGAGATAGAGAGAAGAAGACGTATTGAAATCGAAATCGAGATAGAGAGAAGAAGACGTATCGCAATCGAAATTGAAAGAAGAAGACGAAGATTCTTTTAAGCAAATGATTTAAACATGTTTCCAAAGAGCCTACGGGCTCTCTTTTTTAGGCTGTTTTCACCTAAAAGTTAATGAAGTATCGGATTTCTTTGGCCCCATAAGAGATAATGGCAACCCACATTGCAAGGATGTTTGGAGTTGAAATTGGATGGAAAAAGCCCATTATTGCTTCATACACAACATAAAAAGATACAATGAGCAAAACTAATCCCACAATGCCTGATACAATGACCTCTGCCTTACCATGTCCATAGGGATGTTCCTTATCAGCGGGTTTATTTGCGATCTTTATGACTAAAAGTACAATAATTGATGCGAAAACATCTGCTGCTGAATGGATTCCATCTGCAAGCACTGCATCACTCTTTCCGTACCAGCCAACAAATAACTTTCCTACAGTTAGAAGAATATTACTAACGACACTTATAATCGCCACTTTTTTTGCTAAAGATTCTCTTGCATCCAATTTAATTCTCCTCTCAAAACAAAAACGCTTTTGTATCTTATCAGAGAGAGTGTGGGTGGATCTAGAGAAACATTATTGAAAAAAACATTAATTCAATCCCCATAAAACTGTTTAAACTCAACCAAAAAATGTATTATCCACTTTATTATATTAAAGCTCTATTATCAGACCTTATCTTCAACGCAAAAAAGGAACCGCGATTGGCGATTCCAATGATTATTATTTATTTGCTGCGTTTATAGTACTAAGCGAATTGTTAAGTGCAGATTTGCAATGGTTGACATCAGGGTTTGATGAACGAACTGCTGCTAATACAACATCAATTGTTCCATCAATTTTCGTCCATGTTGTGCCATCTATTTTTCGAAGCTTAGGCTCCTGTGTGTCCCATTGATGTTCTAATTCATCT
This sequence comes from Bacillus sp. MUM 116, assembly GCF_001866655.1. Taxonomy (GTDB): domain Bacteria; phylum Bacillota; class Bacilli; order Bacillales; family Cytobacillaceae; genus Neobacillus. The sequence continues at coordinate 67,927 of NZ_MLYR01000002.1, read as the reverse complement.
GCCCCTTTTTTCGCTGAAGCAAAGTCACTTTTGTTTACAGCTTTTAGTATATCATTTTCGATTTTTGCAAAATCGTTTAACTGTCCAGATAATGTTGTTTGTGAGGCACCAGATTTTGATGTTGATTTATTTGCACCTTTTAAGACACTAAGTGAATTAGTAAGTGCTGTTTTGCTTTGATTAACATCAGGTTTTGAAGAACGAGCCGCTGCTAGCACAGAGTCAATTGTTCCATCAATTTTTGTCCATGTAGTGCTATCAATTTTTCGAAGCTTAGGTTCTTGTGTATCCCACTGATGTTCTAAATTATCAGCGCCTTTTTTTGCTGAAGCAAAGTCGTTTTTATTTACAGCGTTTAGCATATCATTTTCAATTTTAACAAAATCGTTTAATTGCCCTGCTAATGTGGTTTGCTCTGCAGCACCTTGTGATGCAATATAATTACTGCGCCAGTTATAACCACCTATACCAACAACTAAGAAAATTACGAGTACAACAATCGTTTGTGTAAGCACATGTTTCTTATTTGCATTACTTTGGTTTGTTTCTGCTATATCACTTTTAGCATTTGTATCAATTTTTGAAACGGCAAGGAAAATGATGATCGCTAAAATAGCGATAAGAAAAATCACACTCGTGACGGTTGTCCCGAGTCCTAATCCGCCATTTACTTTTGGTTGAGATAGGTAATCTCCAAGTGACGCTCCAAGCGGACGAGTTAAAATATACGCAATCCAGAAAGCTAATACTCCGTCCAGTTTCAAAAATTTATAAGCTAAGAACACAAGTGCAATAATAATAATAACGCCTATTCCTGTGTAAAGATAACCAAAACCAAGTTGTTCGGAAAATAAATCGCCGACCGCTGTTCCAAGTGCAAAAGTAAAAAGGATCGTAAACCAGTAGAAAACTTCTCTTTTCTTAGTAAAAATCGAGTGAATCGATAGTGTTTTTTCACTAAGATACCAAAATAGAAAAGTCAGTCCTAGTAGCACTGAGAAAACAGCTGTACTGACCTCAAGTGGTACGCCAATATTATCTGTCAAATTATCCGTTACCAGTGTTCCAAATACGCTTATAAGAACAACTGTTACCCAGTAAATGGATGGAACATATTTGTTTGCTTTAAATTGAAAAAACAATGCAATAAAAAACGCAACTCCCATAATAATGGTAGTAAGAGTTAAACCAAGTCCAATGTTGAAATTGATGAAATCAGCAAATGTTTCACCAACAGTTGTACACAAAACTTTGATGATCCAAAAGAAAATCGTCACTTGTGGTACTTTGTTAAATAATAATTTCATTCTATTTTGGTTTTCTTGCATAAATAATTTCCTTTCTTTAAAGTGGTTTCCCACAACTTTATTTCTCTCTCTAAATAAGGATACCCATCCAAATCCAAGTTTATCATTAAGGAAGTCTGCCGCAGTTTCTCCGACAGCCGTTGCCATAATCTTGATGAACCAAGTGACTTGTGGGACTAGCATAACATTTGCAGATCTGAAGGCTGTACCATTTCAGATAGTTCAGAAACCGTTAAGTTTTCTTTCAAAGAACTCATCTCTTTTTTTGAAGGGTCAGTGTTACTAAGCAATTTCCATCTCTTATTCATTAAAGATGACTCTAGTCTCTACTATATTACATATTGGAATGCTATTTATTAACACTTGATAAAAATTAACTTAAGTGTCTATTAAGTTTTGACGGCATTTAATAGTGCATGATTGAACAATCCATCTGCAGTTATTAGATTATTTATTTATTTAATGCTGAATTCGACACAAATAAAAGAAAAATCATTTGATAATCCTATGTAAGAAACTATTTATGAAATTAGGTGGTATGTCATGTGGTACTGGTATTTAATTGTCTCAGCAACGGACTGTATTTAATAGTTAAAAGATAGGGGTGGGCAACATGAAGCTTTACCAATGGCGATTTCTTAAATTTTTGTTTCGAAAAAAGTGTTTCATTTTACCTTTATACTATTTCGAATCGATATGATGTATATTAGAATTATCTTTTTTTAATAAATATTTGTACTATCATTCAATTTTTACTCCTCGAAAGAAAAAGGGACTAGCTTATATTAACAGTCAGATTCAATTTGTTCATTACATAAATGGACAATTACGTACGAGAAATAAATGAAGAAACCTTAGTCACCATATATCTCCTGCTTAACCCTGAAAAGGATAGGTCCAATAAGTCGTTTGTAAATGTCAAAATCATAAATTCCTTAGCAAAACAACCATTAACAAATGGCTGTTTTTTAATTTCGATTTATATTCGTATCGGTTTTTTTCTCCTTATTTCGAAAGAATGCGATAAGCAGTAAGGCGCTTGGAATGATAATTTCAAAAGGTAAATTTAAATAGACTCTTATAAATTCAAATTCTTTAATGAACTCTGCAAATGTCGATGCAATAGCTGTGGATCCTAACAATACAATCAATCCAATTGGAAACGCCAGATTTTCCTTTTTTTTAAACTGAAATAGATCGGCTGTACCCAATACCGCAGCATAAAAATACAGTGATATTTTAAAAAAACCGCCAATGATTAGGTAGAGCAAAAAAAGAGAATCCAGCCGCTCTATAAAATTTGCCAGTTGAATTCTTCCAACGGTAGTTAGCAATGGAAAGTTTGAGCGGATATAAAGATCTGGACCAATGATTGAAATCGTAATAATCACTGTAATAGTAATATTAATCCCACTTAAAATCATCCCGCCTATACAAACAAATTTTATTTTCCTTGGTTCATTCACAAACGGATATATCATTGTGAAAACAAGTATTTCTGAAAAAGGAAATAAAAGAGTTTGCTGGAGAAACGTATTAAATATGGGTTTCCATCCATTTTCAAGAATTGGCTTAAGAAATTCAAAATGGATTAATCCAGAAAAAATAATTAAAAGAAATCCTAATATGGCCATAAAATATACAATGCCAAAATAAATCTGCCCCACTCTTGCGATTACTTCTAAACCTTTAAAAATGCCATAGATAATAGTCAGAACCATCAATGTATTGATGACAAATAACGGTGTATTTGTATAAACAGTTGTTACCAAAAGTTCCCCGAAATCTCGTAAAACTCTTGCTGCAATATAGATAAAATAGGTGATATAAAATAAGGCAAGGATCTTACCTGGCCATTTTCCGGCAATTTTTTGTATATAGCTGGTTAGAACTAATTCTGGATAAAAAAGAAACAGACGATAGTGAACAAAGAAGACAATTAAACCACCTGCTAACCCTAATAAAATGGCAATCCATGCATCCTGTTTTGCATTTGCTCCTAGACCAAAGAGGATAGAACTACCCATTTCAAATAAAAATACTAGTACGAAAAGCTGGGCTGCGCTTATCTTAATCTTATCCATTTACTACATTTCCCCTTTGCTCAGGGTTATTTTGTGACTTCTCCAAAGCACTTTTTCCTTCTTAATTGACTAATTGCTTCTTGGACTTCTTCTGAATTTACTTTTCAACCAGTTGATCAAATTTTTTAACAACAGCTGAATTTATCGAATCGATAGAAATACCGCTTCACTAACCATTAACATAAATAGCAGCCCTTTTTTTTGGGGAAATTAACTTTCTCGTAAAACAAGATAGGTACATCCTAAAATTTTTCCTGGTCTCTATCTATGGGTGAATTTTTGGTTTACCTTGAGCTAGCATTTACTGGTTTTATTATTGCCGCTTTTTATTCTTTTTTAACAAATTGATCAAAATTTTAGCAATTCTAAACCAAATTCTAAACTCATTTCCTCCAATGTTTTTGACTTTTTTTCGATTCTTGAAAGTGATAAATTTTGCTTCATTAGATGCCAAAAATACAACCGCATTCCCAATATCCCGAGGCTCACCCATTTTACCAAGCAGAACTCCTTTTTTATAATCACTCGTATCTATACCTTCATGCCTTTCCACTGGGATAAAACTGGATTGATTAAATTAACCGTAATACCATAAGGCCCTAATTCATTTGACAATAACAAAATACATCTCTCCCTAAAATTTCATTTTTAGAGGAATTATTGACTTGATTCTCGAAATTGAAACGGGAGAGACTATTCAACTATCTGGCAGTCTAGTTGAACAATCGTCATTAGCTTTTTTCCACTAACGGGCCAGATTGTGGAAGAATCATGAACAGTAAACATACTGGTTAAAGATTGTTTGTGAACAGTTACACTTAAGCTATCGAGGTAGGATAAAGATTTTCTCATGATTCAAAAAAATTTATTTTCCCTTGACTCTTACGTGACGTAACGGTTTATAGTGAAGATACCGGTAAAAATTCTCGCGAAATAAGGGGGTGGTTATTTTAGTTCCAGGAAAGAAGAAATGGAAGACAGGGGAACTTGCAAAGTTAACAGGTTTAACGATTCGGACCTTGCGGTATTATGACCAAATTGAATTGTTCTCACCATCAGACTATTCAGAATCAGGATATCGCCTATATAACGCCACAGATCTTTCGCGGTTACAGCAAATTCTTAGTCTAAAAGATTTAGGATTAACGCTCGAGGAAATTAAATCAATCCTGGCCGACGATACGTATAACCCTATTGAAGTGGTGACTCTTCAAATAGAACGTTTAAGAGAAAATATAAGAGTTCAACAGAAGCTGTTAAAAGATTTACAAAATGTATCTGAGATTTTGCAAACGAAAGAGACATTGACGGTTCAAGATTTTACAAATTCAATTGGAATAATGAAAAAAAGTCATGAAAATTATTTTTACGGGCGCCAAAAGAATATGGAGCGCCAATTTGATCGACTTGGCGAATTCCTTTCTAATCATCCGTCTCACCAAAAAAGGAGGAAGTGAGAATGAAAAAACACTTTGCAACACACGATACCTTTGTTCTTGAAAAGGTGTATAATTTCACACCTGAAGTGGTATTCGCTGCATGGGCGGACCCAGAGCTTAAAGCAAAATGGTTCACTGAGGCGGAAGAGTTTGATTTTCGAGTGGGTGGACTAGAGATAAATCATGGCGGCCCTCCAGGAGGTCCTGTTTACACATTTAAGGCACACTATCAGGAGATCATTCCTGACCACCGTATTGTCTATTCTTACACCATGGATCTCGATGAAACTCGGATTTCCGTTTCTGTAGCAACGGTCGAGTTTAAACAAATTGATGAAGGAACACACCTGATTTTTACCGAGCAAGGTGCATTCCTAGACGGCCATGATACAGCTGCAGTTCGTGAGCACGGGACAAGTATTTTGCTGGATCAGCTTGGTGAACAGTTGAAAAATAATCAAGAGTTAAGAGTATCCTCTGGGGTAACGGAGATTATTAACTCTCCTGAGCCAATCTCTGATCGTGAGATTGTCAACACACGTATCTTCAATGTGCCACGTGAAATCATGTTCAAAGCATTCAGTGACCCGAATCATTTGGAAAAATGGTGGGGACCCGAGGGCTTTACTAATACGTTTCATGAGTTCGATATGCGACCAAACGGTATTTGGCGTTTCATTATGCATGGACCCAATGGTGTAGATTATGAGAATAAATCCATCTTTTCCGAAATAATTGAACCTGAAAAGATTGTTATCCACCATCTGGGGCCAATACATGAATTTTTATTAACCATTACATTTGCTGAGAAAGAAGGCAAAACCGAACTTATATGGAAAATGCTCCACAAATCAGTTAATGAATGCGAAAAAGTGAGAAGTTTCTGCTACAAAGCCAATGAACAGAACTTTGATCGACTTGAGGCGGAACTGACTAAAATGGTTAGAGGATTGCAACACTAATTTAATTTTATTAAAATAGGCGCTAACATAGAAATTTTACTTAGCTAAAGGGCGCTTTTCTTTAGTAAGCAGGCGTCTTTTTGATTTGCCCCTACACATTAAGGGATTAGATTTGTTTAAGACAAAAAAAGATTGTAAAATTTTTCACTTAAACTAACGGGTGCAAGAGTTAAAGATCAGTTGCCAGTTTCGGCAGCATTTCTTATTGATGTAACTGGGCAGTTTAGTACAAGAAGGAGTTATAGCTTTTCTTGTTGAAGTAAAGGAGTAGTATAGGTTTAAAAAATGAAGGCGGTAAAACAAAATTCATTTTGGAGGGATAAACATGAACCAAAACAACGCAACAAACACAACACAAGTAGGTAGATTGTGATCACCCGCGTATTCGATGCTCCACGCGATCTTGTGTTTGATGCTTGGACGAAAGAGGAGCACCTCTCGAAGTGGTGGGGACCTCGAGGTTTTACGACGACTTTTCAGAAGTTTGATATGAAACCGGGCGGTACATGGCAGTTTATCATGCACGGTCCTGATGGCGTTGATTATCCCAACACCAACGTCTTTGTCGAGGTCGTTAAACCCGAGCGAATCGTCATCAAACATGCTGTGTTTCCCCATTTTCTGGCGACAGCAATCTTTGAGGATCTGGATGGTAAGACCATACTCACTTATAGCACAGTTTTTGAAGAAAATGCCGCTGTATTCGATAAGGTGAAAACATATGCCGTCCCAGGTGCCGAACAGACCATGGATCGTCTTGAGGACCATCTGGCAAGTATGTCTTAAAAGTAAGTGGCAAGCCTCGTATTGATGCCCCCGGTAACAGCTCGCTATTTATTTCGAGAGTATGAAATCGTATCGTTTTGAGGCTTCAGTAAAACCTGGCAAAACGCCAGGTTTTACAGCCCAAGAACGGCACAGAACACATTCCTAAAGGCTGCCAAAACTGTTGGCAGCCTTGCTGTGCTAACGGGGCAGTTTACTTGAAGATATTTAGTGACAAGTGTTTTGTTAATTAGAACGTACTTGCTACTTTAACAGCCTTTTCAAGCCCTGAAGCAATAATCTCTTCTGCTTTATCTGGAAATTGGTTGTGACCTTCAATTACTACTTTCTCTATATCTTTTACACCGAAAAAGCCCATCATATTTGCTATATATTTAATAGCCATTTCCATTTCAGCTTTTGGTCCTTCAGAATAAACACCGCCACTTGCATTTAATAATGCAATTTTCTTATTTCCAATAAGACCTACTGGACCTTCTGGCGTATATTTAAATGTTTTACCCGCACGGTTTAAGTAATCAATATATGTGTGTAGTACAGCTGGGATTGTTAAGTTCCATAAAGGGAAACCAAATACAACTTTATCAGCTGCAATGAATTGATCTAAATATCTATCAGCAACAGCTGCTGCTTTTGCTTCCTTTTCTGTTAACTCAAGTCCTTTACCCGCCTTAAATGTGCCGTTAATCATATCTACTCCTACATATGGCAATTCTTCTTTGTATAAATCAAGCTCTACCACTGTATTATTTGGATGTGCTTCTTTATAGCTTGCTAAAAAAGCATCATATAATTTCACACTAACCGATTGTACTGCTGGACGATTGTTTGCTTTTACAAATAATACTGTTGTCATTCTATATTCCTCCTGTTAATCCTCTTGCGTTGTTATATATTTAATTACTAAAAAAGGTATTATATTGTCTTTACAATATCTTTTTAAAACTATACTCCATTTCTCCACCTAGAGCTTCAGCTGTATCACCAGTTTCTCTGAAATCATGTGTATAAATTTGTTCAAATGGGCCAAAATTTACTTGCTTATAAAATTCATAGCAAGGGAATCCATCGTGCGCACCTTCAATATCGACAGTACCATCTATTTTTACATGTACAGTTAATAGGTAGTCAACAGGAGGTGCATATATATTTAATGGGTTGCTAGCACTTGCACTCATTTGAAACTTGACGTCATCAGAATTCCATATAATATCAGTGCACAAAATACTTTTTGTACTAGCTTTTCCTGTTCTTTTTTTAACGGAACCATCTGGCGTTGTGATTCTTTCTGTTGTTATACCCGTATTCGCATATGTGAAAATATCTTTTTTGTAAAAGTCTATAACTACTTCTTGTTCAATCCTGGAACGCATAGCGTTTACAGCGTAAGGTGTAAATTCACGTGAGTCACCTTCAAATTGGATTACATTTCCCGATTGAATATCCTTCTTAGGTTCAGTCCAAGACATTGGAATAAATACGCTTGCTCTAATTTTAACGATGTTAGCCATGAGAACCCTCCATAATTTATTAATTATATTTCGGTGAATCCAATTTCTTTTGTAATCGAATTATAGTCAACTTGATTGACTACATTGTGTATAGTACAATGAGTTTCAAATAAAGTCAACCTAATTGACTTTATTTGAGGAGGTTTTATTTGTGAATCATGAAGTATTTAGTGAATTAGATCTTACATCACTTTTATCATTATCCTTTAGTACATCAATTAATGAACTACATGATAGATTGAGTGAATTGGGATTTGGAGATATTAGGCCTGTACATGGTTTTATGTTTAAATGCATCACTCCTAGTGGAGCAACAGGTATAGAACTAGCCGAATATTTAGGAATTACAAAGCAAGCTGTGAGTAAAATGGTGGATTATCTTGAGAAAAGTGGTTATGTAATGCGAAAAGCTCATCCCACGGATAAGAGAGGGAAAATTATTGTTTTGACCGAACGGGGTTGGTTAGTGGTGCAAGCAAAAGAGAAAATACTAACTGAGATTGAGCAACGTTGGATTGAAAACATAGGTGCTGAACGACTGCAAATGCTCAAAGAAGATTTAACAAAATTAGTTTATGAAGCAAATGATGGTAAATTACCAACGATATTAAGACCTGTCTGGTAAATATAAAGTTTATAAAGGGACTTTTAAACGTGTTTAAATTCGTGCTAACAGTGCAGCATTCCTGTAATTATATAAATTAGCAGCAATGTTTGTGAAGCATTGTACTTAAAGTAACGGGTACATTTGTTCAATAAGTAAAGTCTTAATTCTAAAGGTGATAAAATGAATATCTTTGAGGACTAATAACAAGACCTACCGAAGGTGAAAAACTAGAAGAAGTGGATAAAAAAGCAAAGGAGATTTTGTATGCAATGTAGAGAATTATTCTTCAACATTTAGGTGACACTAGAAGATTTTAAAACTCTCCAAGACGAACTAAGGATTGCAGCAGCAATCCTTTTTTGTTATTAAGCCCATCTTGATATTGTACAAAAGATAGACTAATATCATTTAAAAAAGTATGTTCCGTTAGAGATCTGAATTCTTTTAATATTGTGTCAAGTTTAATTTGTTAAAACGGGAAATTTTGCTTCATATAAATTAAACAAGAGATCGTTGAAATCCCTTGTTTAATTTAAACCTAATTTTCTGCCAACTCCTTCCTATTCGGAGCGTGTGGTGGTTCTTCCATCCATCCCCTTTCTATCAAAATGTCGGCGCCCTCCTTCCCATACTGCAATATTTCAGGAATTAGTTTTGAATATTCAATAGCAAGGTCTATTCGTGCTGATGAAGCTATTGCATGACCAATATAGGTTATTCCTTGTGTATTGAGTATAGTTACAAGGTTCATGATGAGCTTTTCTGAAAAAGGAGATACAGTAGAAGTTGACACTTCTGAGTTAACCATTGTAGTGCCAAGCAAATCTTCCTTGATTAAAGTATGGTTTAGGAAATGAATTTGTTTTTGAGCTAAGTCTTTTCCTTTTGTCAAAAATTTCTTTATTTGTTCATCTTTCACAACTTGAATAAATCCAGTGAGTAAGACTACAGCAAAATAGTTCCTTTCAATGTTAAAAAATATTTCAGATAGTTCAAGAACATTTAGAGGGCGTTTCTTTTCGAACCACTTGGATAAAAATGTTTCTTTCTTTTTAATAAATTCAACTTTATCGGGATAAGGGATCATTGTTGGGCGATCGTATATCCCTTTAGAAAGCATTAGATTTACTGATGTATTATAAAGATCCAATGTGGAAGTTAAACACTTAGAGAAGAAAGATCGAATATCTTCGCGGGCAACATTAGAAACTAGCATACTATAGGCAGTCAAACCCATACGACTCATCCCGTAAGCGTAGCTTACAGGAAATAAATCGAAAAACAAAGGTGGAGCTGAAAGATCAAAGTCTTCATCGGAAAATCCCTTGGGAATAGGGAACTTCTCCTTTTCAAAAATATTCTTGATTTCCTCAATATGTTTTTGTGATATATCTAATGTTAGTTTAATTATGGGTTTAACATCTTCATTGTTCGACTGTTGCAGGAAATGCTTAGAGAGACAGATAGATAAGCTATCCATAATATAAGTAGCCCATAATCCTGAAATTTCTGTTGATGATAAACCAACAATATGTTTTGTATTCATTGAAGATCTCCTCTTAATATTGGATTTTTCTAATTTAAGTATTACTCATACCAAAACAACTTATTCTTCCTTTCATATTTGTATAGAATAAGCGAAAGAAAATAAATAGGTAAAATCTGGAAATGTTTGAATAAGAGTGGACAAGCGTGGGAGAAAAAAACCTTTATAAAATAATACCTTACCTTTTTTCCGACCAAACTTATTTCTTTCTACAATATTACAAATTCGGTACAAGATTGAGAATGAGAAAAAGAAGGGAATAAGCCATTAATTACGGAAAATTTTTTGATTTTAATATTCAGCTCCTATCTACTTTGTGGTAGGGGTTTTTGAATAAAGTATTAGCGACGTAGAAGAAATTCTATACCAAAATTCTTTACCAAAAAACGAACTTAAAAAATGAATATTTTTTCTTTCAAAAGAAAGGATTCAACAATGAAGGATTATTTTGTAAAACTCTTTTTTGCGTTATTGGCAATAGAGATTCTGTATGGAATAGCCTATATTTTTAAGATTGACTGGCTTATCGGGAATTACGGAAGTCACTTTGTTATATTACCATTAGCCTTTGTTGCAGGCTGGGGTGGTTGGTACCTTTATAAAAGAGTATAAAATTAACTTTGACTCTTTTACTTCTTCAACTAATGGAGGATTGTCACAACCAGGATTGTATAGATAACCAATATAAAATATCGAAATGAAATTTGATTATTATTGAGCTGACGGGTGCTTATATGGAATATGGGGGTTGTTTTATTGACAAAAAATCACAGGAAGTATATTTGGATAGAAGCAGAGGAATGGGCAGATGGTGAATGGAATATTGAAGATGATAACACGGATGTCATCGTAACATTTTCAAACCGTTCAAAATGGATAGCTAGTTTTTTTACATATAAAAATATCCAGACATTGAGAGAGAAGAATAAACAGACTGGTGAAAGTATGAACGGTGCATATTTTTGGTCGAGTGAGATGGTTCTTATAGATTTAGTAAGTCGGGAACGGATTGTTGAAGTTATCGAATACCTTATAGAAAATGATGAGTTCAATTCTGTTTTTACAAGATATCCTGATGTTGAACCTGAAGAGGACTATTTATATCCCGAGGGATTCTTTATCTGAAAATTTCTGTTGTAAAGTCTGAATCCTCTTCAACTACGGTTACTTTATTTGAAGAAGGTTGGGGTTGCTGCGGCAGCCTTTTTCCTTATTCCACTAAATGGCAGGTTACTCGAAGAAGGTTAACATTCATAAGAAATCGAATATTAAAACAAGCTGTTAAGCTAAGTACGACATACTGAAGGATGAAGGATGGATAATACTATGACACGTAATCGTGAGCTACCGCAGTTTGAAATCCTAGATGTTTCAAAAGATGATATTGGAAGATACGCTAAGATTAAAGCTATATATCCAGACGGAGAAATAACAATACGATGGGGGCTGGATTCTTTAACTTATGTAAATTTAAAAAGTACATTTTCTGCTCGTGTATTCGACAGGATGCCAAATTTGAACTAACAGTTTTCTTATCTTGCAATACGATCTTCTATAATCGGGCGCAAGAATTGAACAAAAATGGACTGTTTCAGCGGTCCATTTTTCTTAGACTTAAATCAGTTAAATGGCGAATAAGTGAACCATTGTAAGAAAAAATAAGTTTAAAAAGGACATTTTTATGATTGGACTTTTTAGTGCTGTTATTCTTTTTAATTTAATTGCTTTTATAACTAACAAGAGACTTACCAAAAATCAAATTGTTCATATTTGGCTGTTCACCATTACTTTACAGGTTATTGCTGATCTGTTTATTGACCAAAAATACCACGGCTATTGGTACTTTACACAAAATGTTGATTGGGAAGGTTTACCCAGCCTTATAATGCTTTTACCACCTGTAAATATGATGTTTTTGAATTGGTATCCATTTAACTCTCCATTATTAAAAAGAATTCTTTATTATATTTCTTGGTTAGTATTCATGATGATTTATGAAGAAATAGCATTACTACCAGAACCTTGGGGGTACTTCAATTATGGCTGGTGGAAATTGGAGTATTCTATTCTTGTTGACCCTATTTTGTTGATTATATTATTGAATTATTATAAGTGGATTTGTAAGATTGAAAAAAGTTAACAAACGGGGGCTTGAGTTTAACAAAGAGTCGTAGCCCCCTTCTCAATCTTCGAGAGGGGCTTTTTCTAATTCCATTACTAATTCTGTTATATCTTCTCCACTTGCTTTTACTCGTACCAACTCTCCATCAAACGGCATTTCTCTTTTGATCTGTTTCCAAAATTCAAAAGCTACCTCTTCAGGCCGTTTTCTTCTCAAAGGAAATTCTCCCCTACGCATGACTTTATTTTCATTCGAGATAAAATGAAACTCAATGGATACATTCATTCTGGATCAAATCCTAAGCACTTGTTTTTTCTTAGCTTCAAATTCTTCATCTTTCGCGTAGTAAGCACACATTTGTTTTACTTCCGATTCTCCCAATGCTCTTCAATCTCCAATTCCTCTTCAATCATTCTTTTTAACTGTGTTTCATCCACATATTTAGGACCCTTAAATAAAACATTTAAAGCTTCTCGATAGGTATAGACTGTTTTAAAGGATGGGCAATTAAGAAGAAATGTCATTTACACTAAATCTATTTTTCTCCCGTTCTGCAAACATCCTTAATGCCCTTTTGATTTCCTTACCAGAAGCTGCTAAAGTGGTCGAATATCAATGGCTAATGTTTTACCCATGTGTATATATGTATGCCATGTATGATGCGAATAAACATGCAGAAGGGGAAAATCCCAGGTTATCATTCGTTCCATTTGCTTTTGGAGCCTACTTTGTTACAATAGGGCTAATGTATTCACCTAATTTGTTTTTCGGTATATCCTTCGGACCTATATGGCTTCCAATGTTGTCATTGATTCCGGGATTATTAATTGGATTTATTATTGGTTATATTTTAATAAAAATTTCTTCTAAGCCTAATTATAGCGGGAACGAACAATAGATTGATGTTTTTGCTTATCGAAGTAGTCTTCTCCTAAAACTACATACATTTCTTTACAAGTTAAAAGATATTGAGCGAATACAATTCTTGCTCGTTTTTTGCCCTTTCGTTAGGCTGTACGCCTATGCGGTGCTCCTAGATAGTTTTTTTATCCTCTTACAGAATGAGCTGCTTCAGTTAATGCTGATCTCAAATACTTGTTTCCTTTTTTAGTTTTAGCTGTTTTCCTTTTTCCCGCACTTTCGTTATGCCTTGGAACTAATCCTGCCCAGGAGCACATATGAATATAACTTTTCATTTGTTTTGTCGTTTTTATCAACGAGAATGACGCAAAAAGGGTATGCGGGGATTTTGTATACAAAGAAGATTTTCAAACTAAAAAATCCGATCCCCTAAATATTTGAGGAATCGGATTTTTTGATTTGTCTTATTACACAATCATGCCCGATGGTTTTGCGATTGTTGCTGGACTATTTTACGTTATGATGGCACAAAATCAATCTTTTTGTTTAAGATGTTGTCCTCTAAGACAGATGATTTATCACCATATACTTTTGTAATATGATTTTCTCCCCAAGCACATAAAGAATCCAAAATAATTTTCAAACTCCAGCCATATTCGCTAAGCTCATATTCCACTTTTGGGGGAATTTCATTATAAATAATTCGGTTAATAATTCCATCCTGTTCTAATTCACGTAATTGTTGAGTTAACATTTTTTGTGTGATATTTGGCATAAGGCGCTTTAATTCGCTTGTTCGTTTTTTTCCGTGAGTTAGATGGCAGAGAATCACACATTTCCACTTTCCACCGATGACTTCTAATGTCGCTTCAACAGAAATATTGTATTTCTTTTTTTGCATCTTTGTCCTCCTCCTTCATATAGGCACCAAAAAGTACTTATATTACTTTTAGGTGCCTATATAACTTTAAAGTGCGTACTTTTCTTTATAATCAATATATTTCATAATAACATTTGCCGGCCGATTCATACTATACTTTCTTTCAAAATTTATTATTCGCTGAAATGAAAGTTTCCATTTATATAACAGAAAAAAGGAGAGGATAATATGGCTTTAAGTAAAAAGCAAAGCACGTTCGCACTGCTTGCTTTAGCAGTAAGTGCTTTTGCAATCGGAACGACTGAATTCATCAGTGTCGGGTTGCTGCCTCTTATTGCAAATGATTTAAGTATTCCAGTTACCACTGCAGGATTGACTGTATCTTTATATGCTTTAGGGGTAACGTTTGGAGCTCCTATTTTGACATCTTTGACATCGAGAATGTCACGTAAGACATTACTACTTTGGATTATGATTGTCTTTATTATTGGCAATACTATTGCTGCTATTTCTACGACAATTGGTTTATTGCTAGTAGCGCGTGTGATCTCAGCATTTTCACATGGGGTCTTCATGTCAATAGGATCGACAATAGCTGCCGATTTAGTTCCGGAAAATCGCAGAGCTAGTGCGATTTCAATTATGTTTACAGGACTTACAGTAGCTACGGTAACCGGTGTTCCATTTGGAACCTTTATTGGACAGCAACTAGGTTGGAGAACTGCCTTTGTTACCATTGTTATCATTGGCGTCATTGCCTTAATTGCAAATAGCATTCTTGTCCCATCTAATTTACGAAAAGGAGTAAAAACTTCTTTTCGTGATCAGCTTAAGCTTGTGACAAATGGTCGATTATTGCTTTTATTCATTATTACAGCGTTAGGATATGGCGGAACATTTGTTGTGTTTACCTTCTTATCCCCATTGCTTCAAGATATCACCGGGTTTAAAGAAGGAACTGTAGCTGTCATTTTATTAGCTTATGGAATTGCGATTGCGATTGGGAATATGATTGGAGGTAAATTATCGAATCAAAATCCAATTCGTTCATTGTTCTATATGTTTATTGTACAAGCAGTCGTCTTATTTATTTTGATGTTTACAGCTCCATTTAAAATTGCTGGATTAATAACGATTCTTTTAATGGGACTGTTAGCATTTATGAATGTGCCAGGCTTACAAGTATATGTTGTGATGCTGGCAGAGCGCTTCGTTCCTAGTGCGGTTGATGTGGCATCAGCAATAAATATTGCTGCATTTAATGCCGGGATTGCTGTTGGATCCTATTTAGGCGGTCTTATTACAGACTCGATAGGACTTATCCATACGTCTTGGATTGGAGCACTTATGGTTTTAGTGGCTGCAGTCTTAACTGGATTTAGCAGAGCTTTGGAACGAAAAGATCAAGTAAATAAAGCTTAATAAAAATTTGGAGGTATTAAAAATGATGGTTAAAAATATACAAGATACAACAACTTTGAATAATGGGGTAAAAATGCCTTGGCTTGGAATTGGAGTTTTTAAAGTCGAAGAAGGTCCTGAATTAGTAAACGCAGTAAAAACAGCTATTAAACATGGATACCGTAGCGTAGATACCGCTGCAATTTATGAGAATGAAGAAGGTGTTGGTAAAGGAATCCAAGATGGCTTAAAAGAAGCAGGTATTTCAAGAGAACAGCTCTTTGTTACTTCAAAGGTCTGGAATGCAGATCTAGGGTATGAATCAACAATTGCTGCATATGAAACTAGTTTAAAGAAACTTGGCTTAGAGTATTTAGATTTATATTTGATTCATTGGCCGGTTGAAGGGAAATATAAAGATGCTTGGAGAGCATTAGAAACTCTTTATAAAGAAGGCCGAGTAAAAGCAATTGGTGTAAGTAATTTTCAAATTCATCATTTGGAAGAATTAATGAAGGATGCTGAAATTAAACCAATGGTCAATCAAGTAGAGCGCCATCCCCGATTAACTCAAAAAGAGCTGCAAGCATTTTGTCAAAACAACGGTATTCAGCTCGAAGCATGGTCACCATTAATGCAAGGTCAGTTGCTAGACAATGAAGTTTTACAGGAAATTGCGGACAAGCATAATAAATCTGTCGCCCAAATTATTTTGCGTTGGGATTTACAACATGGGGTTGTTATAATTCCGAAATCAACAAAAGAGCATCGAATTGTTGAAAATGCGAATGTGTTTGATTTTGAATTGACGAAAGAAGAAATGCAAATCATTGATGACTTGAATCAGAATTATCGAGTCGGTCCAGATCCGGACGATTTTGACTTTTAATAAATCTATATACTTTTGAGAAATGGGTAGCTCCTCTTATTTTCTGTTTAAAGTAAGAGGGGTGATCCATACGATTAACAATATAAACGTAATTATTCATTCCTACATAGGTTAATGGTATAAAAACACGAATCTGGGAGGGACCTACATGCATCTATATTTAAAAGGAAAAACGGCACTGGTTACTGGGTCGACAGCAGGAATTGGAAAAGCAATCGCCATGTCATTAGTGGCGGAAGGTGCCACTGTACTTATTAATGGACGTCGTGAAGAAAAAGTGAATCAAACTATAAAAGAAATTCAAGCAAAGTATCCTGACGCAATCCTTCAGTCAGTAGTAGCTGATCTAGGAACAGAAATAACCTTTTGGAAGTTATTAGTCTAATAAAAGGCAACTGATCCCTAGCTATCTTTTTTGGCGTTTTTATTTTAGCATTTTGATCATCAGAGTCGTTCACCCGTTAAGAAATACAATGTGTAGGTTTAAAACAAAGTTTGATTGAAAATATATGATAATCGGTGATTTTACGTTATATCTAGAATTTTCTTTTTGAAAAAAAGATTAATTAAAATAACCATTTTCTAATCATAGGAATAATTTCTTATGTAGTACCACTAGCAAAACAAAATGGACAGGCAAAAGCTGACCCAGAACACGAAAAATTATTTGGAGATGATAAGAAATGAGCAATAAGTTATTTTCACCTTTTGAACTGAAATCTTTAAAATTGAAGAACCGGGCTGTTATGGCTCCAATGTGCCAATACTCAGTAACTGAAAAGGACGGGAAGCCTAACGAGTGGCATTATGTTCATTACGTCAGCCGAGCTATCGGAGGGACTGGTCTAATCATAATGGAAATGACTGATATAAATCCTGATGGAAGAATTACGGATTATGACCTTGGTTTATGGGAAGATGACCAAATTCCAGCCTTCTCAAGAATTATTGACCAGGTCCATGCCTATGGGACAAAAATAGGCATACAGATTGCCCATGCCGGACGAAAAGCAGAGGATGCTGCCAATCCTGTTGCCCCCTCTGCGATAAAATTCCCGGATGAAGGCTATAAAACTCCACGTGCTTTATCAACTGAGGAAGTAAAGGAAATGGTTCAGCTGTTTGCTGATACGGCAAGTAGGGCAGTGAAAGCGGGAGTGGACATGATTGAAATTCATGCTGCTCACGGGTATTTGATCCATCAGTTCCAATCACCGCTTACGAATAAACGTGATGATCAATACGGGCAGGATCTTTCCCTTTTTGGGAGGGAGGTTATCCAAGCTGTAAAAAAAGAAATGCCATCTGACATGCCCTTATCTGTCCGTATCACAGCAGTAGAATACGCTGATGGAGGATATGATTTAGATCATGCCGTTATGCTAAGTAAAGCCTATAAAGAAGCAGGTGCTGATATTCTCCATGTTAGCAGCGGTGGTGAAGGAATTCCAGGTGAAAGAAAGCCAGGAAACTACCCAGGTTACCAGGTTCCATTTGCCCGTAAGATTCGTGAGGAGGTTAGCATTCCGGTAATTGCAGTAGGAATGCTCGAGAAACCTGCTGTAGCGGAGGCAGTGATTGGGAATGAAGATGCAGACTTGGTTGCAATTGCCCGCGGAATGCTACTGGATCCATATTGGTCTACACATGCAGCGATTGAATTACGGAGCAAGCAGTTAAATGTACCGAAACAATATGAAAGTGGTTATCATATAAAATAACGCTATTTATTGCGTGGTCAACTTTTTCATAAAGACTTGGATCTATTATTTCTACAAGCATGACAGCTTGGACTGCACTATTCATTGATGGAAACTGACAAAGGATCAAAAAAGTACTCATTCACGGTGATGCAGGTGGGGTAGGCAGTATGGCGATCCAATTAGCAACACATGCAGTACATATGTTGCTTCGACCGGCAGCACATCTAATATGAACTTCATGAAGGAGCTTGGAGCAGATGTAGTGATTGATTATACAAATCAGGATTTTACAAATGTTATACATGGTCCCGGCAAACTGGTTTTTAATAATTTCTTGTAAAATGCCCGTTCGAAAAAGTACACTTTTGCGAACGGGTATTTTTTGTTCAAAAATGGCTATTTTTCACGTTCGTAAAACTTAAAAAATAATTTATGAACGTTCTCTGTTTTTTAAGCACTTTTACGAACGGGTTATAGTAGAATATGAAAAAAAGAATTAAAATTAGGGGAGTTTAAAGTGGAAGTTAGAAAGTTTGGATATATACGAGTCAGTAGCAAAGATCAAAATGAAATACGACAACTTGAAGCCATGAAGGAAAAAGAGATAGACGAACGAGATATCTTTATGGACAAACAAAGTGGAAAAGATTCCAAACGAGTTCAATATCAATTACTCAAGCGTATTTTATGAAAAGGGGACGTTCTTTTTATTCATTCCCTCGATCGCTTTGGACGAAACAAAGAAGAGATATTGCAGGAGTGGAATGACATTACGAAAAACATCCAGGCTGACATTGTTGTATTAGATATGCCCTTATTGGATACCACACAATTTAAAGATAGTCTAGGCACTTTTATTGCCGATCTGGTTTTACAAATTCTTTCTTAGATGGCAGAAGACGAACGCAACCGAATTCGAAAAAGGCAGCGTGAAGGAATAGATGTGGCTTTAAAAAATGGTGTAGCTTTTGGCAGAACGAAATCGCATATCACGGAAGAGTTTAAACAAGCTTATCATCGATGGAAATCAGGAGAGATGACAGCTGTGAAAACGATTGAAGAAATTGGTGTTAGAAAGACAACTTTTTATAAGCTAGTTAAGGAGTACGAAAGAGAATAGAAAAGTATCAGTATATAATAGAAGGAACTCGTAAAAAAAATCTTTGCTTATAGAAAGCAAAAGGATTTTATGTCAACAAATGGGCCCGTTTGTTGAGGAGCAGTATCAATAAAATTGGATATTTATGTTGAAATATAGAGTATAGATTGTGAAAGTTTTCACTTAAACGGGGCAGTTTAGTAAAATAAAAAAAGGTTATTGACAAATAAATTTATAAGTATTATTATTATCTCAGATTCAAGATAATTTAATCCAAGGCTTTTAGGGGGTGAAATCAATGGAGAGGAAATGCAATAATCTGCCCTTTCTGATATTAATGCAAACATCTAAAGCCATTCATGATCGAATAAAGGATGAAATGGCAAAAAATAAGTTAGGTATTACGGAATTTTCTGTTTTAGAGGTACTTTATGAAAAAGGGAAACAAACAATTCAACAAATTGGAAATTGCATATTGATTTCAAGTGGTTCGATGACATATGTTATTGATAAGCTAGAACAAAGAGGTTTATTAAGCCGTAATGCCTGTCCAGATGACCGCCGAGTGATGCACGTGACATTAACTGATGATGGAAATCGATTGATGAACGAAATCATGCCGAAATATATTGAGATCATTAATCATATGTTTGACTCATTAAGTTCTGATGAGGCCGAGATATTGGTGCAGCTTTTGAAAAAAGTAAGGAACAAAGTTTAAGATTGCATTTTTTTGAAATAATATCTCGAATTCGAGATAAAATATAATCTAGGAGGATTTTAAGATGATAAATATTGGTTTATTAATAATTCGTTTGGTAATTGGAGTATTGTTTATCGGTCACGGTGCTCAAAAATTGTTTGGTTGGTTCGGTGGCTACGGATTAAAAGGAACTGGTGGATGGTTCGAATCCATTGGGATGAAACCAGGAGTAACAATGGCTCTTTTCGCAGGATTAGCAGAATTTATTGGCGGAATATTGTTTGCATTAGGATTTTTAACCCCACTTGCAGGAATTTTGATTGTAGGGACTATGGCAATGGCGATTACAAAGGTTCATGCTCCAAACGGATTATGGGCAACAGCAAATGGTTACGAATATAACCTGACCTTGCTTGCAGTTGCTATTGGTATTGCGTTAATTGGCCCTGGTCACTATGCTTTAGATTCATTTTTATTTTAATATATCTCAATTTAGAGATTCCCAAATTACTATCAGTGTTATTGGGCTCTAAAAATTGCAATAAGTGCATAATAAGGTATCAAGTTTATTTAAATAACTGGATTTTACTTTCAAAAGGAGTGCTGAAAAATGAGTAAGAAAACAATGGGTATTCACCATATCACAGCAATCGTCGGCCATCCACAAAAGAATGTAGATTTCTATGCAGGAGTTTTGGGATTACGTTTGGTTAAGCAAACTGTCAATTTTGATGATCCAGGTACTTATCACCTTTATTTCGGTAATGAAGTCGGAAAGCCAGGGACCATTATTACATTCTTTCCATGGACAGGAGCTCGTCAAGGAATCATTGGAGACGGTCAAGTCGGGGTTACTTCTTATGTAATCCCGAAAGGTGCCATGGAATTTTGGGAAAAGAGACTTGAAAAATTCAAAGTTTCATTTACAAAAATGGAGCGATTTGGAGAGCAATATTTAGAGTTTGATGATCCTCATGGGCTTCACCTTGAAATCGTGGAAAGAGAAGAAGGAGAAAACAATACTTGGACTTTTGGTGAGGTAACACCTGAAGTTGCTATCAAAGGATTTGGTGGAGCAACCCTTTTATCTGATCAACCTAATAAAACTGCAGAATTGTTAGAAAATGTGTTGGGCCTAGAAAAAATCGGGACAGAGGGAGATTTTATCCGCTTTCATTCCTTAGCTGATATAGGAAATGTCATTGACCTTAAATTAACTCCAATTGGTCCAGGACAAATGGGTGTTGGTACAGTACACCATATTGCATGGCGCGCTAAAGATGATCAGGACCAATTAGATTGGAAAAAGTTTGTTCAAGCAAATGGATATGGCGTTACACCAGTACAAGATCGAAACTACTTTAATGCTATTTACTTCAGAGAACACGGAAAAATACTGTTTGAAATTGCAACTGATCCTCCAGGATTTGCTCATGATGAATCACAAGAGACAATGGGAGAAAAATTGATGTTGCCATCACAGTATGAGCCTCAACGGGCAAAAATTGAAGCAGCATTATTACCATTTGAAGTTAGAGAACTAGACTGATTTTACGAAAAGGAATGATTTCTTTGCTTTCAATCGATCCATCTTCATTATCTGAACGAGATAATTATAAATTCCTTATTGGAAGTATTATACCTAGACCGATTGCTTTTGTTACAACTAAATCTAAAGAAGGTGTGCTAAACGGTGCACCCTTTAGTTACTTTAATATCATATCATCCAATCCCCCGATGATTTCATTATCCATTCAACGGTCATCGGGGAAACAAAAGGATACAGCAAGAAACATCTTCGAGTCAAAAGAATTTGTTGTTCATATCGTGGATGAACAAAACGTTGAAAAAATAAATAAAACAGCTGCAAACCTTCCTCCTGATGAGAGTGAGATTGAATTAGCAGACTTAACTCCAGTCAAAAGTGTGAAGATTTCAGTTCCTGGAGTTAAGGAAGCAAAGATCAGAATGGAATGTTCGTTGGAGCACTCTTTGGAACTGGGAGGCTCGGATACGCCAGGTTGTGATCTGATTATAGGGAAAATCGTTCAATTTCATATTGAAAGTGATATTTACGAAAATGGAAGAATCGATCCAAGGGGTATGGCTGCTGTAAGTCGATTGGCTGGGAATAATTACGCCAAAATTGGTGAGATTTTTGAAATTGAAAGACCTAAATAGTTCCACATCCCATGGTTGAATTGGAGGGTAAAAAGTGCAAAAAACATCTGGTATTCATCATATCTCAGCAATGGTAAATGATGCTCAACGAAATATAGACTTTTATGCTGGAGTATTAGGTTTAAGACTTGTTAAAAAAACCATCAATTTTGATCGTCCAGAAGTGTACCATCTTTATTTTGGAAATGAAACGGGTCAACCAGGAACTGTGATTACATTTTTTCCATGGGCTAAACAGCTAAAAGGGCGAATTGGAACAGGTCAGGTTGGTGTGACCAGTTATGTTATACCGAAGGGCTCGGTTCCATTTTGGGAAAATCGTTTGCGAAATTTTGGAGTTGAATTTATATCTTCGATTCGATTTGGTCAAAGATATATAAAGTTTAACGATCCTGACGGACTACAGCTTGAATTAACAGAACGAGATGAAGGACCAATGAATACTTGGAACTTTGGTGGAGTTGAAGCTGAAAATGCGATTAAAGGATTTGGGGGTGCTGTTCTGTTTTCTGCACAGCCACATAAGACAACAGAGGTTCTAGAAAATATTTTAGGGCTAGAATGCATTGGTCAGGAAAATGAATTTTTAAGATTTAAATCTGAAGGAAACATTGGAAATACCATCGATATACACTTAAATCCTTCAGTCCGAGGGCTAATGGGAGCAGGAACGGTTCACCATATAGCATGGAGAGCGAAGGATGAAGAAGAACATAAAAGGTGGAGAACACTTCTCCTTGAAAAAGAATATTACCCGACTGAAATTCTCGACCGAAACTATTTCAAAGCCCTTTATTTTCATGAACAAGGGGGCATCCTTTTTGAAATAGCAACCGACCCACCAGGTTTTGCAGTGGATGAACCTGTCGATGAACTGGGAAAAAAGCTTATGCTACCATCTTGGTTAGAGTCAAAAAGAGAAGAATTGGAAGAAACCTTGCCACCTGTTGAGGTTCGAGTTCTGGAGGAAGATAAATAATGAAACATATATTCAATAAGGGTCAAGATCCAAAAAAACCAACATTTTTATTGCTTCATGGTACTGGTGGCAATGAATTAGACCTGTTACCTCTTGCGGGAAGAATTGATGAGGAGGCTTCTGTCTTAAGCGTTCGTGGGAATGTTTTAGAAAATGGAATGCCTAGATTCTTCCGAAGATTGGCTGAAGGAGTATTTGATATTGAAGACCTTATTTTCAGAACAAAAGAATTAAATGAGTTTCTTGACGAAGCAGCAGAAAAGTATGGATTTGACAGAAATAATATTATCGCCATTGGATACTCAAATGGGGCCAATATAGCTGCAAGTTTATTGTTCCACTATCAAAATGCTATAAAGGGTGCTATTCTTCATCACCCAATGGTGCCAAGAAAAGGAATTGATCTTCCTGATTTATCTGGTAAGAATGTGTTTATTGCAGCTGGAACAAATGATCCAATTTGCTCGCCAATGGAATCTGCTGAATTAGAATCTTTATTAAAAAATGTTAATGCTAAAGTTGAACTTCATTGGGAGAATAGAGGTCATCAATTAACCATGGAAGAAGTTGAAGCAGCTGCAAAGTGGTATAAAGAACTTAATAAGTAACATGGGGGTCATTTCTATATGCTATTGATTCGTCATTCTATCGGGAGCCGCCTACTTTGCCAACCTGAACTTTATACGATTGTAAATAAAGGTGAACGTTGGGAGATTAGCCTGTCAGTTGATGAAGAAACATCTTCAAAGATTTTGAATTTTAAGCATGAGTTAAATGTATTTCAGGTAAATGAAACGGAAAAGACCTGGTATTACTCTACTGATGCACAAGTGAATTATCAACCTAATGAAAAACAATTAGTGATACTGGCTGACCATAAAACGGTATATCCAACTAAATAGGTTAACAATTATTTTTAAAAGGAGAAATTAAAAATGTTTGAGGTATTGGTTACAGTTAATTATAAAGGTAAAAATTATCAAACAAATGTCCTTGCTAATAAAGGAATGACTTGTGAAAAAATTATGCACTTAGCCGAAGAGCAAGTAATTAAACAATGGAGTAATTAGAGCACATTGTCATCAATTGGGATATTGAAAATGAACTTAGGAGAGAAATTTTATGCTAAAAAAAATCGAAAGTGGCAAAATGGGTTCAAGTGATATTGGATGGTTAAAAAGTAAATTTCATTTTTCGTTTGCAGATTATTTTAATCCAGACAATATCCATTTCGGCGTTTTACGGGTAATCAACGATGATTTGGTTGAAGCAAAAAAAGGATTTGGTGTACATCCTCATAGGGATATGGAGATAATATCGTACGTTGTCAATGGGGAATTAACACATGGTGATAGCATGGGGAATAATAACACTGTAACTCGTGGTCAAGTTCAATACATGAGTGCAGGTACAGGTGTACTTCATAGTGAGTATAACTTAGGGGAAGATACACTTAGATTTTTGCAGATATGGGTCCTCCCTGTAAAAAATGGACTTGATCCAAACTACGGAGATTTTAGATTCAACTGGGAAGACAGAAAAAATAATTGGCTCCATATGGTTTCAGATATAAACGGAAATGCCCCAATCAAAATTAATCAAGATGCGAATATATATTCCTTGGAATTGGAACAAGGAAAAAACATTGAGTTCCCAGTAAAAGAAGGAAGACAAGCTTATCTAGTTCAAATTGAAGGGACTTCAGTAATAAATGATGTTGAGTTAAACGATCGAGATGGTATGGAAATTATTGAAGAAAATATTTCAATTAAGGCGGTTGAAACGTCACACATCTTAATTATAGAAATGGAAAAACAGTTCGAAGATTAGGGATATAAATTGTGAAAAAAGAAATAATATGGTTGGTGTAAAACAAATGGGTATTTTATCTAAACTATTTGGAGATTCATCTGATAAGGAGACAGAAAAAATGACAAATGTAAAATTAGCAGTAATCTATTACAGCATGGGTGGAACAAACTATCAACTATCAAAATGGGCTGAAGAAGGAGCAAAAGAAGCTGGTGCTGAAGTAAAGGTCTTAAAAGTTCCTGAACTAGCTCCACAATCAGCAATCGAAGGAAATCCTGTTTGGAAATCACATGTTGAAGCTACTAAGGATGTACCAGAGGTTAAATTAGAAGATTTAGAATGGGCAGATGCCATTATTTTCAGCGTACCAACTCGTTTTGGTAATATGCCTTCTCAGATGAAGCAATTCTTAGATACTACTGGTGGTCTTTGGTTTAATGGGAAGCTAGTAAATAAGGTTGTAAGTGCAATGACTTCTGCTCAGAACCCTCATGGTGGTCAAGAGGCAACTATATTATCACTTTATACAACTATGTATCATTGGGGTGCAATCGTTGCAGCACCTGGTTATACTGACCCAGTTACATTTGGAGCTGGTGGTAACCCATATGGAACAAGCGTTACTGTTGGTCAAGACGGAAAAATGATTGAAGATGTTCAAGCAGCCGTAAAACATCAAGCAAAGCGTACTGTTACAGTTGCAGAGTGGGTTAAGAAAGCAAATCAATAAATTTTATTAGAAAAAAGTAATACGGAAAAAAGTACCCCATAGTGTAGATTTTAAAAAAGTCTACTAAGGGGTACTTTTTCTTGTTTGTTTACTATACTTCATATATTATTTTCCATTACTTCCTTTTCTTCCGTACTGAATCCCGAACATCTCATTCGCATAAATTATTCCCAGTCCGTAAGCACCCCCGTGTTGTTTTATAATATCGAGTGTCCCATTGTAAGTCTCTTTAATAGCAAAATCACGCTGTAATTCTAACAAATATTGTAACCAGGTGATTGGGTGTGCTCCAGCCTGTGTCATACGTATTACGGCCATGTCATGTGATTCTTTATTTACTCCACCAGAAGCATCAGTGATAAAAAACACTTCATATCCGTCGGCGATAGCACTCAGTACAGGTTCAAGCAAACACACCTCTGTCCAAAGACCCGCCATGACTATTTTACGTTTTCCATATTCGTGGATTTGCCTAACTACTCTTGGATCTTCCCAAGCGTTAATCACTGTTCGATCAATTGGTCTTCGGTCAGGAAAGACTGATTGGATTTCGGATAAAATTTTACCGCTAAAAGTTGCTGCCGTTATTGTTGTCATTATAATAGGGATACTAAATAATTTTGCGGTTTTTGACAATCCAGCGATGTTATTTCGCAAATGTGCAATATCATGTGATTGCACTGAAAATGTCATTTGCGGCTGATGGTCAATTAACATCAGAGTATGGTCAGTCGGGGTAAGTAAATACTGAGAACGGGGCTCTGTCGTTGTTATCCTTGACGTTCCAGAAACATCAGTAGGAATACCGTAAAAATGGTTTCTACAAATTGGGCACCTATAAACTACAGGGTTCATGTGAATTTCCCTCCAATATCCATGGGGATAAGAAAATTATTCATGAAGTAATATATGCATAAAGACACGATGAGTGGCTTGTTGTTACAAATGGTATTGATACCTGCCAAGCAAAGCGTACAGTAACAGTTGCAGAGTGAATTAAGAAAGAAAATTAATAAACTATTCGTTTAAAGGCTAATCGTAACTTCACGATTAGCTTTTGTTTTTTTCGATTATATGAGAGATAAGAAGTTGTAATTTTTAATTTCAAAAATAGCCACGCGACTAGTCATCCGTTAAACAAAAGAAGGGAACACTTTAAACAACATACCATTCTTATATTAATTAAATCAGAATCTTTTTAGAGGGGGCTCATTGGGAATTAATCATTCAAAAGTTACTGATAATAAAACGATCTGGAGGGACCATCTTGGAGAACACTAAATGTGATTTTTCACCTTTGAAAGAGAATTTAGAAAATGGCATTAAACATCTAATACATATACTCCAATCTAACCTAAACGTTCTAGGAAGTGAAAATTATTGTGTATTAGGTAGTCTAGAGGATGCTAAAAACCAGCTAAATTCAA
The DNA here is from genome assembly GCF_001866655.1 of Bacillus sp. MUM 116. Taxonomy (GTDB): domain Bacteria; phylum Bacillota; class Bacilli; order Bacillales; family Cytobacillaceae; genus Neobacillus. The sequence continues at coordinate 40,898 of NZ_MLYR01000002.1, read as the reverse complement.
TTGAATCTACGGCCGCCTCTTATTATTTAGAATGTTATTTATCCTCTTTTACTGATGTATATAAGGATCTGTCAACAACTGTGCAGCTCCTTTCAAAATTAAAACATGGTGCACTAATCGTAGTTGAACGTGCTAAATCTATTGAAACTATTATTCAAAAAGGAACAACAATTGGAGCAATGGTAACACCTAAATTATTAGAATCGATTTTTTACCCTGGAAACCCTCTCCATGATGGAGCTGTTTTAATCCGTGGAAATGTGGTGGTTTCAGCAGCCAATGTTCTTCCTTTAACTAATAAAGTATTTGAAGGAAAGAAACTTGGAACCCGTCACCGTGCAGCTCTCGGAATATCTGAACAAAGTGATGCACTTGCACTTGTTGTTTCAGAGGAAACGGGGCAAATTTCATTTGCCTTAAACGGTAATTTATATCCAATTAACACAACACAACCCATTGTTTTTTAAGTTTATAAATAACAATAGAAACCTATAAAAAAGAAGTATAAAGAGGGATTTAAAATTATTGGAAGGGCAACATTATCAATGTGGATTCTTATTTTAATAAAACGTAAAGGAGATTGGCTTCAATGACAAATGTAAATCTTGCAATCGTTTTTTATAGTTCAACAGGTACAAATTATCAATTAACACAGTGGGCATCCGAAGGGGCAAGAGAAGCTGGAGCTGACGTTAAGATCTTAAAAGTTCCCGAATTAGCTCCACAAGAAGTTATTGAATCAAATCCAGCATGGAAGCACTACTCAGAGGAAGTTGCAGTATGTGTTCCAACTGTTTCACTAGAAGATTTAGAATGGGCAGACGCAATTATTTTTAGCGTGCCAACAAGATTCGGAAATATGCCGTCTCAGATGAAGCAATTCTTAGATACAACTGGTGGACTGTGGTTTAATGGAAAACTCATAAATAAAGTAGTAAGTGCTATGACTTCTGCTCAAAACCCTCACGGTGGTCAAGAGGCAACCATTTTGTCATTATATACAACGATGCACCATTGGGGAGTTATTGTTGCCACTCCAGGATATACTGATCCAGTTATTTTCGGAGCAGGAGGAAACCCATATGGGACAAGTGTGACTGTTGACCAGAATGGAAAAATTGTTGAGGATTTTTCTGCTGTTCATGCCGCTGTAAAGCACCAAGCAAAACGCACAGTTACAGTTGCTGAATGGGTGAAGAAAGGGAATCTATAAAGTTAAAGAGTTAATCGACAAGTTAGGTTTTCACTTTTTTATATTTTGTTTCTATATATAAGAGCTTAATATTGAACAATAAATATAAAATTAAAATATGGTTAAAGGAGCAAGCATATGTTTAATAATAAGAAAATGGCATTCGCCATAGGAATGCTAATCATTCCATGGCTAACTGTACCTTTTCTTGGGAAAAAATCATTTTTCAGGTTTTTGCCTGTAGCAAGCTTTACTAATTTATTCATAAGTATGTTTAGTGTCATTGCTAATAAGAGAAAATGGTGGGAAAATAAAAATCCTTTATCTCCTGGTCTTGTTGATTTTACATATATATTGGGTCCTTTTTTTGTAGCCACACTTTGGATATTTAAACTGACATACGGGAATTTCCTCAAATATTTTATTACAAATGCAGTTTTGGATGTTATTTGTGCTTATCCTTTTGCTGAAATATGGGAAAGAGTAGGAGTATTTAAATTAAAAAAATTAAGTCATACGATGTGGTATGTGTTTTGTATTTCTTTAGCAATTATTATTTATGGGTTTCAGAAATTTGTGGAAAAATCGATAAGGGAAACAAACGGTTCCGAATCAAAATTGTAAGGTAAAGCATCATATATACCGATATTAAAGGCTGATATTTAATGAAAAAGACAACTAAGTTGGAAGCAATACTTTGGAGCGTTGCTTTTCCAGGTTTTGGACAACTGTTAAATGGTCACCTTATAAAAGGAATTTTGTTTATCTTTTTAGAATTCACCATTAATGTTAACAGTTTATTTAACCAAGCTATTATGTTGAGTTTTCTTGGGAAGATTACAGAGGCTTCTAGAGTAGTTAATCACCAATGGCTTATGTTTTATCCTTGTGTTTATATGTTTGCAATGTATGATGCCTATAAATTTGCGGAAGGAGAAAAACCTCGGTTATCGTTTGTCCCATTTGCTTTTGGAGCCTATTTTGTCACTATAGGTCTTATGTACTCACCAAATAAAATTTTTGGCCTATTTTTCGGTCCTATTTGGCTTCCAATGATGTCTCTTATTCCTGGGTTAGGAGTTGGATTTATCATTCGGAATATTATAATTAAAATTGGTCGAAAACATAGTTATAGTGAGAGACATTCCTAAAAGGACAAAGGAAAGGTAACTTTTTTTATAAGGGTAAAAGATTGTGAAATAAGGCACTTAAACTATAGGGTGCTTTAGTTTCACAACAAAAAGGGCTGTTTCGGCAGTCCTTTTCTTGTTCCACTCAATAACTAAATACTTCAATAATTTTTCTATCTAATTTTGCTTTTGATTTGGAGCACTAATGTCTTTAATTTCTGCTTTTTTATAAATGAAAGTGACAAGTTTGAAATATTTAACTCATATTTTACAGCACAAAACCATCCTTTTTAGGATGGTTAAGGAAAACGGACTGAGTTTTTATTACAAGATATTTTATTCACATTTTGTGAAAATGTATTTAGGCAATTAAACATTTTAAATAGAACAACTGTTCTTTATAAGGGGGTGTTTAATGTATAGGAATAAGATTAGTAAGGCTTGATGTATAAAAAAAACTACTCATGTAGATGAGTAGTTGGTAAAAAGGGGTCTTTTACTTTATTCTTCCCGTTAATGTATAGAACCATTTACAAATAATTTTATTGTTGATTGTACTGTGGTTCTTCAGCTTGAATTTCTTGAAGACGTGGTTCAAGGCTATGAAGAACTGGTTTTACTATTAAATTTTTCGCTATTAAAAGGGTTACATTCCTATAGTGTATTCTGTTTAGATTTTTCAATAGAAGATGACTTAAGGAACAGACTTCCTAAATAATAGAAAATGGCTGAGGAAACTATACCAGAAACAGCAACTGAAAGATAAGGAGCATAGAAATTAACTAGTAATGCAACTGCTGCAGCTAATGCCCAAGCAACAAAAGCTAGTGGTTTCCATGTTGCTGAATCAGCCAATTGATTTCTATGTAGAATAAGTTGATCAACAATTATTATTGTTGCAATTGGTGGGACAATTAAACCTAGAAGTTCTAACCAACTTTGAAAGGCATTCCAGATTCCTGAAACAGCCGCAATTATACCGATTATTCCCAGTAAAATGGTTAGTGGCCGCATTTTTCTCCCAGTCATATGTGACCAACCAACTGCACCATTGTACAAACAGTGTGTACATCCAACTCCAAGATTTATAAATACAAATACTATAGCCAATATTGAAAGCAGCGAGCCGTGTTCTGATAATAGCGGCATAAAATCACCGCCATTCGTTGCAGGGTTTTGGATGATTCCGGTCGCAACAATAATTGCACCAACAACTTCAGCCAAGAACTTTCCGAATGGAAAAGCAGTAATTGCAGCTAACAATCCTTCACGCCCATTTCGTGACCAACGAGTAAAATCGGCGGTCATCGTACCAGAATCAGCAAATGTAGCAAACACCATCGTAACTGCTACCCCAAATGACATGACACCAGCGCCCGAGCTTGGATGGTAATTTATGATGTCTTTAGTACCAGTTTTTAACGAGATGACGATGGATATTATTGCTAAAACGATATATAAAGGGGCTGCGATCCATCCTAAAATGGATAATGCTTTAATTCCAATAAAAGTTGCAGCAACATAGAGTACACCGCCTAGCAAGGTCATCCATAACAAAGGTGCACCGAATGATCGAGCCATCGTATCACCAGTAAGACCTACCATGAGAGCAAACCATCCAACTACGACGGTGGAAAGTAATCCCGATACGGTCATATATCCGTATCGTCCAAAAGTCTTTTGAGCAGTCATGGCAAAATTCTCACCAGTATTACCAGCCAGATAACTTAGTGCACCAACAACCAGACATAATAGCATGTTACCAACTAGTATCGCGCTGACCCCTACTTTGAATCCCAATAAGGCTGTGATAACCCCACCTATAACGGCGCTTGTCAAAACCATTGGAAAACCAAACCAAACTGCCGATACGGAGGCTAAAGATTTTCGATATTCCTTTGGTACAGCGGTGGTTTCAAATTCTGGATCCAATAACTTTTGATCAGCATTGTTAGTGATCATACAATTACCTCCTAATAAATCACTTTATTTTTCCAATTCCTTTTTTAAACACTAAGTTTCTTTAGATACCTCTTTATTTTTTTACAATACTAACTTAAGCGCTTCTATTATAATTTGATAAATTTATCATAAAATGTAATATTTTCCTCGTCATTGTTTAACAATACTAAAAATTTACATTAGTAATTAGGCATACTGCACAATGGAAAGTAGGTGAATTTTCTATTGAGTTTTACAACTAAGGATGGGAAAACAACACTTTATGAAGTAAGGGAATAGGAAACGATATGAGGCCGTGCGATACTTCAAGAAGAAGTTCGCTTTTTTTCTTTTTCCACAAGAAAGATTGTGAAATATTGTACTTAAACTATCTGGGCAGGTTACTTTAAGAAGAAATGATAAAATAGAGAAAAGAAATATGTATTTAAAGCAAATATTGGGGCTGAAAAATATGTGGAATGAACATTTTAGTAAGGATAAATTTATCTCAACGATATACTCGAATGTACCTTCTTTGAAAAACGTACGAATTGAAAAGATAGAAATTTCAAGTGAAGGTGATAAGATAACAATTGGTTTTGATTTGCCTATTTTCCCAGATAAACCACCAATCATAATCTTTGTAAATAAAACAGCAATCGCACAAACGAATGTTCTTACTGAAAAAGGTTTTCGAACGAATCCGTGATGGGTGAGAGAGTTGTTTCCGTTCGAGTAACACGAACAGAAACAACGGCATTGCACCTTGTAAAATGAACGATATTTTTTTGTTCTTATTGCTTAAATGATTCTAATCTTTGAACTTGAATTCCTTCGTCGTCAAAGTTCTCATCTGCCAACCATTGAGTTAATGCCTGTTTATGTAGAGGCCATTCTTCTATTAGCATTGAAAACCAGTTGGTGCTTCGTGATCGGTTTTTATAGATAACGTTATTTCTAAAGGTGCCTTCATACTTAAATCCTAAACGTTTTGCTGTTTTAATGGAGGGGGCATTAAGAGAATCACATTTCCATTCATAGCGTCGGTATTGGAGTTCTTCAAAAACATACTTGGCTAATAAATAGTGTGCTTCGGTAGAGATTCTTGTCCTTCTTAAAGCATCCGAAAAATTAATACTTCCTACTTCGACCACCCCATTTGCCTGATCTATCCTCATTAAACTAAATATCCCAAGTGGTTTGTTTGTCTCTTTATTTAACACAGCATAATAGATCTGTGTGCTACTTTCTATTTTTTCTAGTAATGTTTGTTCAAATTTTTCATAGTTGTGAGGTGGTTCGTCGGTTAAATAAGTCCAATTACTAGGATTAGAATTTTTATAGGCATTATAGAGTTCTTTAGTATGTGCACGAGATAATCTAGTGACAATAGTATGTTTTCCAACATAATACATATCAGAAGGGAATTCTCTTTTCTGCCAATTGGACAACTCCTCACCAATTGGCTGGTTGTATTTGTTTATTCTCTGATTCATTTAATCACCACATTTTATTTTATTACAGTATAGATGGAAGGCGTGCCGAGTTTAAAGTGTTATAACCATTTTAGTCATCTCGTTTACCTTTATTTAAACACAATCTGGTATAATCAAAAGTACCAGATACGACAATTTTAATGGTACCAGCATTAAAGTGGGAGTGGAAATATGATTGAAATAACACCTGTTTTGGATAGTAAAAATGAAAAACCTATTTCATACAACTAGCCAATTACATTAAACAAGAAATTTTATCTGGAAGAATAAAACCAAAAGAAAAATTACCATCAAAATGAAATTTATCAAATTACTTTGAAGTAAGGTTAAACACCATTCAGTCGGCTTACGAACAATTATGTGCGGAGGGGTATGTGGAAAGTAAACCTCGAAAAGGAATGTTTGTTACAACCTTTGATAATGATTTAATTATTCACCAAAGAGGCTTAGAAAAATTGGAGATAACTTCCAATAAAGAGATCCTCAAGGGGAACAACTTCTTCGTGAACAAATTGCAGCCTATCTTTATGCTTCCAGAGGTGTAAGATGCTCTGCGGAACAAATAATAATTGGTGCAGGTACACAGATACTTATTGGATTATTGTGTATGTTAATCGGTAAAAAACATATCTATGCCCTTGAGGATCCCGGTTTCCATAGAACAAGAATAACTTTAGAAGATCTAGGAGTACATACGGTTTCTTTACCTCTTGATGATGATGGGATAAATATAAATCAGTTAAAAAATACGGATGCAAATGTTGTTTATGTTACACCGTCTCATCAATTTCCTTATGGGATGATAATGCCCATTTCAAGAAGAATGGATTTGATAAAATGGGCAGAAGAAGAGAACGGATATATTATTGAAGATGACTATGACGGTGAATATCGATATAAAGGGAAGCCGATTCCGTCCTTACAAGGGCTGAGTACAAAGGAAAGAGTCGTGTATTTAGGTACATTTTCGAAGTCTTTAATTCCATCTATACGTATTAGCTATATGTTTTACCATCTCCACTAGTGAAAAAATATCTGGAGCACTTTACTATTTATAAACAGACCGTTTCTCGTGTCCACCAGGATACTCTTTATCGTTTTATGAAAGAAGGATTTTGGCAAAGTCATTTAAATAAAATGAGAACTCTTTACCGTAAAAAGCATATTACATTAATGTTAGCCATTAACAATTATTTTGGACAAAATGTAACCATAATTGGTGAAAAATCAGGACTTCATATTGTTTTGGAAGTAAAAAACAATATGGAGGAAAATGAGTTAATTAATACTGCAATGAACGTCGGTGTAAAGGTTTATCCATTATCAATATATTATAACGGAGTAACAGGATTTGTAAGTTCTAGAATCTTCCTTGGCTTTGGAGGATTAACGGAAACTGAAATTAATAAAGATATTAAGTTATTAAAAGAAGCCTGGAAGCTCTAGGTAATGCCATATATTTTTTCAACAATTAATGAGTTTGTAAAAGGTAGGTTTGTACATACGAACGGGTGCTAGAGTTCAAGAAAGGGTTTCTTAGGCGATCCTTTTTTCTTGTTAAACTACCATGAAAATAAACTTCTGTAATTCTGGAAAAAAGGCAATACTAAAGAAGACGCAGCTCATTCATTTTTAAAAAAGGGGAGAGCGCCTAATTCATTGATCTTTGGAATCGAGTTGAATAGATTAAGATGCTTCTGGTTCTTGTAAGGTAACTGTGTATCCTAAACTTTCAAGTCTTCGTAGTGAATGCCGAACAATGGATTGCTGTCTCTGTTTATCAAAGTAGTCTTCTCCTAAGTCTACATACATTTCTTTCCGTGTTAAGAGATAATAAGAGATACGTAACATGGCATGTGCGACCACTATTCCGGCTCGTTTTTTGCCTTTTCGTGATGCTGTTCGTCGATACAGTGCTCCGAGATAGTTCTTCGAACCTTTTACTGAATGAGCTGTTTCAGTTAATGCTGATCTCAAATACTTATTTCCTTTTTTGGTTTTAGCTGATTTCCTTTTCCCGGCACTTTCGTTTTGTCCAGGAACCAAACCTGCCCAGGAACACATATGGGCTGCACTTGGGAATTGTTTCTTAATATCAGTTCCGATTTCAGCTAAAATTTGCTCAGCCATCCTGGTGGCTATACCAGGAATAGAATCTAATCGTTCCACATCTTCCTGGTTGGTACGTACTCTTTTCGCTACTTCTTGATCGAGCATCTCAATCTCTTCAGTCAAAAAGTCAATATGTCTTAAAATCGTTTTTAACATTAGACGTTGATGGGATTGAATATAACCTTTAAGTGCGAGTTCCAGTTCATCTTTCTTCTTTTTCATTGAACGACGTGCAAAATTTGCTAGTTTTTCAGGATTCTCTTCGCCTTCGGCAATAGCGTCAAGCATATCTCGAGCTGAAACACCTAAAACGTCTGAAACAACTGAACCCAATTTAATGTTCGCTCCTTCTAATACCTTTTGAATTCGATTGATTTGTCTTGCACGTTCCTCAATGATACTCCGACGATATCGAACGAGTTCACGTAGTTCCCTTTGATTACGATCTGGAACGTATCTAGCTTTCAACAGTCCATGACGAAGAAGTTTGGCAATCCATTCTACATCCTTAACATCTGTTTTACGTCCGGGGACTGCCTTCATATGTTGGGCATTCACCACTAAAAACTCAATATCCTCAGCTTCTAGTAAATTCACAATAGGCTTCCAATAAACACTCGTGCTCTCCATGGCGACATGGGTACAATTATGTAGTTTAATCCAGTCAACCAACTGTAATAGAAATACAGTTTTAGTAGAGAACGTTTGAATCTCCTCTCCTTTAGGTGTCAAAATACAGGCAGTAATATTGTCCTTATGGACATCCATACCGCATGCTCTTTCAATGACTACATCCATTGAAAACATCTTTTCTACGGCTCACAATAATATTGGAGGCTGGTGCAGCAACCAGAATAGGATTAATCTACCATGTGTGCTTCCCGTAAGGGAGCAACAGTCAGTGGTGCACCGTGGTCGTTGGAGTCAGACTGATGGGCTCTAACGCACCATAGTTGATCGACCTTCCTCTCCCAGCCGTAGAATCAGTATTGACGGTTTAATAACATTTTCATTCTTTGTGGTGAAGTGCCGATTTTTGCGCTTCATGAGTGGCTAACGGGTGCAAGAGTTAAAGAAGGTACCGATGCGGCGATCCATTTTTATTGTTGAGCTAACTGGCAGGTTAGTGGAAGAAAAATTGTATTTTTTATCCACTAAGAGAAGTAGAAATGTTAAGATAAGTTTATTAATCACTCTGTTGTTAAAAGATGGTTAATTATATAATAAAAGTGAATTTTGGAAGTGATTATATCTATTTCTGTAAAGTTCAATAAAGGGGGTAGGTGTTGTAGTTTTAATTGCTGTACAAAAGGGAAACAGAATGAACTATAAATGATGAAATCTCAGGAGGAAATTAGAGTTGCCCAGTATTACAAGAGTTATTGAAATACATCAAGAAATAGAAAGTGCATCTAATGCACCAATGTTGTTTATAAGTGAAATATTATGGACATTTCTTGGAATTGTATTTATTGTACATTTAGTGAAAGATAGGAAATCATTTTCTGTACTTGGCTTATCATTCAGAGGATTATTCTTTGTAATGACACTTTTAATAATAAGTCATTTAACCATTTCAATCATGAATTGTAATTTTTCAATAAATGAAACACAATGGAAAAAAGGCTATTTAAAGCCTTATATTTTATCATTACCTGAGCATAAAAAAAATGTAGAGGACTTTTCCTTGCTTCTAAATAATAATGTAAATGGAATTAAATCTATCTATATAAATGGAGAAAAGCCTCTTTGGTTTGAAATATCGTTATCAGATAATCATAGACTTTCAAAAAAAATAGCTGTACAATGTATTCTTCAAAAAGAACCAATAATAAAGCCGTTTTTAACTTATAAAAAAATTAATAAAAATATATCTAGCCAATATACTACTAATGCGTATTACGAAACAATTTTACATATACCAGAAGAATATAAAGTTATAACTCCAACAAATTAATGAAAAGACAAAGTTGCCACTTGTTCAACTAACGGGTGCAAGAGTTAAAGATCCCAGCTGCCAATGAAGGCGGCTTTTCTTTTTGTGCAAAGGGGGCAGATTACTTCAAGAAGCGAATGTACGCGTTCAAAATAACGCTCTGTTTAATTGAGTGTCAGCTCATGTTATAATGAGAAACTTAGGATAATTACGACTTTTGCTCATGATTGAACGGATGCCAAGAAAAGCCTCCGTCTAACGATAAAATATGGAGGTGTAAGTGAATGAATAAACGATGGACGATTGGTAAAATTAGAGAATTTGTTGAGAACAATTCGGAAAGTAAGTTGCTAACGACGGAATATCACGGTTTTTCTCAAAAGTTACTATTTAAATGTGCATGTGGTAGCAACTTTGAAAAAACATTTACAAAATTTAAAAATAATAACCAACGTAAATGTGATGTGTGCCAACCGCCAAAAGCGTCACGCTAAACGTATAGCGAATAAACAAAGTGCCGATTTCTATTAAATAGAAGTTGGCGCTATTTTTAAAAAATTTTGATTAAAATCACCTTACTCCTATTGTTTTATTAGAGGTAAGGTGATTTTTTAATGGATATTTGTGTTAATTTTACTGAAATATTGTGAAGTAATTTACTTAAGCTAGAGGGCAGGTTACTTGAAGAAGGATTTTTTGTTACCATATAGAATTTATCGGTTATACAGGGGCTTCACCGCGACGGATCTCAACAACTTAGAGGGAACGCTCACGGTCCAACAGGCCGCACGTCATCCTGAGCGCCTCACGCTCCTCGACGAGAACGGTCCACGGGCACTTTCTCGTCGAGGAGCGTGAACGGCCCAATCCTGTGGTGAGCCAATCATTTCATTCAAAGAAAGGAACATTTATAATGGAAATTCGTGAAAAAGTTGTTCTTATTACTGGAGCATCCGCTGGTATCGGCTTAGCCACAGCACGCCGCTTTGCCGCCGCTGGTGCCAAATTAGCATTGGTAGCTCGGTCTGCCGATGTACTCAATCATCTCGCCGAGGAATTGAAGGGCCGGGGAAGTAACGCTGTAGCTCTGCCTGCTGACGTGAGCGATCCGAAGCAGGTTCAACGGGTCATTGAGGAGACGGCGCAGCACTTTGGTCGCCTGGATGTGGTCATCAATAACGCTGGACAAGCTGCAAGAGGCACGATTGCTGACCTCAATCCTGATGATTTTCAGAAGATCTTTAACCTCAATGTGATAGGACCATTAACAGCCATGCAAGCTGTGATCCCTATTATGCGAGAGCAAGGAGGAGGACTGATCATCAATATAAGTTCGGTGGTCACCAAGATGAATATTCCTGGAATCGGAGCCTATGCGGCTACCAAATCCGCTTTGAACATGCTTTCCGATACAGCACGAGGCGAATTGGCCTCAGAGCAAATCCGGGTGATTTCCGTCTATCCGCGAGTAACCGCAACCGATTTTGGAAAAAACGCTCTGGGCGTTCGCCGGCAGCAGCCACAAGGCTCTACCAATCCATCTGATACTCCTGAATTTGTTGCAGAGAAAATCTTGGCTGCAGCTTTAAATGAGGCAGATGAACAATATATGGATAAATGATCTTCGAGAAAAAACTTTGTTATAAATTAAAGAAGGCTTTCCTAAATTAAAGGAGAGCCTTTTTTATAACACAATCGGGGTAGCATTCCTATACCAAATGAAGTATGAAAGGGAAAGTTTGTGAAATAATTCACTTAAACAAACGGGTGCTTGTGTTTAAGTAGGGACCGCTGCGGGCGATCCTTTTTCTTATGCAACTAACGATAGCAGTTTAGCTGAAGAAGGATAATTAAGAACAAGCAGAGAATTATTATGTATATAAATCGAGTGCAATAGTTCAACAATAAACTAAGTTTAGGTAGTGTGATTTATTTGGTGGCGGTAGATATTTTTCTATATTCATTAGTATTAGCAATCTCTTATGTGACTTTTTGGCCGTTGTTTATTTTAATAATGATTGTGCTTTTAATATTTTCTAGACAACGATGGTGGATTAAGCTTATTTCTTTAATTCTTGCTATACCAATTGTTATTTTATTTATGATTTTCCTCCCCCAATTATAAAAGCGTTGTTTTCGCCATTTTCTTATTTAACTATCGGGTGCTTTAGTTGAACAAAGAAATATAGGAACAGCTATATGGATTTACGTCTTCCAGTTTTTCTTAGTTTACTTAGGAAATGTATATAAATTTACAAAAGAGGTAATTTCCTTGCGTATATTCGTAATATTCGTCTCTTCATGTGTATTATTTCTTGGGATTTTCATCCTTCATGATTCTCTTACTCCACCCCCTGAGAAAAGTTAAATGAGTTCTATATCAGGAAAATTTGACCATTATGTACCAGATGGAAGAAAATACCCCAAAGCTGAACTGCATCTTACAAATGGTTCTGAATACTTCATAGTAGACCCTGAGTATCAAGTATTTGCTGAAGATGCATTTTTGAAAAATGTAAAGAAAAGGCAAGAAGTCGAACTCCTTGTCGATAGTACATCCGGCTCAAATTATAGCGGAAGAAGGAATTTCCTAAAACTTTCAGAATATGTACTAAAAAAAGTTGAAAAAACGAGGGAATAAAAGATGAATACCAATAAGTTAAGAGAGTGGGCAGAAAATCATTCTATTGAAAGTAAAACCATAGAGGGGTTTTGGGATAATTTAAGTTCCTACAAATACGAACAAGAGAAAGAGTTCCGTGAAATATTCGGAGACGATTTTGACAAGGTTCACTTAAGAGTAATTATGGATAGCCTTGCCCTTTTTATAGATAAGTGGAACAAGGATTCTTACCACTCATACGGTTTCGATTACATTGTGTCATATCTTCCAATTGTTTATAAAGGTGAACAAGTCGGGGAATATAAAATGCTTTTTAATCTAAAAGGTGACTCTTTTTATGACTATTTTGTAACTCATTAAAAAGAAACCTTGAACTAACTGGGTGCATTAGTAAAAATATAAAGAGGTGATCAAATAATGTGTATACAAGTCAAACTAAAAGATATCATTGAGGAAATGGAAATACAGTTTGAAGAGTCACGTTCATTACTGAATATTAAAACGGGCGAATTTGTGTTAGTAACATCGGAGGATCTGAGAGCTGCTGAAGACGAAAAACCATTTGATCATTTACCTGAATGGGAACAAGAAAATAGGATGGTTGCAATTGATGTGGTTGAAAACTTTGAAAATTATTTAGAGTTACCTACTAAATATGAAGTTAATGAATATGAAATAATGGAAAACTTTTGCTTATCAGTAGGTGATTTACGGAAGCAGGATTCCTTATTAAGGGCAATTAAGGGAAAGGGTGCCTTTAGTAGGTTTAAGGACAAAATTATTGATTTTGAAATAGAAGATCAATGGTATTCATACCGGTACGAGTGTTTCAAACAAATTGCGATTGAATGGTGTAAGGAAAATAAAATAAATTTTATTGAATAGGTATGACAGTGGGTGATTACTGAACCAAGGAGTAATCACCTTTTCTTATTTAAGTAAAGGGGCAGGTTAGCTTAATAAGGATTACAAAAATTGTATTTCTCATCTCTGATACAAATACTAATATAGACGAATAGTATTTCTAAGGAGAGAGATGTATGAAGAAATTGATAAGTGTGGGATTCATGGTAGGAATATGTCTACTTTCAAGTTCACCAGGATTGGCAAGGGAAAATGTCAGTACCACTAAAATATAATCTCCGCCTGAAGCACCATAAATTATGTTTTTAAAAATCCAGACGCTAAAGCAAAAGCATCAACTGGTGATTTCTTTAGAGAAGTAAGTGGGAAGATGCAGGCTATATTTAAAAAGTATTTGACAATACCTTAGCATTGTTGCTCCGCACAACATATTGAATACTAAAAGCCGATAAACAACTACATACAGTGGTAATTTATCGGCTTTTTTATTAAAACTTCGTTTGTCAACAGCCCCTTTTGTGAACCTTTTTAGTTTAATCCCATCAAGTTGATTAGTTACTGTTTTTTTTAAAATCCTTTAGTTTATGATCTTCTCCATATAATTCGTCTAGATGTTCAAGATGTTTCAATCCCCAATTTCTCATAGATACTAACACTGGTATTAAACCCTGACCGTATTCAGTCATTGAGTATTCAACCTTTGGAGGCACTTGTTGATACACTCTACGATTAATGATGTCATGATATTCTAATTCTCTTAATTGAGAAGTTAACATTTTTTTAGTGATTTCTGGAATAGCCCGTTGAAGTTCACTAAAGCGTAATTTTTCGTTGATCATAAGGTGAAATAATATAACTGGCTTCCATTTACCAACTATGATATCTAGTGCAACCTCAATGTCTCCCGTACAATTATTATTCATATCCTAATCTCTCCTCTATAGAAATGTGTATGAAAGTCACTTATTCTGCATGGTTTCATAAAGGTGACTATGTTTACTTTTTGTGCCTTCTTCCAAAAATCTAACCTAGGTATTATTATAGCTTTAGTGGTCGGATTGATACAAATAAGTCTTTTGAAATTTCAAATATATAAAATTAAAAAGGCAGGTGATTCACTTAATAGTATTAATAGCGACTTAACAAATATATTAATTTTTTTTTGGTTGATATTAATAATGAATACTTTATAACATATAAACATTTCCTTTGACATTATATTGTAATTCAATTCGGTTCTTGTTTAGCAAGCTTAATATCCGTTACTTTCGACAATAACAATAATAATACCCTCAAAGGGAACCCGGCATACGGCCATATGGATGAAAAGGAGCGTCAAGACTATTACAAACAAATTGCCTCACGCTTGCCTGCAAAAAACACCGGAAGACCTCGCGATATCGCGGAGGCCGTGAAATTTGTTGTCACAAACCGGTTCATGACAGGAAGCACGATTGAAATTAACGGGGGTCATCCGCTTGTGTGATGAAAGGACCATTTTATGTTACCAGAGAATGGTTTTTTTCTAAAGGAGAGTATAACTTTTTCTTGTTGATGTCTAGCTCTCACGGCCTGCTCCTTCAGCAGAATAACCTTTGGCAGAAGCAAAGGAGAGCCGTGTCCGCTTTTCTAAGAAGGTAAGAAAGTATACATTTTCACATGAATAACGAAAAAGCCCAACCTTTCTGTAAATTTACGGAGAAGTTGGGCTTTTTAGTATTGGTATTTCCTTGAGGGAGAGATTATGAGGGGTAAACCAGAACTAAAAATAGAGACAGAAAAGATTTATAAAACAAAGAAGAATGATAATGGAGCGTTTGTAGCACGGATTATCCAAATGCCAAAAGGAGAAAAGCTGGACTTTGTTTTGGGAATTAAGAACCTTAAGAACAAGCAATTAACCTATAAACAGGTCTTGGTAACAACCGATAATGATTATTTTTCCTTTCGGATTGCAAGAGGAAATATTGATTGGGTATCTTTAAATACGATTGCTGTATGGGATAGACTTTGTCATAAATTAGTTGAAGTAGCAGCTTTAACAGGTAAGGAAAATTTCCGTATCTCCGATGAACACTGTTCAGCCTATCGAAAGGAATGATACAACTATCGCCTTTTATCGTGACAAAGATTGTGAAACAATGTACTTAAGCTAACGGGTGCAAGAGGTTAAGATCCAGCTGCCTTTTTTGGCGGCTTTCTTCTTGTGCTAACTGGAGCAGGTTAGCTGAGGAACGGTCATATATGTCCTATAAAACAAAAAGCTCTCGAATCAAAGATTCTAGAGCCTTTTTATTTTAATCTATATTATTTTGCTAATTCAAAGCTTGCCATAATTTCTTTCAAAAGGTGCTCTGCGCCTTCGCGACTGAGAATTAATTTTCCACCGGCAAGCTGATAATTATCGTCAGAAACTTCACCGGTAATAGCACAAGTCATATTTGGTTTATATTTTTTTAAGATAATTTTGTCTTCATCAACATAAATTTCGAGCGCATCTTTTTCAGCGATATCAAGTGTACGTCTTAATTCGATTGGAATAACCATGCGTCCTAATTCATCAACTTTACGAACAATACCAGTAGATTTCATTTCTTTAAGCCTCTCTCTGTTTATGATCTATTTCTATTTTGGAATTCACTATTATTCGACAAATTTCTTTCAAATTCACGATACCATCCGTTCCCATATCGGTCAATTATTATAAATTTAAAATTACATTAGAATTTGATGAAAAAATATATTTATTCATGAGTCAGTAAGGGAATGTGAAGGTTTGCACTTAAACTAAAGGGGCAGTTTAGTGGAAGAGTCCAGATTAATCTTTGTTCAGCAATCGGACCATTTAATTCAATAGGGCTTATCAGCTAACTGCAGTTAAGTTGTAAAAGGATTTTTGTAATTAAAACAGAATAATTATATTTACTCCAGAATTTGTAAGCAAGTTATTTATCATTAGGTATCAATTAAAAAATACAAGATAATGAAAAAAGGAGGAAATTTAAAATGACGCATCCCGCATTAAAAATGTACGGCTACCACGCATGGGCAAATGGAGTTATAATTGATCGTTTAAAAGAACTGCCGCAAGACATTTATCATAAGGAAATTCAAACAGGCTTTTCTTCAATATCAAAGGTGTTGTCTCACATTTATGCCTCAGATTACACATGGTTTGACATTATTTCAGGTAAAAGCATGAATGAAGCATTGGCACATGAAGATCAGTTAAGAGAACAGGCGGAAACAAAAAGTATTGAGGAAATGAAAAAGATCTTTTTAGACTTATCTGAACGTTACAAAGCACTTCTAAACAGTCAAGAAGATATTGATAAGGTGATTGTAGTTGATAACCCCTATGCTGGGTTGCTTGAAACTTCTGTTTCTGAATTGGTGCTACATGTTGTCACTCACGGATCTTATCATCGTGGGAATATAGCTACCATGTTACGGCAAATGGGACACATCTCCGCGATGCAAGATTATGGACTTTACCTATTCATGCCCCAAACTTCATGATTACTCGTCTGGGGGTCTTGTATATTTTTATAAAATTTTTCAATTAAAAGAGTGCTAATGTAATAAGGTGTGAACACGTTTCAACGACCTGAGTAATTCTGGAATAGGGCGCTTTTCTTTAAAAGAACGCGTCTTTTTGTAATGTGATTCTAGAAAAATACATTTATGGGATTGGATTATGTTAAAGTGTGTAAGAGATTGTGAAGGTTTCTACTTAAACTATAGGGTGCTTATGTTTAAGAACCAGCTGCCATTGGGCAGCTTTTCTTGTTCCACTAACGTGACAGTTTAGTTGAACAATCGTCATTTGCTTTTATTCAACAATCGGGCCAGATTGTTGAAGATCACGTATTTAAGTTGTGTACTTTTACTTTAAAAAGGATTGACAAGGATTAAGCTTTTTGGGGTAAATTGTACGTCAATAAAAAATATAAGCGAACCCCTAAGATACCCATACGTCAAGGAGTGGAAGATATCGAGGGGGTTAGCTACAATTTTAGGTAGAAACAGTAACCGTGTAATCAACTGAAATCTGCTTACCGAAATGACTTTCGCAGTTTTCCTGCGAGCAAGAATCTGCTGAGCGGTCGTTTTTATTGATTAAAGTAACAAACAGAGTCATTTAATTCCCATGGTACTACATCTTAGAAGGCAGGTAACTACATGCTTACTTTTAATTTCTACTCTCTTCCGAAAACAGGACGTTTAAAGAACGCAACTAGACGTCCCTGATAAGGAACTACTGACGTTAGTTCCCAGTTATTGTGTCCCCAAAGAGAAAGAGCATGGTCAAGCATCCCCTCGCTCATTTCGGGGTTATCGATTTCAAGATAATCTCCCAATCCGACCTCAACACTGTATTCCCAACCTTGCTCCTTTTGTTCGTCATTGTCGATTTTTTCTGTTAAAAATGTACCAGTGAATTCGTTATATTTGGTGATGCGGGTGGAAGCACGGGAAAGCGCCTCGACGATCTCGCTTTTTTCCGTTTTCTCAAGTGCTATGATATCAGGTGAACGTGGTATACGAAACTGCGTATGATCGTGAAAGACACGGGTGACCAAGCTCCCGATTGGAGTACCATTGGCTTGTTTACAAAAATGCCACATGCACCGTTCCCGTTCTTCCGGCGGCCCCCAATACTCCACGGAAGAAGCCAAATGATCAGACTCCAAGACAAACCCTTCACCCTCAATTTCCTTGATCAAAGGACCGAACAACTTACGTCCGAAGATACCATAGGCAAATTCCCCTGACTTATCAAATGCATCCTGAAACTCTGATTGATATTCTTGCAATACGGATTTCCAATTATTCCGAGTATATTGCTGCATGAAATTTGCAAGCGTATGAATAGTAATCCCTTTATTTTGCGAAAGAACTTCTTTCAGTGAATTCATTGAAAAAACACCTCTCAATTTATTTTTTTTCTCCCACTTATATAAGACATCTGCGTCAAACGATTGCTAATAATGTGCAATACATTTGAACTATTACTGTAGTTTTTGAATATATTATGGTTAATAAGAATCTTATCTCGTTTACTAAATGTCTTATCTCGTGAGATATATTATTTATATGCGGAGGTTTTCAAAATGTTAAAAGAAAATTTTTCGAGGGAACAATTATTAGAATTATTTAATGAAGAATTGAGGAACTTCAGCACGGAAACCATCATGTTCCATCAAAACGTTGCTGAAAGACTGGGTTTAAATTCGACAGATCACAAATGTCTGGATATTATCTTACGGAACTATCCGATGACTGCTGGCAAGCTGGCCGAAATGACTGGATTTACGACAGGAACTGTTACTGGCGTGATTGACAGGCTTGAAAAAGCTAGTTATGTGTATAGGGATAAAGATCCGAACGACCGCAGAAGGGTCATCATTAATGTACATCTTCAAAAAGTGGAGAAAGAGATTCTCCCTCTCTTCGCTTCTTTTAGCCAATCTATGAGAGAACTATTCGAAAAATATAATAATCAGGAGATTAAATTTCTTTTTGACTTTGTAACCCGCAGTCGAGCTATACTTCACGAAGAGTCAAAGAAAGTAAGATAAAGTGGAAATCATTCAACCGGTATCCTTACAGTTGAAGTTGGAGTAGGCATGCCGCGCATTTGGAAAGACATGTGGGTAATCTAATATAACCAAAAACGATGTTCAACAATCGGGCGCTTTTCTTTAGTAAGAAGGCGTCTTTTTGATATTCCCCTACACATTAAGGGATTAGATTTTGTTAAGGTAAAAAAAGATTGTGAAGATTATCACTTAAACTAACGGGTGCAAGAGTTAAAGATCAAGCTGTCAATTTCTTATTGCACTAAAGGGGCAGGTTAGTGCAATAAGAAATTGACTTTTTGTGGTAAAATATTGGTAAAAATAGGAGGAGATGTTTTGAGAAAAAGAAATTTTATTTATGTCATTTCATATGTAGTAATCTTTGCTTTACTTAACTATCTTTTTATATCAACTTTGATGGATTCAACAATGCAATTTACCTTTCCTAATTCTCAATTTATTATGATTTTTATTTTAATGATTACTTCAAGTTTGGTTATTGGGTTATTGGTAAAAAGTTTTATTAACAAAACAGCCAATGGAAACAAGGTATTAAGAACTAATTTGACAATGCTTTTTGTTATTGGAACTGTTATTTCAATAATGTTTTTATTAGGATCATTTACGTTGGTGTAACTTCAACAGTTGCGATTTTTCAAATAAGGGTAGCTTTCTTTAGCAGTAAGATTGTGAAATGTTGTACTTAAAGTAACGGGTGCTTAAGTTGAACAAGGGATTGCTGCGGCAGCCCTTTTTTTCTTGTTCCACTAACGTGGCAGGTTTGTTAAATAACAATTGAAACAAGCTGTTCAATGATGCCGCTGGTAAAACAAGAACATACGAGCTTTCAAGACTTGAACATGTGTCAGTTATCATAATCACTGCTGGGTACCCCTTTTTCAAGGGTGACGTAAAATGGTGTGGAAGTTTTTTTATTTTTCCCATGTAAAAATAGGTATCATGATGTTCTATATTTTTTCTTTACTCTCTTCACAATCAATATTAGAAAAAAGAGTAAAGGAATGTATCCATAATCTATAATAAATCCTATTTTTCCTATATAGTTAGTTAACGTATAAATTTGTTGCCCTGTCTTTAAAAAATAAATGATAATTAATACAAGCATAAATATCAAAAGAACCCCATATTTTTGCTTCAAGTTGGCCACCTTTTTTATAATACGGCTGGTACACCAAAAGGAAATACAAAAATTAGGAAGAAGGACAATAGTCCAAGTGGCAATACCAATGTATTCAAATCTCTCAACGAAAGGCATCTCTACTATTTTCCACATCGTTAAGGTTGGCCATATGTTTTTTTGCAACTGTCCTTCAGAATATAAGCAAAGGTTAAAATTGTAAGAAATGTATAGGCAATCATAGCAAGAAGAACAGCCAGATGAGCCCATTTTTTTGATTTTTTCGGTTCTTTGATAAATGGATAAATAAACAAAAGTATCAAATAGCCAGAATAGGTAAAGGACATTTGATAAGATGCTTTAACCAGATCCTTTATTGAGTGGTCAAAAATTGGAAGGAGGTTCCTGAAATCCGTATAAGGTATCGTAAATAGAAAAGTGAAAACTAAATAAGCGGGAAGAACAAATCCAAAAAACGCCACACCTGCTATGGTTCTAATCCCTCCAAAAACGATATAAGTAGTTAAGCAACAAAAAGCTAGAGAATACCAAAACGTACTAAGATCCGGAAACATCCACACTTGAATGACCTTTATAAAATTACTAAGAACAGTGACAGCGCTAACAAGATAATAGATAACAAATGGTAGGGATATGAGTTTGCCCATTTTATTTCCAAATATGACGGTATGAGCTGTCATTATATCGCCATCTGCTGTTTCGGCGATTTTGTACAGCATCCATAGAATGATATGGATGCTTAAACCGGAAATTATAACGGCAATCCATGCATCGTATCCTGCAGTTAATGCGATAATACGCTGGAAGCCAAGAACCCCTACGCCAACTTGCATCTTATGGATCAGAAAAAAAACTAAAAAAGGCGATATTTTTGCTTTTTCAGGCACTATTTGTTCCATTAGCCCTTCCTCCGGTTCTTATGTCAATCATTTTTTTCGCTTTTACTCATGTGGAAATATTTAGGGTTTTATGCCCTTTAAGTTTATGTTTATTGTGATTGATTGCTGAATGAGAATAATCTTAAGTCCACCATTCGCGGTGTATAGATTGGTTCTAAAAAAGACCAGTTAAGGAGGGGGGAAATCTTAATAAGTGGGTCTGTATTTATCTTTTCCTTATATGGAATAATTATGAATCATGCTGCTGTATGGGTTTTTATCCAGGTCTTGGTGCTCCAGGCTACGGATATGGCTATCCACACTCGCACCCATACCCCATACCATTAAATTATAATTTATAAATTTTTTTAAAATTAAAATACTGATGTTAAAGAGTACGAGTAAAAATGGGATATTATTTAAAATGGAGCGCCTCTATAATATTTGGAGACGCTTTTTCTTATTCGACAGATGGTTTGGTTTAATAGGGATGTTGTTGCGGGGGTGTTGGCTAATAAAAATGAAGAAATCACCAACTAGTAAATAAAAGAGATGTGGTGTAGAATGAACTTTCTGTTACACAAGACTGTAAGCCTCATTTAGGCTTTTTATATAATTAAAAATAAGAGGTATAACATAGGAATATGGAAGATGAGGATTTGGAATGATTGGATATTTAACACCTTCAATAAAAACAAAGTATTCTTGACATCCTTTTGAACAATATTTCCCCGCGGTCCATAGAACAATGGTATGCCAGTGGTTCCGGAATATTGAGCAGGATGACCTCCATACGTATTCACACTAAGCGTTTTCGCAACTCCTAACTATGTTATGCAAGGCTGATTTTTCCTGTTTTTGGCATCTGTGCGATTTTTTTAAGCCCATGAAGGATAAAGCTTAATGAAGAAATAGATATTGGTATGAATGAAGAACCTCTTAAACTACTTGTTACATCTCAACTTTGTGAAGGATTATACTTAAACAAACGGGTGCTATAGTTTCATAACAAATGGGCTGTTTTCGGCAGTCCTTTTTCATTGCCGTTATTGAACTCCCTCAGTTTAATACGATTTTCTCCCGAATACTCGCTTATTCGCAGGATTTCATTACCCTTTATTTAGGTATAACGGTTATATGAAATGAGTTCAGATCATTATGGCTTCGTGAAAGCATAGTTAAATAAAGGAGTATAATGTAACTCCATATTTTACCATATGATGTACACGCTCCACGCCGCCCCTGGAGGCTTTCCCTCCCATGTCTCAACGGGTCAATTGCCCTATCATTCCTTCGTCATGCCTATCCAAGGGGTGGAGGCCAGTTATGCTAACGGAATGGGTCTGTGCCCTTATGTTCAATAAACCTGGTACTCCGTACATATTTGAAATCCTACGAATAAGCCAACATTCGGTTTGTACTCATTGCCAATTATATATAACGATGTCACATTTGAATAAAGTTCAACGATTCTACTAATTTATGCTGCTAGGGGTGAGAAAGTTTGGAGTTTGTCAGGGCAATAAGACTCGTTACGTCGGGCTATGCCTACAAAAACCCTAGCTAACTTACCAATTAATTTCATAATTGATTTCATTTTCTTTATTTTTTTTACTTTAACATTGTGAGCGTGTATTGCTTGGAATTCTGGATTGTTCATCACAAGACTCATTGTTGCTAAGTAAAGGAATCGCCGTAGTCTAGATCTTCCACGTTTAGAAATGACAATTTGACCTTTCCACTTACCAGAACTTGCTTCAGCTAGGTGTAATCCTGCATGGCGAAGTAGGGAATTACCATGCGAAAAACCACTAAGATCTCCTGCCTCACCTAATATACCTGCTAAAGATATTTCGCTAATTCCTTTAATGGTAAGTAATTTCTTTGCGAAAGGAATTTCATTCAATGCACTTTTAACTTGTTCTTCAACTCTGTCGAGTTGTAATACTGCTAAATCATATTCCTCCAATAATTGTGTCAAATGAAATTTATAAGCATCAAGTGCTTGTCTTGTACCTATAGATTTCTTAGCTAGCTGGAGGAGTAATAGGGCCTTTTTTAATCCAGGCTGCCTCTTCATTACAGATTTCCAACCAGTAATAACCTCGTGGGTCTGCATAATTTCTAAGTCCATAGGGGACGGGAATAAACGAAGAGTTGCTATTGCCCCTTTAGCCGTAATATCTTTAAATACCTGTCGGAGTTCAGGAAAGACAATATCTACCCAACGGTTTAATTGATTAATAGAACTGACAAGTCGTTTAACAACTACATCACGGTTAGACATAAGAACCCTTAGTTTTTCAAATGTTTCTGATGAGTATCGAACCTCGGAGTAGTAACCGTTCTTTACCATATCAGCTATAACTAAGGCATCCTTTTTATCGCTTTTTGACTGAGTATTATCACGATTTTCTTTATTCCTTTTAACTAAATGTGGGTTTACTGTTACAACGTCAATATCTTTTTTTAAAAGCCATTTTGAAAGATTGATCCAATAATGTCCAGTAGGTTCCATCCCAACTATAGCTTCATCTAAGTTATTTAATCTCTGAAGATTTTTAATCCAAGTTAGTAAACAGGCAAAGCCCTCTTCATTATTTTTAAACGTAAGTGGATCTCCCACCACAATTCCACGGAAATTAACAGCTCTAGCAACGTGTAATTGTTGAGCAATGTCCACACCAACAACGAGATGTTTAACGGAAATTTTTTCAATTAGTTGATTTTGTTTGTTTTGCATTTTAAACTTCATAGTAGGGGTTCCTCCTTAAGGTTTTGAGTTAGATTGGTCTCTATACTCATATCTTACTGAGGAGCTCTATTTTTTTCAAAGTTGAAAAATAGCGATCTACAGGAATGCTATAGGGTGCGATTCTTAAATAAAAAAGGATCGTTTTTTTATTCAAGTAACGTGGCAGCATTCCTGTAATGAAGGAAAATGGAGTTTGAACAAAAAAATAACCTCTTGGTAGAATAAGAGAGTCCTGAAGCTGGCCAGCGAAAAGGACAACACTCAAATACCAGGAGGCCGTAAAATGAATTATAACCAAAATAAGAAAATTGCTCAAATTACTTCTCAAACACTTATTATAGGAGTCGACATCGCTAAATTCAAGCATGTGGCACGTGCCCAGGACTTTAGAGGAATGGAGTTCGGATCCCCTTGTTATTTTGAAAACACAAAAGACGGATTCTGTCATTTTCTTAAGTGGATTTCAGAAATAAAGAAAGAACAATGCATGGATAAAGTGGTGGTTGGGATGGAACCGACAGGCCATTATTGGTTCAATCTGGCTCACATTTTGAAAGAAAATGAGATTAAGTTTGTAGTGGTAAATCCCTTGCACGTTAAGAAAAGCAAGGAACTTGATGATAATTCACCAACTAAAAATGATGTGAAAGATGCCAAAGTAATTGCCCAGCTGGTCAAAGACGGGAGATACGCCGAACCTACAATACCACAAGGAGTTTATGCCGAACTCAGGGTGGCTAAGAAAATTCGTGATCTTTTAACAGATGACCTTCAGACGGTTCAAGGCCAAGTTCATAACTGGATTGATCGGTACTTTCCAGAATTTCTTACAGTCTTTAAGAAGTGGGAAGGCAAGGCGGCAATACAATTCTTGAAACTATATGCCTTACCACATGAAATAATAAATTTTTCTGAACAAGAACTGCTTACCCACCTGAGAAAAGCAGTTGCCCGGAGTGTGGGGCTTAATAAGATTCGAGAGTTAAAGCAAGCAGCCAGTAAGTCCATCGGACTTCGGCAGGGCTCTGATATGGCTAAATTGGAGCTGAAAACATTACTTGATAAATATGAATTAATCCAAATTAAATTCGAAGAATTAGATGCAAAAATAGATGTTTTACTTGATGAAATACCCGGTGTACCGCAAATGTTGGCTATTAAAGGTGTTGGAAGGGATACGATCGCCGGTTTCTTTGCGGAAGTGGGTGATCTAAATGATTATTCTCATCCCCGACAAATTATTAAGCTGGCTGGCTTAAGTTTAAAAGAAAATACATCCGGTAAGCACAAAGGAAAAACGACAATTACAAAGAGGGGCCGGAAGAAACTAAGGGCTCTGTTGTTTAGAGTTTGTATGATTCTAGTCGCAAAAAATTCAGCTTTTAAAGCATTACACGCTTACTATACTCAACGTTCTGATAATCCATTAAAGAAAATGCAGTCTATTATTGCTTTATGTAATAAACTGATCCGTATTTTCTTTAGCATAGGTAAAAAGCAATTTGTATTTAGTGAAGAAAAGATGTTAAAGGATATTCCTCATTTGTCAGTATCAAAGAAGGTAGAAATGGCCGCTTGATTCTGTTTTAGATTAGATTCAATAGTAGCTACGAGTTTTATAGATTAGGGTACATTTGAAGCACGGATTAGTCGGCAAAGCAACTAAATTACGGGCAAAGGACCCTGTGGGGCAGCATGGCTGACATCCACCTCATGGAAAGGTTGGACGAAGGAATTTGAGAGCGAAGACTCTGTGAGACATGGGAGGGTTGACCTCCATGAGAAATGTGGACATCCACCAGTGCGATCATATTTTAACTTATTCACCAATTTCTGTAAGTTATTGGTTAGTGAGCTATAAGTCTTTTTCTCAAATGGTCCATATTTATCCTTTTCAGTAATTTACACCCTACTATTAAGCGATTAAAACAAGGTAAACCACTATGAAAATCTAAGAAAAACGGAGAAATCGGGAGATTTCGCTTTCTTTATTGAGGGAGTTTAGTTCAAGAAGGAAACGAATTGATGGAAGTTGAATTATAGAAAAATAGATTATTAGAAAGAAATGGTAATTTTCGGATGTTAAACAAAGGGGATTTTCCGAAAAGGCACTTCAACATTTATTTATTGGAAGTCAACTAGATGGAGTCAAATTCGGTACTGGACCTGGTTCGATTCTGATTCGATTTATGCATTATGATTCTAATCAACCAAGGAAGCACAAGCCATTCTAGATGCTTTCAATAAGAAGTTCCCTAAAGTAGCTAAGTTCGTAAAAGCTAACACTACTGAAGCTTGTAAGTAGGGATTTGTTGAAATGAAAATAGAAGAACTAGGTATCTCAAGAAAGAGAAGATTACCGTTCTTCAAAGGTGAAAATCCAAATAAGGTTTATGATACCTACTGCACTAATGCCAAGATTCAAGGCACATCTGCTATTCAAACAAAATTAGTAATGCTTGCAGGTGACAAGCTTTGTAAGGAATTGTCTAAGGATGGTAGAACATTTGGTATCCTAGCACAAATCCATGATGAATTGTTATTCCGAGTACCAAAGGATATTACTAGAGATATGACTCCTGTTAAATTCTTCTTCAAATCAGAGGTAGCTTAATTGCTATCTCTTTTTTACTTCTCTTAATATTTTATTAAGAAATACCAAAATGATACCCGTAAAGATAGTGGTCATTATTCCTCCACCAATGACTATGGAATCGTTTTATTTATGCCTGCCCTTTTTGAAATTCGCTTGATGATATATCTCATTTGGGCAATACTCATGCGGTGTGGAAACCGTTCGGTAACAAAAATGGCGTCATCGTCATCTTGGCGTTGTTCAAAGTATCTTTTAAGCCAAATTTCACAGCGGATATTAAAATAAACTTCTCTTTCCTTATCACCTTTTCCCCTAACAATGGCAGATCGGTTTAACCAATTAATTCTACTCCTCTGTAATGTAACAATTTCTCCAATGCGACATCCTGTAGAAAACATGAATTCAAACAATGCCTTTTCCAACGAGCTGGTACAGGCCTCACGTAAATATTCAATTTCAATTTCTGTTAAAAACTTAGGAATTCGTTTCCCCGCTTTAGGTTCCTTTATTTTTGCAGCGGGATTTTTTGAAACATATCCTGCTTCATTTGACCAACGAAAGAATGATTTCATAAAACGTATTCGGTGAGATATACATGAGGGTTTTAAGGTTTCACTCGATTTCGCCAGGTATTCTTTTAGTTGAACAGTGGATAGGGTATCAACATTAACATCCTTGAAATATCGAATAAGTAATGTGGATTGAAGTTTATTTGCTTTAAGAGTTTGCGGTGAGACCCTTCAATTCGTTTATCCGATTCATACGTTTTCCATGCCTTTGACAATAACAAAATACATCTCTCCCTAAAATTTCTTTTTTAGAGGAATTTTTGACTTGATTCTCGAAATTGAAACAGTAGATACTATTCAACTATCGGATGCAGTTTATTTTCGGAAGGAAACGTTAAGTTATAAAGAAAATAGTAGATTATTGAAATCCTATTTGGTGACGCTGTTGGCTATAAAACAAGGAGAAATAAAACTGTTACAAAGAGGTGAACGTATTGAAAACTTATCTATTACCCATTTTCATTTTACTTATGAGCCTTATATACATATCTGCCATTCCAAGCAAACCAGAAGTAATCAAAATGCTATTTAAATTAATCCCAATGTGGCTAATTCTTTTCTATGCTTATAAACAAATACTTGATAAAAAATCACGCGCTCATTGGATTATATGGTGTGGATTATTTATCTGTATGCTAGGTGATGGGCTAATTAGATGGTTCGTTATCGGCTTAGCGGCATTCCTAATTGGGCATCTGTTTTATATTGCAGGGTTTTCCCGTTATTGGCGTTTTACAAAGCTTTCACTTCTTATGATTATACCTATTGGATTATATGGCTTTGTTATGGGGTATCACATAATCGCTGTATTGCTTCAGAATCATAATGATACTTTAGTAGTTCCCGTACTTATGTATATAGTGATTATATCTCTGATGTGTTGGACTGGATTTTTGTCCCAAAATATATGGGCAATAATAGGAAGTATTTTATTCGTCCTCTCAGACTCAATTCTGTCATGGAATTTGTTTGTTTCAGAGATTCCCTATTCTGATATCCTGATTATGACAACCTATTATACAGCGCAATTTTTAATTGCACACAGCTTGCGCTTATTTCCTAGTTTTGGCAACTATTCTAGGTAAATTGATGTGACATTAATGGAGTGTGCTAATTAAATGCTAGACTTTTTATTCTCTCTACTAGGAGAATTTCTTGAAGCCATTTTTGTTAGCGATGGCAGCCTTGTTACAAAAAAGATTGATAAGAATATTGATATATTGCGAACACAAGGTTGGTTTAAAGTAATATACGAAGATGAGAAATACCACAGATTATTTTTTACCAATAGACACATTAGGCGTTACTTACAGAGCAACAATCGTACTAAAAAGATTATTCGAAGTAATAAAGCTAGAGAAAAGTTTCTAATGATTTTAGATAAACAATTAAAACGTTGAGTTAGGAAAAGAGCTGTCATTTTGACGGCTTTTCTTGTTCCACTAACGTGGCAGATTAGTTCAACAAGAAAAAACAAATTTTGTATTTATTCGTAAATAAGTCTGTTGACAAAAAAATTTGTAAGTATTACTATAATCTTGAATTCAAGATTATTTAATTAGAGGTATTTTTTATGGGTATTACTGAATTTTCTGTTTCAGAGGTACTTTATCAAAAAGGGAAACAAAACATGTTAGAGTATTTTATTAAAATTAAAAAGGAATACTTTTTTAGTATATAAATTGAAAAGAACGAAAAAATTAAGGAGGAGGTATAATTGCTATCGAAGTATGAATACATAAAAACGAAATTGAACAATGTCAAAGAAGGGTTATTCTTTTATACTCCTTAAATTTTTTATCATTGTTCTTCTTATAGTGAGAACATAAATTTAATTGCAAAAATACAAATCCATTTGGTGATTCAAATGTCATTCAAGTTTATAGATCGATTTTTAAATAATCCAAAGTCTGAGAACGAAACAATTTCAATAAAAACTATTTTTCAACAAGCTGCTAAATCGAGTGATTTCCATCAATTTACATTATCGGAAGAACAGGATATTACAATTAGTTACTATAAAAGTATGGTAGATCCCCAAAAATTAAATACCCTTCTTCTGCCGGCAATACAAGAACATATAAAGGAAATTAGTAAAATTTATGATATTAAAAAGTTTATTCCTTTTGAGGACATCCAAGTTACAAGTAACCCCTTTGATATTGAAAAAAGGCTGATAAAAGGAAATGTTATTCTTCAATTCAAAGATTTCAATGAAGATTTTTTGACGATAAATATTGAAAATACGAATCTTGGTTATCGAGAGAATAATGATACCGAAAATGAATTTAGTGTTATTGGTCCAAAAGTTGGTTTTGTAGAAAATATTAGTACTAATCTTCATTTATTAAGAAAGCAAATGGCCGTTACAGAATTAGTTTTTGAGGAAATAAAAATTGGTTCAATGTCTAAAACGGAAGTAGTCATTGCCTATTTGGATGGAATTACTAATCCGGAATATATTCAAACTGTTCGACAGCGACTGAAGAATATTAATTTTGATGTTATTTTCGATAATTCACAAATTGATCAAATGATTTCAGATAATTCAAATACCCCCTTTCCTATTTTTTTATCTACTGAACGGATTGACAGGGTTTTATATGCAATGATATCAGGACAAGTTGCGATCTTATCGAATGGGTCACCTTACATTGTTACAGGACCAACAACGATATTAGATTTTTTCATTTCTCCAGAAGATTATTATCTTAACTGGGTACTCGGGTCGTTTTTTCGAATCATTCGTATTATTAGTGTTATTTTCTCGTTGTTTGCTACACCTATATATGTAGCAATTTTAACCTTTCATTATGAAGTTGTACCTGATGATTTATTGCAGCCCCTTATTAGCTCAAGAGCTCATGTTCCATTTCCTCCGGTATGGGAAGCTATTTTTTTGGAAATTACCATTGAATTGTTGAGAGAGGCGGGGGCACGCTTGCCGACAAAAATTGGGCAAACACTGGGTATTGTAGGTGGTATTGTTATTGGTCAGGCATCTGTCCAAGCTGCTTTAACAAGTAATGTTTTACTTATTATTGTTGCATCATCTGCACTTGCTTCTTTCACAACTCCTATCTTTAAAATGTCAAATGCAATTCGTCTCATCCGGTTTCCATTAATTTTACTTGCAGCATTTTTGGGTGGCTTTGGAATTATAATAGGATTTGTTCTTCTGTTAGGACATTTATTAAAACTTAAATCCTTGGGAAATCCATATATGGTACCTCTATTTCCTTTTAGAATAAAGAACTTTCGCGACAGTTTTATTCGATCATCATATCAGTTTACAACGACACGAAGCAGATTTTTAAGACCTCTTTCACTTAAAAGATATACACCAAATCAAGATAAGGATGATATTAATAATGAATAGTCAAAAGCGAAAAAATATAAGGTATTTTTGTGCTCTTTTGCCTCTCATTTTGATTATTCCTGGCTGTTCTTTTCCACGGCAAAAAATTATAGATGATGTGCAACTTCCTAAAGTATTAGGTTTTGACAAAGTTGATAACCAGTATGTTGGAACTGTGCTTTATTCTGATTATACGGGAGATGAAAAAAAAGGTGGGAGCACTATTTTACAGGGGGAAGGAAGGAAATCCCATTTAATAAAACAATCTATAAATGCACAATCTCCTAAACCGCTAGAAATTGGAAAGTTGAACCTTTTAATCTTTGGTAAAGAATTAGCTGAAAATGGGGTGTCTTATTTTGTTAAGACTGTTTGCAGGGATCCTTTGATTGGAAGCAATATGTTAGTGGCTGTTTCAGAAGAACCAGCAGGAGATATTTTAATGAAAAATAAAAATCGAAACAGCGACTATCCTTATCAATTGATTGAACAAAATTATCGAACTCAAAACGTACCAATTCCAACTATGCAAAGTTTTTTATTTGATTTCTATGGAGACGGAAGAGACCCCTCCTTACCTTATTTAAAGATTAATCAAAAGGGGAACATTGAGGTAAACGGGCTAGCAGTATTAAAAAAAGACAGACTAAGACCTATCTTAAATCAAAAAGAAAGCTTCTTATATAAAATTTTAAGAGGAAGAGTGATTAGAGGGCAAACAGAATTTAACATACATAAGGGGCAGGCGAGGGACTCAGTAATTTTAGCAATTTTAAATGGAAACAACAAAAAATCAATTATGAACAAAGGTTCGAAATCAAAGGTAACATTCAATATAACACTAAACGGAATGGTAAAGGATTTTCCAGATTGGCTAGATTTAAGGAAAAAACAAAATAACATATTATTAAAAAAGCAATTGGAAAAACAAATGAAAAAGGATTTTGAAAAGCTATTCGTAAAATTTCAAAAGCATCAAGTCGATCCTTTAGGTATAGGTGATTTAGCAAGAGCGTATTCAAAAAAATGGAACGAAAAGGAGTTTTATGAAAAAGTGTACCCAACTATCGCATTGGATATAAATTTAAAAATAGAACTATCTCAGGCAGGGATTGGCGAGTAAAAAGAAAAGGTGATTGACCATGAGTAAACAATTAAATAAAAGTTTGACTGTATCTCCTTTTTTTTTATTTTTTCTGATTCACAGTACCCAAACCGGTGTAGGCTTGTTGAATTTTCAAAGTAAAATAATAAAGGGAGCAGGACAGGATGCATGGGTTTCAATTGTATTGGTTGGAATCAGTATACATCTAATTATTTGGCTACTGTATTTCTTATTAAAGAAATCAAATAATGGTGATATTATGTCTTTACATCAACAATTATTTGGGAGATGGCTAGGAAACGTATTAAATATTTTCTTTTATGGATATATGTTTTTAATTGTTTCAACTATAATTAGGTCCTATTTATCAGTTCTGGTTACTTGGGTTTTTCCTTATACCCCTATTTGGTTTTTATCACTTACCATGATTTTTGTGATTTCATATTTAGTTGTTGAAGGTTTTAGGGTTATTACCGGTATTTGTTTTTGGGGGATGCTAATCCCTTCGCTTCTTCTGCTTACGGTATATTTTCCATTCCAATATGCTTACTGGACGAATTTATTACCCGTTTTTAATCACAGCTTAAGTGACTATTTTGTATCAGCAAAAGAAAGTATCCTTATGTATTCAGGACCAGAATTTTTACTTTTATATTTTCCTTTTATTAAAAATAATCAAATTTCCCAAAAATGGGCCCACATTTCACAAGCGTATACAACCATTTTATATTTATTTATTACAATCATTTCATTTGTTTATTTTAGTCATGGGCAGCTTGAACATGTTACTTGGCCAACCCTCATGATGTCAAAAATTATCCGCTTTCCATTTATCGAAAGATTTGAATATATCTTTATTTTTATATGGCTCTTAGTGATCCTACCCCCTTGTTGTATGGCATTGTGGGGGGCGATTCGAGTTTTGAAAGAATCGTTTAAATTTAAATCGAGAAAGTCATTTTGGATATCAATTATTATCGTTCATTTCATGATTATTAACGTCAAAAGTAAAATGGAAGTTGAGGAAATAGGGACTTTCATTACATTTGTCACATCCAGCTTTCTATATATTTATATACCAATTTTGTTTTTGTTTTTTCTCATCTTACAAGCCTTAAAAAAAGCCAAGAGTTTGAGGATAAATTAGTTTCAATTTATTAAAATGAATAAAAGCAGAATGGAATTAACGAAAAGTTTTCTAGGCTATACCACCCCTATGATCTCCCTGCCTCTCGTGAATTTTTCCAAGTGGGAAATGAAGTATATCGTCAGGCAACTAAATCAGGACTTGTAGAGGCATTTTCACCTGAAAGAGTCCTTTTCTCTGAAGAAACCGTAAAGAGAAATGGTTCTTCTATTCTTACACTAACAGTATGGAGATGCCTTCAATCCATATATCGCTTTACCTATTCAGGACAGCATATGTAAGCAATATGAGATAGAAGCAGATGGATCAAGCCATATCCAGAGAAACACCATTCTTATGTAGTTTGGTGGACAGAAAAGGTGAAGGATGTCTCATGGAAGGAGGCATTCAAGAGATACAACTATTATATTCAGCACGGTCTCACTCCTTTTGGATTTGATTTTAAGCTGCAATTGATGAAAAAGGGGAGACGTTCTTGTTTAAATAGGGGGACCCTTTATTAATTGGTAAATTAGCCATTTAAACTAATGATGACGTTAAGGAATAATACACCTTCCTGTGACATTTTTATCACTATTTTTTATTTATTCTGGAGGAAATTGTGAAGTATTACACTTAAACTATCGGGTGCTTATGTTGAAGAATAGGGGGCTACTTCGGCAGCCCTTTTTTGTTCAACTAAAGTGGCAGGTTAGCTGAGGAACGGCCATATATGTCCTATAAAACAAAAAGCTCTCGAATCAAAGATTCTAGAGCCTTTTTATTTTAATCTATATTATTTTGCTAATTCAAAGCTTGCCATAATTTCTTTCAAAAGGTGCTCTGCGCCTTCACGACTAAGAATTAATTTTCCACCGGCAAGCTGATAATTATCGTCAGAAACTTCACCGGTAATAGCACAAGACATATTTGGTTTATATTTTTTTAAGATAATTTTGTCTTCATCAACATAAATTTCGAGCGCATCTTTTTCAGCGATATCAAGTGTACGTCTTAATTCGATTGGAATAACCACGCGTCCTAATTCATCAACTTTACGAACAATACCAGTAGATTTCATTTCTTTAAGCCTCTCTCTGTTTATGGTCTATTTCTATGGAATTCACTATTATTCGACAAATTTCTTTCGAATTCACAATACCCTACGTCAATTATTATAAATTTAAAATTACATTAGAATTTGATGAAAAAATATATTTATTCATGAGTCAGTAAGGGAATGTGAAGGTTTGCACTTAAACTAAAAGGGCAGGATAGTTGAAGAAGTTTTTCGGGGAATGTGGAGAGTGGCTGAATAGTCTCTCTTTTTGTATGTAAAGAATAATTTATAAGTTTTTTTAAAATATTTTTAAAAGATTGTACAGGTGTATAAGCAGTCTTATTTATCTTGAATAACATTTTAATAGAAGGGAGTGAAATAATAATATGAGAACATATGAACAATACATGCGTAATCGTCAGAATCGAATTGATCCTGAAGAATGTGTTCGAAATTGCGTTTCCCAATTTCGTCAATGTGCTGCTATTTGTGAACGTGACAAGGATATTGTATGCCTTCGAAAATGTTCTAGTGAACAATCTATCTGTATTGCAAGATGTAGACCTGGTCAGGGATTTAAAAACAAACCCTGCAGGTGCTGAATAGGAAGTGTCCCAAGAAAAAGACCCCAATGTTAAGGGGCTTTTTCTAAAATATAGAAGGGATTTTCCCTTTTCGGTTCAAAGGATGTTATTAAGCTATCGGGTGCGATTGTTGAACAAGAAGTAAGAGGGTGATACATATTATAAACATGACTAATATGTATCACCCCCTATTTTTTTATGGCTTTTTACAATTTAAGTCTTGAAGTCTTTCTGTCATTCTGTACGTGTCGCTTTGGCACTAAATGGCACGATAACCACGGCCTGTATGGTTGACATCTAAATTCCGTAGACTCCTGTTCCATTTAGGGCAGGCCCCGTATATCTACTTTCATATTATTTCCTCCAAAGAAATTGATAGATTTACCCTTTCACCGCACCTTGCGTCAGACCATTTACGAGGTACTTTTGACAGAAAGCAAACAAGATCATGGTAGGAATAACCGATAGTACCGTTCCAGCTGACATTGCTCCCCATTCAATATCATATTTTTTTATAAAAGAATTCATCGCCACCGGAATGGTTTTGACCGATTCCTCATCAATAAACATGACCGCCATAATAAGCTCGTTCCAGCACTGAACAAACGCAAATATAAAGGTGGCCATAATTCCTGGCAGCAATACAGGAACAATGACCTTAAATAAAGCGCTTATTCTTGAGCATCCATCAATCATTGCAGCTTCTTCCAATGTGGCAGGAATTCTCTGGAAAAACCCAACCATAATAATTGTGCAGAAAGGAATCAACATAACCGTATAGATCAGCATTAAGGAAAACAAATGATTAATAAGCTGCATATTTGACATCATCATATATAACGGAGCCATACCAATGAAAATAGGGACCATTTGAGTCATGAGGAAGCCGCCAATCACCTGTCCTTTCCCTTTGAATTTGAATCTTGCAAGGACATATCCCCCAAGCAAAGAAATTATCAATACAATAAAGGAAGCAACGATGGAAACCAAAAAGCTGTTAAAAATATATGTTTGAAAATGAGAGATTTTAAATATTTGAATATAATTATCCAGTGTGAAATCTTTTGGCCAGTATTGAATCGGCTGAGAAAAAATGTCCTTCTGTGTTTTAAAGGAAGTAATAATGATCCAATACAAAGGAAAAATGGTGATGGCCAAAAAAATGCTTAAAAAACCTACTTTCAGAGTACGAAGCCAAACTCCAGCATTAGTCATTAAAAATCACCTTTCTTTTCAAATTTTGAAGCTTTTATGAAAAACACCATGAAAGAAAGAAGGATGACAACGATGATAAGACCTACTGCAGAGGCTTGTCCATAGTTCTGTTCAAACATAACCTTATCAATCAGGTATGTAGAGAGAATATGCGTTGCACCAGCCGGACCCCCATTTGTCATGGAATAGATAATATCCGGGAAGTTGAGAATCCAAATTACTCTCAAGAGAACGGTAATAAAGAGGGTAGGTAAAATATAAGGCAAGGTAATATAGAAAAGCTGATGAAGCTTGTTTGCCCCATCTATTTCAGCCGCTTCATACAACTCGTCAGGTATTGATTGAAGCGCTGCCAAAATCATGATGGCAAAGAACGCTACTCCATACCAAATATTCGCGATAATAACAGAAGCCATCGCCCACTTGGCTTCCGCCAAAAACGCAATAGGTGCATCAATCAACCCTGTTTTGTGAAGAAGATCATTAATGACTCCAAATTGCCCGTTAAACATCCATCGCCATATTAGCCCAATCAAGAATCCCGACATCGCCCATGGAAAGAAGACAAGACCCTGATATATTCCTCTTCCTTTGAAGTGTTTCCTCATGCATAGGGCAAGCGCAAAGCCAAGGAGCAATTGAAAAAATAATGAGATAAAAACCCAATACACACTGTTCTTAACAATGGTGGCAAAGTTAGGACTTGAAATAACAGCTTTAAAATTATCCAATCCAATAAAATGAATATTCATTAGGTCGAAGAGGGTGTAATTCTGAAAAGCCATAATTGATCCCCTAATGATGGGATAATATACAAATACCGTTACTAGAACAATCGCAGGCGCTAGACAAAGAAGAATAAAAATCCCTTCTTTTGAGAAACGAAAGGGGGCTTTCCCAAGCTGAGCTCCTGGATTGCTCGTATGTAAAATCTGCTTCTCCATTTTCAACTGATTTCCTCCTTAATATAGTAACAGGGAGAAATGGATAGCTTTCGCTATCCATTTCCATTGCCAAACTACTTTTTGTTTTCCGCTTTTTCTTTAGTCCAATATTCGTCCCATTTTTTCAAGAGATCTTTAGCCGATGTATTTCCGGATAAGAAGGCCTGAAGATCTTGGTCAGCGGCTGACTGCCACGCACCCCATCCCTTGAAATCGATTGGTCTTGTCACATCAGGGAATATATCCGGTTGTGCGTTCATATCTCCGTAAGGTTTAAAATAACCGGTTTTATAAAATTCATCATCATAAGCACTCTTATGAACCGGAATTACAGAACTCCTTTTTGTATAATCATTGCTCTGTTCCGGATCAC
Organism: Bacillus sp. MUM 116; assembly: GCF_001866655.1. Classification (GTDB taxonomy): domain Bacteria; phylum Bacillota; class Bacilli; order Bacillales; family Cytobacillaceae; genus Neobacillus. The sequence goes on along the minus strand of NZ_MLYR01000002.1, from coordinate 4,300 downwards.
TTAGAAACTCAATAAGCTTCCATGCTTCTTCTTTATGCTTAGAGTATGCGGTCATCCCCCAGCCAGGCCCGCTGATTACTTGCGGGGCTTCACCAGATGGTCCAATCGGCAGAGGTGCCGTTGCCCATGTTCCATCTTTTAGTTTTTCCTTCGCGGCATCGATGACTTCCGCATCCTGGATCAACATCGCGGTGCTTCCTGAAACAAATCCTTGCACCATTTCTGGGTAGCCCCAGCTGATCGAATCTGGTGGAGAAACTTCCTTATAAACCTTTTTATAAAAATTTAACGCTTCCAACGATTCAGGTGAGGAGAATAGAGTCTTACTATTCCCTAAGTAAAATGCATTATCTGGATTAACCTCTTTACCATTGTAAGCCCACATCGTAATTAGAGCGTAATCCCATCCGGTCGGGCCTCCACGAAAACTATATCCATAGCGATTCTTAGCCGGATCTGTTAATTTCTTTGCTGCTTCATAGAATTCTTCCCATGTTTTAGGTACCTCTAGTCCTGCTTCTTTAAACCAATCGGTACGGTAAAATAAGACACGCTGATACAAACCGTTAGGTATGTAGTATGGAGTATTATTCACCCAATTGGCACGCTTTTTGGCAATATCGTTCAAGGAATCGTAGTTTTTCCATTTCTCCGTGTAAGGCTTCAAATCTTCGATGAAACCATTCATGGCAAATTGTTTGGCATTGAATTCGCGGACTTCTACAACATCCAACGCCTCTTTAGCCATTAGCATTTGGGTAATTTTTTGGTCCGCACCATTAAAAGGTGGTGAGATCAATTCTACTTTGATATTCGGATTCGCAGCTTCAAACTTGTCTATTAATTCGTTGAGCAATGCCGTTCTTGCCGGGCTTGAAAGGCTCTCGATCATTTTTAAGGTAACCTTTCCATCCGAATCTTTCCCATTACCATTCGACTCTGTACTTGATGCCTTGCTGCAACCTACAACAATAGCAAGTAATAGGCAAATGGAGAAAAATAATGCAAAATACTTTTTCCTACTTCTCATCTAAATCCCCCCTAAAAGCACAATATAGTTGTTACCATGTCCCACCTGATTGCATGAGATGTTATAACCTACTTAAAATTGATATTTTCTAATCACCTCATTCTATTGAACTAATTTAATCAGGATATCATTGATGTCTGAATACCCATAAAGATTAGACAACAATGACAGCCCTTTCATAAATCATTTCAATAATATTAAATACAATTTTATAAATCAACAAATTATTCTAAATATTCATAATAATGTAAAGATAGTATAAAAATAGGTAAAGATAATATAAAAATAGCTAAAATTATTTAAAAATTTTCGATTACTCACATTCTATTGGCTTTAAATTTTTGCCTTTTTGTTAATTATGAAGTAGGTTTCTTTGAGGTTAAAAATTGCGCTTTCCTTAAATGTACTTACGAAACTTCCTCCTAATAGGTGATATTTTAAACAAGAGGAGGATCCTGTATCTAAATAGGTAAGGGATAATGAGGGAAGCTACTACTATGAAAATTCGTTTGCTTGGAACAAATAAAGAGGTCCAGTTCTATAGCACTTTATGGGACTTAGTGATACTAGAAAATACATACTGTATAGAACTTCAAAACTGCTTGGGGCCTGCGTGCCAGGTCTAGTGGGTTCGATTCCCACGGAGTCCCGCCAACCTTGATATATAAGGCTTTCTGAGGGTTTTTTTTGAGATTAAAATGGAAGATAGCGAACTCAAATAAAAAAATTTCACTTTTGGTCACAAAGATTAATTTAAAAATAAATAATACTTACTATTAAGTTGCTCAAATTGGTTAGCAGCTTCTTTTTGCATATACGGTAATAGAGAGTGGCTGAAAATGTCACCCTTTTTTTATCCAAATTATACTCACATTTGTCTGTTTTTGTCTGAATTTCCCGAATCAATATATCTTAAGTCATCTATATATCTTAGGTCGAAAAATGTTAAAATGTAAATCGTATACAAGATGCCTCATAAGATTTGCAGATATGCACAGTAATAATAATTTTTAGAGGTGTGAGTCCATAATGAAACAAGTAGATTTGGAAGTTGCAATAAGCAGGAAAAGAGAAGAAATGATTAAGTTAGGAATGGATAAAGGATTGTCATGTCATGAAACAATCAAATGTAGCCAAGAACTTGATAAGCTACTTAACGATTATAATTATGTATTAATTGAAACAAAACAAACCGATTCTTTGGATGTATACCATGAATTTTTAATATTTCTACAAAAATCTATTTTTAAATCTTTACGTATAAGTTACGGTTCTATTTTTTCCTATCCTCCAGTATGAAAATTAATGTTTCATTTTAATATGGAGTGGCTAAATCGTCACTCTTTTTTTCATAATTTTTCCAATAAATATTCCCTAAATAAGTTATGATTTGGGTGTAACTAATTTGGGAGGTGCTTTAATTTTTACAAATTGCAATTTGTAAATGCAGACAACACCTAAGAATTGCTAAGAGAAGTTGATTATGAAAATACTGACATTATTGACAGTTTGATTGAACAACTTGAAGAAAGAAACAATACTGATTTATTTTTAATGGATAGTGATATGCGAATTTTTCAATGAGATTATATTAAGATGGATATAAGGCTCGTTATTTTCTAATTCCGCTTCTATAGTCATGTAATTAAACAAGGACCGGAGGGAGGATTTATAACGATTTACTGTCTTAGGATTAATTTGTTTTTGTTTCATCGTCTGATATTTTAAATTTTTTCCTCGCTATATATTTAAAGTAACTCCTTGCTTGAACTAATGTGATTGAAGATAGTACATCTGGGGGAATATACTTAATTCGATTACACTTCACAATTCCTTCCGTTATAAGCCAATTAAAGAAGTCACGAAAATCTCTTACATAATTATTTAAGGTGATGGAAGAGGGATATCTTGTTTAGCATCCACATATTCCACCACATAATGGGGCTTTTCTTTAAGTAAGGTTTTCAAATTGATAAAAAGCTGTTGCTTGTCGGGACTGTAACCCATTCTTCAATTGGACAGACATGTAGTTTTTTATCATGTTCTTGTTATTTATTCAGTCGGGGGAGCATTATACGTTTTGTTCGCAAGAAATCATGCTCGATGTTGATCATTTTCTCAAAGTACTTTCTGATAGTACCAACGTGTCACAATCGGATCGTATCAAGAGTCTACTTAAAGCAGAGTCGCTATACCGAGGAGATTTTTTTGAAGAGTATTCCTATGAAAGCTATCTTGAAACGGAACGAGAACAGCTACGTCATACCTTTCTGAATATTTTGATAGAACTTGCAAGGTATTATTGGGATTGCAAGGATTACATCAATGGAATGAAATACTATGAGAAGAGCCTTGAAAAGGACCCCTATCAGGATCATGTGTATGTGGAATATATAGATCGACTATTGTAAGCTAATCATGAATCTATGGACAAGAAAGTGTCCATACGCAGACATAAATATATCGAACAAGAACTGGGTATTTTTGCACATCCCCTCGAGAAAGTGGAATAAGGGTCAGTCTAAAAGCTATAACAATATTGGTTCGTAAAGAGGGAGATATTTCTCTCCCTCGGTACTCGATTAGTTTGGATTACTGTTTGGAATTACTTTTAATAGCGCCACTTCTTCAATAATTGCATCCATTTTAATACTCTATGTGTGACGAAACAAAAAAAGCATTGACAACTTTTAAACGTCAATGCCCAAACCCTTTAAGTATACGAGAGGTGTAAAACCTTCATATCAGTATTATTAGCAATTGGCAGGTATAAAATTCATTCCATGTATGTCAAAACTAATGCTAATATGGTATAGTTTTTTCCAAGAAATAAATTAAATGACACAAGCAATAGTATAATTGGCTGTTTCTGTTTTGTTTTCCATCGCATTAATTTACTTTTAAAACCACTTTCTGCGGCTTCAACAGCAAACATTGTTACTTATGACCAATTGTTCCATTACCTGCCTTGACGCATGCCTTGAAAACCTCGGGGGTGCATATTTTAATAAATAGAGTAACGCTTGTCCAAATACTTGAATAATATATAGTAGACGCCGAGGTAGCACCTTGCGTCACATTGGATTGACTTATATAGTCAGTCTATTTTTTGTTCCTTTTTAGCGCCATAACTTAAGACTTTACGGTATTATATAAAACTAAATGTAATCAAAAAAGATACCTTCACTCTAACTTCAAAACTGTTTGAGAGGCTCGTGTAGTCTCTGCTAGGTTCGATTCCTTGGCAGTCCCGCCATAGTATCCTATACA
>NZ_MLYR01000199.1 GCF_001866655.1 Bacillus sp. MUM 116 | reverse complement strand
AAGCCCCAATAATTGGTTTCTACATAGTAGTTAATTGGGACTCCTGTAAGCTCCCCAACTGCTTTAACGGCAGCTTCAACACCTTCTTTTTTACCTTTTGTTGATTGCATAATATATTGAACACTTGTCAGCTTGGTATATCCATAGCCATCTAAATGGACCCGTGTATCACGCGGGATACTGACTGCATGATATTCGTTCTTTTTTAAATCAACATGAACAAGCATCATTGAGTCAGAATGACCAGCTTGATCTCCTTTTCTTTGGTCAGTTCCAATTAATAATACGTTAAACACATTATCTTTTGGTGGATTTGCTGTTTGATTGGTGGTATTTGTACTAACAACTGGAACGTTTTTAAAATGATTCTTTGGCTGAAGTTGATTATATTCGAAGCCGAGTGCTGCAATAATGATTACGATAACTCCGAAAATACTAAAACCAACAATTTTCCATTTCGATTTCTTTTTTCTTTTCATGCTTTCCTCCGTGGTATAAGACTAAATTAATATATTACTAATCTCAAAGCATGAAATTATTTTACTATTTCTGGATTTCTCTTTCAATAATAATAACTGGAAATTCAAGAATATAGTCGAAGAATGTTAGATTAGTGTATTCCGGGAACAGTTTTTTGTCGAATCAAAAAAGCGTAAAGTTCCGTTATAGAACATTAC
>NZ_MLYR01000198.1 GCF_001866655.1 Bacillus sp. MUM 116 | reverse complement strand
CTAGGAAAAAAGCAGTTCATTTTTTCCCTCGAGGGGCAGGACGCTTTCGTTGGACAATTCTCAAAGCAATTTATAAATTCTTATGCAACAAAAAAGGACCCATGTCAAAACATGAATCCAAGTTAAATAGTTTATTAAAAAAACTTCAAATTCACTTAAACCAGCCTTTTACTGTTTTGGAAATACCGCTCCAAACATCTCCAAAAAAGCCGCCAATTCCTCTCATCATCAGAACAAACCAATTGGATTTTTCAACATTCTGTGCGGCTACAACGTCAACCGTAATGCTTTTCTGTCCTTCATCATTTAAGAAACTGAGCTTATCGCCCTTTTTCGCTTTAAGCGTTAAATAGCCGATGGTTTCACCTTTTTTAATTGGGGCTGTCAGCTCGCCTTTTTTATTAACCTTCTTTTGATCCAATACAAGGACTGGTTGATAATTTTGCTTTTCGCCATTGGCAACAAACATATCTATTGCAGATTTTGAGTAAATTTTTACATTGTCTGCTTTCCCTTTAATAACAGGCACTGTTTTATAGCCTTTAACTTGATAGTGTGCCGGTACAATTTCCTCTTTGCTAAAATTACTAAAAGCATAATCTAGCATTTTTCTTGTTTCATCAAATCGGGCTTTTTTATCACTTGTCTTGCCATTTGCATCTTTTGCATTCTGAACAACTGTGATAAATCTTTTACCATCTCTCATCGCTGTTCCAGTAAAACATGCCCCTGCAAAATCAGTTGTGCCTGTTTTTAATCCGTCCATACCCTGATACCCATAAATTAATGTTGGCAGCATCCAGTTCCAGTTATCCATCTTAATTTCATCATCCGTACCTTCTCTAAACTTCTTGGTCGGAATGCTGGCTGTTTTTAATACATCCGGGAAATCATGAATTAGGCGGAAGGCTAATTCTGCAACCGAACGTGCTGACATAACGTTTTCTTCGTCAGGACTTGTCCCTTCTGGCTGCATACCAACATAATCTTTATTATTCAAACCGGTAGAGTTAACAAATTTATATTTTTTTAAACCTAGTTCTTTTGCTTTATCGTTCATCATTTTTATAAAGTTTGTTTCTGATCCCGCAATCACTTCAGCAAGAGCGATTGTTGCAGCATTGGCTGAGTAAATGGCCATTGCCTGATATAATTCTCTTACGGTATATTTACCATCGCGTCTTAATGGAACATTTGATAGATTTCGATTTTGTGAAATTTTATAAGCAAGCTCACTCACAGAATATTCTTGATCCCACTTCACTTTTCCATGCTTAATAGCATCAAGCAGGATATACTCAGTCATCATTTTTGACATGCTGGCAATACCAAGTATACTATCAGCGTTTTGTTCGTATAAAACTTTTCCGTTCTCCCCGTCTACAATAATTGCACTATCCGCATTTACCTTTAATGGCGCTTGTGCTTCTGCTTTATTTAAGCCCGAAAACAGGCTAAAAAACATAATCAATGCCAATAGGCCGGAAATACTTTTTCGAAAAAAATATTTATTCACTATAATGCCCTCCAACATTTTTATACACCTTGGTTATTTTAACATAACTCCCTTTCAAATCATAGACAGAGCAAAGACCTATTTGCCCCAAAAATAAAAAGGAGGGCATGTGCTCCCTCCTTACCATGACTAAAGCATCTTCTAAGATTATAAAGAATAATTCGGTGCTTCCTTAGTTATTTGAACATCATGTGGATGGCTTTCCTTTAAACCAGCACCTGTCATTCGAATAAACTGAGCATTTTCCCTCAATGCTTCTAAATCTTTTGTCCCACAGTATCCCATACCTGAGCGCAATCCGCCAATTAACTGATAAACAGTTTCTGCTAATGGCCCTTTATACGGTAAGCGGCCTTCAATTCCTTCTGGTACAAACTTCTTATTATCTTCTTGGAAATAACGGTCTTTTGAACCTTTTTCCATAGCGGCAACAGAGCCCATTCCACGATATACTTTAAATCTTCTGCCTTGGAAAATTTCCGTTTCCCCTGGGCTTTCCGAAACACCGGCAAGAAGACTACCAAGCATAACGGCATGCCCGCCGGCAGCTAGTGCTTTAACAATGTCACCTGAGTATTTAATACCGCCATCTGCAATAATTGTCTTGCCATGTTTTCTTGCTTCCGTTGCACAATCATATACGGCTGTAATTTGAGGAACTCCTACGCCGGCAACGACCCTGGTTGTACAAATAGATCCAGGTCCGATTCCCACTTTTACTACATCTGCTCCCGCTTCAAATAAAGCCTTGGTTGCTTCACCAGTCGCAACGTTACCTGCGATAATCGTTAAAGTAGGATAAGCATCTCTGATTTGTTTAACTGTATCAAGCACACCCTTTGAATGGCCGTGAGCAGTATCGACCACAATCACATCGACATTTGCTTTTACAAGTGCTTCTACTCTCTTCATGGTGTCTGTTGTTACCCCTACTGCTCCACCCGCTAACAGGCGGCCTTGACGATCCTTCGCGGAATTCGGGAATTCAATAACCTTCTCAATATCTTTAATCGTAATTAGCCCTTTTAAAACTCCTTGCTGATCTACTAATGGCAGCTTTTCAATTTTGTGCTGCTGTAAGATTTCTTCCGCTTCCTTCAATGTTGTCCCTACAGGTGCCGTTACAAGATCTTCTTTTGTCATTACATCAGAAATTTTAAAAGAATAATCCTGAATAAAACGAAGATCCCTATTTGTGATAATACCGACTAATTTTTGTTCCTCTTCATTATTGACAATCGGAACACCTGAAATCCGATATTTTCCCATCAAATGCTCGGCATCAAATACTTGATGCTCAGGGGTTAGGAAAAATGGATCAGTAATAACGCCGCTTTCTGATCGTTTTACTTTTTCAACCTGTTCAGCCTGCTGTTCAATGGTCATGTTTTTATGGATAATCCCTAAACCACCTTGGCGTGCCATGGCAATCGCCATTTCTGCCTCAGTAACGGTATCCATTCCAGCACTTAGAATTGGAATATTCAGCTTTACGTTTTCTGATAATGCAACTTGAAGATTAACATCACGTGGCAGAATTTCAGATTTACCCGGAATTAACAAGACATCGTCAAAGGTTAATCCTTCTTTTACAAATTTACTTTCCCACATTTTTAAGGCCTCCAGGACAAATTTTTTTATTTGTAGGTTATCAATTGGACAAAATACTGTCAAGGAACTAGTTTTAATTTAATTATTCTGAAAAAAGGTGATTGTAGATTGAATATCTCTTATAAAGACTTGAAAAGCTTTTCATGTTTTTTTTCAGCTGAAAATTGTCAATTATTTCTAAAAAATAACTACCAAAAATATATGGTGGAAAATCCGGAACAAAAAAGCTATGAGAACTGCTATGCCTTTCTCTATTATTTGGAACATGGCCAAATTTATTATGAACAAGCAGAAAAGGCACCACTTATTCTTAAACCTATTCTCCTCTTTTATGGACTAGTCCATTTAATTAAGGCATGTATTTTGACAATTGACCCTGCATATCCTGAGACCACCACTGTGTTGGCTCATGGGGTTTCAACGAGGAAGCGAAAAAAACAGAATTACCAATTTTTTCATGATGAAGTAAAACTGCAAAAAAATGGATTATTTCCCTTTATGTCCGAAAAAATGTTTCACATGAAACAATTAGAAGGGGAAAAAGTCATTATGGAAGAATTATTAAGGCTGATTCCTGAATTAGATGATTTATTTTTTCTACTGGAAGGAACGAGGACATTTGAAATCTTGCATAATCATGGTGGAAAATTTGAAATTCCTGATAAGCTATTGGACCATTATCATATGACAGAAAGCCGGTTAAAAGAGTATTTGACATTGAAGTCTATGCATCCTATTTCATTTTCTGACAAAGGACTTACCCTTATGTTTGATGGCTTAAGTCAGAAAAAGGGCTCACCCTTTAAGTATCATTTAGAAAAGGGAGATTGGGTTCTTCCTGTTCAAAAAAGTGAGTTTTTCCATCTTCCGGAATTGTTAATTCATTATCTGTTACTTTATAACCTAAGTATGATTGCCCGCTATGAAACAGAATGGTGGAGTGAGTTAACGAAGATGATGCCTAATCGGGATTTTCCCTTTATTCAATCGTTTTTAACGATAACCTCAAGAAAAGGGCCATTTTTGATTTATGAATATTTGATGAATTGAATTGTATTGTAATGTCCTGAAAGCCTGGCTTTTGTTTTACTGGTATCTTCTTTTGATTTACTGGTCAAATAATTTTTTAACCAAACAAAAAGGACAACCCACATCAGGTTGTCCTTTACTTTGCCTGGCAACGTCCTACTCTCACAGGGGCAAGGCCCCAACTACCATCGGCGCTGAGAAGCTTAACTTCCGTGTTCGGTATGGGAACGGGTGTGACCTTCTCGCCATTATTGCCAGACTATTTACTTGAGGTATCATTCCCTCAAAACTAGATAATGCAGAAGAAGTTTTCGTAAAAACGAGATCGCTTTGTATATATGACTTGGTT
>NZ_MLYR01000197.1 GCF_001866655.1 Bacillus sp. MUM 116 | reverse complement strand
CTAAACTATATGTCTAACTTTATTGGGTCAGATCAAATATAAGGTGTTTGTATTTAGCAATGGATAGTAATACTCTTCAAAAGGAATGATTTTTTTTTCAATTGATTGAGAAGAATTGCACTTAAAGTAGCAGGTGCTGTTTGCTTAATTTCAGGAAGTGTGTTAAGCACATCAAAAATATAAAAACGATTGACCCTATCAGCTACTCCACAGACAATTAAATTAATACTTAATAAACCTTTACATAAAATCCATGAGAACTTAAAAAACTGCTTATATAATATGATTGTGATTGATAAATACAGTTTTTCCAAAGAAACAGTAAAATTTTTTTGATATAAAAATCTGAAGACTAAAATGGGGTATCTGTCATGGAAAATATCTTTTTATCAATATACTTCACTAATATCTTGTATGTATTTAACGAATTATGACATATTTATTAAAATCCGTATGATAAAAAGAGAGGATACTATGAAAAAGATTAGCAGTACATTACAAAAAATGATTGAAAAAAATAAACGTGAGATTTTATCAAATCAAACTAAACTGAGCGATATAGAGAAAAAAGTTGACACTAAAATAATTGCCAATGGAAAATAACATTGTTATAAAATGGCTCTTATCTGTATTCCAACATAAATAACCAGTTTCCTTTAAAGTAAGTTAAGAAGATTTTTTAATTTGAATAAAATAATTTAACAAATTTAAAACCACCAAGACTGGTGGTTCTTTATTCTTAGTTTGATTTTCCAAGTTTCTTCTTCTTTAAATGCATTTATATGAATAGTATGAAACTCCAGCATTGTTTCCCTCACCCTTCGAGCATGTATATTCATTAATATACTCTAATAAGTTATTAATTTTAATGTGGTATTCGACTAATGATGATTCTGCAAATAGAGCACCAGTTCAGTTCGGTTGTTGAGATCTAGCTTGTCAAGAATTCTAGAAATATAGTTTTTAACCGTACCTTCCGTTAAAAATAACGCACCGCCTATTTGTTTATTGCTTTTTCCTTGTAAAACCAGTTCCACGACTTCGATTTCCCTTGATGTCAATATATTCTGCAATCGTTCTTTGATCCTGTTTTCAACCAATGATGCCTGTTCCATGGATTGCAATACTTTAGAGATTTTCGTGCTCACTTGCGAGTGTAGCAGCATATTACCTTCACACGCTGCCTTAATCGCCTTAATGATTTCCTTAGAATTGGAATCTTTGAGAATATAGCCGTCCGCGCCAAATTTAAGTCCATTGAAAATATACTCATCTTCATTAAAGGTGGTTAGAATAATCACTTTCACACTTGGATACGTTTCCTTCACAGCTTTTAACGTATCGATGCCGTTCATCACCGGCATCCGAATATCCATAAGAATGACATCAGGCAGGTTATTCTTCAGTAACGCAAGCAATTCTTCCCCGTTCGCGGCTTCCCCGACAATATCAATTTCTTCATGCATGCCCAGAATCATTCTCAGACCTTCCCTTACCATCGCCTGATCGTCGACAATTATAATCTTTGTCATTTACATCCTCCCCATCTTTAGGTTATTTGTTCTCTATCAGGCAGGTATTTCGGCCAATAGTTTAAAACCCCTTCCTTTTTCTGATGAGAAGCTTACTTTCCCATTTAATAAACCTATGCGATCTTCAATCCCTTGGAGGCCATTCGATTTTTTGATTTGAACGCAGCCTCCGCCGTTGTCTTCCACCGCAACTTGTATCCTGTCACCGCTTTTGGTGATGTCGATCCGAAACTGTTGGGCCTTGCCGTGTTTTAAACCATTGGTCACCGCTTCCCGTACTGAATTATAAATACAATTTTTCATATCCTGATGGCCCGATTCTACTTCTTTATCAAAATTCAGTGTGAACTTTAACTTTCCTGTAGTTTCCAAGCTTTCGATCATATCGTTTAATAATTCCTCAAGCTCAATTTGACTGTGAACCAATTGATCTTTTAAAACGGCGACAGCCTTTCGAAGCTCCTTAATTGATTTTTGTGAAAAATTGTGGGCTTTTGAAATGGCTTCCCCCGCCTTTTGAGGATTGACTTCGATCATATTTTCAGCATACTCCAAGTGCATACGAAGGGCTATGAGGGAATGGCCAATGGAATCATGCATTTCCTGTGCAATTCTGGTTCTCTCCTTAACAATGGTGATTTCTTTCAGCTTGGCATGCGCCTCCACCAATTCAGCACTCAACTGCTGGCCTTTTTCTCTCTCCAAACTCATTGCCCTAAACAAATAGACCAAGAGCAGCATCGCAAAGTAGGATAACAACGAATTTTGAACATCCGCTTCCGCTAGTACTATTCCAGCCCAAAAGACCAAACCATGAAAGACCACGATTCCGGTTTGAACCGACCGAGCAGTCAAAAATATCTCTACCAGAGGAAATGTATAGTAAATACCGGTCGCCGGACTATCAAACAACACCATATAGATCCCGATTACTACAATATTCACTACCATTGAGACGGTATAAAGAATCCGATTACGTTCCAATAAGCGATAGTGGTTTCTGAAAAAATCATTCGCTTGCATCAGCAGAAGGCCTGCCATCCATAAAGCTTTTATCCCGAGGGAAAAGCTTTCGAGATTTATGATTTCATACAAGATCAAAAAGACCATCACTGCTTTAAAGGTCCAAACCATTTTCTTGGACTTACTGTTAATCATCCCCATCTCCTCCAAAAAATCCATTTTCTATAAAGATATTATACTATGTCATTTAGGAGAAAGGACATAATCCATCGTCACAACAAATTGATGACTAAAGTCATCTTACAATTGTTGACGAAGGTGACTATTTAGGGGAAGGTTAGCAGCCTTATAATCAGAGTGTGATGACGAAAACCAAAAACTCTTAAAAATAACTCAATGATAAAGGAGAATGGAAAATGAACGGATCTGCAGTTTATGGAATCATGGCTGTGATTATAGGCTTGGTAATTTGGAGACGTACAAGGGCGATGGTTCGTCCCATTCAAGGGTCAGGAATCAAAATATTGCTTCCCATCATCTATATACTTCCAGTGTTTTCTCTATTTTCGCAGTATCAGTTGCAAGTAAAAATATGGGAATTTGCCGTTGCATCCTTAATCGGTATATTGCTTTCAGTTCCTCTTATGCTGACGACCAATTATGAAATTCGTCAGGACGGACATATTTATGCACAAAAAAATAAAAGCTTTTTTATCGCATTAATCGCAGTTGTGGCGATTCGTATTGTATTAAGACAGGTTATACCGGGCATGGATCCAGCAAGTTTAAGTATGCTTTTCTTTACCGTTGCTTTTAGCTATATTTTACCTTGGAGAATCGTTTCCTTTGTGAAATTTAAAAAGATAAAGCAGTCACAAGCAATTTGATAAGGCAATTTTCGCATAGATTGTTGTTTTTCGTAT
>NZ_MLYR01000196.1 GCF_001866655.1 Bacillus sp. MUM 116 | reverse complement strand
GGAAGCCAAGGAATTGTTCAAGGAACTTACGAAACATTTGCAGAGCTTGCTCGTCAAGAGTTCGGCGGTTCATTAAAACACACCATCACATTAACAGCTGGCCTAGGCGGTATGGGTGGTGCACAGCCACTTGCAGTAACAATGAACGATGGCGTATGTATCGGCATCGATGTGGATGAGTGGAGAATTGATCGTCGTATTGAAACTAGATACTTAGATGTAAAAACAAATGACCTTGATGAAGCATTGAAATTAGCGTTTGAAGCAAAGAAAGAAGGAAAAGGGCTTTCAATCGGGCTTATTGGAAACGCAGCAGAAATTTTACCATTAATGAT
>NZ_MLYR01000195.1 GCF_001866655.1 Bacillus sp. MUM 116 | reverse complement strand
CCGGGTCTGCCTTCAATATCCTATGTATTCAGATAAAGATACTGCTCCATTACGAGCAGTGGGTTCCCCCATTCGGAAATCTCCGGATCAAAGCTTACTTACAGCTCCCCGAAGCATATCGGTGTTAGTCCCGTCCTTCATCGGCTCCTAGTGCCAAGGCATTCACCGTGCGCCCTTTCTAACTTAACCTACGGCTAATTATAAGCGTCGCATCTCTTCGTCAGCTTCCCTCGCTGCGCTCCTCATGTATATATATCATACACTCCGGTGCTCACTCAGTCGCTTCCTCGACCTGCTCGCTTCTAATTACCCTCTAAAAAGGTTTAAAAACCTAAAATGGCGATTTAACTCGGTTTTTACTTGGTT
>NZ_MLYR01000194.1 GCF_001866655.1 Bacillus sp. MUM 116 | reverse complement strand
GCGAAAATTGCCTAGAAACTTAAATATTTGACCCTCATTAAGGTCCAAAAGCAACAAAGTTTCCGAAAAGAGCCATTATAAAAGAGCAATTACATTTATTGAATAAAAGAATTCAATATAACCAAGAATAAAATGACAACTGTTTTAGGAGTGAAGGAAATGAATGCGAATCGTGTAAAACAAATTCTGTCTTCGTCAGCAGATATTGAAGTAAAATATAATGGTGCTTCGGTTTGGATTGACCAATTACACGAAGATGGAAAAACAGCAACGGTTCATTTACGAGGACCCCTAGAGGAAAGATCCAATGTTGAAATTCATGAGCTAGTTGAAGAATGATTTTTTCCAACCATCTATTTTGTTATAGGTGGTTTTTTTAAGGCTGTGTTAAATTTGTCTGTTGATTTCCGCTCCAATCAACAGGGCTAGAAAATCAACAATATCCTTTAACACAGCCTTTTTAAAATAAATAAGACAGGAAATTTTCCTGCCTTATACCATGTCTTCATTTTCTTTTTCAATTTCACTTGGTTGGGGCTGTTCATTTGAAACAACACTTCCAAGTACTTCCCTATCCATCCTGCCGGCATCTTTTCCGGCTCCCGGTGCGATATGTGACATTGGTAGTTGTTCTAATTCTTTCCCTCTTGGCATCCTAGCTCACTCCTTTAATCTTAGGGTGTGCATTTTCAGTCGGTTTTACACTTCTGCTTTAATAATTGCAGATTTTGCAAGCAACTGTATCGTCATATCATCCATCGGGGGATTGTGAAGCCCTGCCCTTACATCACGATAATAGCGTTGTAATGGATTTTTTAAGGAAAGGCTTTTTGCGCCGACAATTCGCATCGCAAGATCAACAACCTCAATTGCCAAATTGGTGACCGTCATTTTTGCAGCGCCCAATTGCGGCCCCAATTGGGCACGTTCCACTAAATTAGAGGAGTCCCATTGTTTTGCAACTGAATACAAAAAATATTCAGACTGCATGATCCTCCACTCTATTTCCCCGATTTTTTGTTGTACATTTGGCAATTCGATAATTGCACCTTTAATACTGCTTGGAGAATATTCTTTTGCAAATTGGATGCAATAGTTTTTCGCCGCTTTCGCAATCCCAAGATAGCATGCCGGGATATGGAGGAGCCATCCGCTTGGTTTTTTTCCTTCACCACCAAGTTTCTCTACAAAGTAGTTATCAGGAACTTTGACATTATTTAAGATTAAATCATGGCTTCCTGTACCTCTCATGGCAATACTATCCCAGGTTTCTTCGATCGAAATTCCTTGGGCCGAACGAGGAATAAGAAAATTCCCAACCTGGTCCGCTTCTTTAATGGCTGCACTGACAATAAAATAATCAAGGACAGGAGACATAGTTGTAAAGGTCTTTCTGCCTGTTATCATCCAGCCGCCCTCTACTTTTACCGCAGCCGTTTCCGGCCTGCCCCCTCTTGTTGGACTTCCCGTATTCGTTTCAGTTGCAGCACTGTTAATTAATGCCCCTTTCTTAACCTCCTCGCAAAGCATTTTGAATACAGACTCTTCCCAATTTCCTTTTTCACCCAGATTCATTATGATTCCCATATGCCAGCCAATTGAAAGCGCTGTTGCCCCATCCCCCTCGGCAATTTTTTCTTGCAGACGGAGGAGATCATATAAAGATATTCCTTCACCGTCATACATTCTAGGAATCGATAAGGCTGTGTATCCAGACTGCTTAAGATCTTCAATATTCGCATAAGGGAAAGTTCCTTCTACATCCACCTGATGTGCCCGAACATAAAATTGTTTGGCCAAAATGCTCATCATTTCAAGCCGTTCTTCGATTGTATCTTTCTCTATAAAATTCATTTCATCCTCTCCAATTCATAAAAACCATCCATTTATTTTGGGATGGTTTTTTCTATACCTTCTATTCTATATTTGAAAATTGCTCTAAATCACGATTTTCCCCAATTACAACAAGGACATCGCCTTGATCAATGATCTTATCAGGAGATGGAGTAATATTGATATCATGCCCATGGCGAATCGCAATCACCGTTAGATTAAACCTCGCACGCAAGTCAAGTTCTCTGAGTGACTTACCTGTCATTTTTTCAGGAATTTTTACTTCCTCCACACTGTAATCCTTTGAGATTTCAATAAAATTTAATACATTTGGCGAGAGAAGCTGATGCGCTACCCTTATTCCCATATCTCTCTCGGGAAAAACTACCCAATCAGCTCCCACTTTTCTAAGGACCTGACCATGCAGTTTATTTAGTGCTTTGGCAATGACTTTTTTAACCCCCAGTTCTTTTAAAAGAAGGACACTTAAAATGCTTGCTTGAATGTCATTTCCAATTGCGACAATAACCGTATCGAAATTACGGATGCCAATGGATTTTAGCGCCTCAGCATCTGTCGAATCGGCAATTATTGCGTGTGTTGTATAAGGATGGGAATCCTCGACTCGCTCCTCATTTACATCCACACCAAGAACTTCTTTACCCGATTCAAATAATTTTCGCGCAATACTAATGCCAAATCTCCCCAATCCTATTACTGCATATTGTTCTGTCATGGAAATCAACCTCCTTCCGTATATTTAGCCAATGATGATTTTTCCCTTAGGGTAGCGGAACGCATCTGGATTTCTTCTTATTGTTACTGCATAAGCAACCGTTAGTGGGCCCACCCTGCCTGCAAACATTGTAAATGTAATTAATCCCTTACCAATAGGAGATAATTCGCGAGATAAATCAAGTGATAAACCAACGGTTCCAAAGGCAGAGGTTGCTTCAAATAAAAGCCTAATAAAATCTTTTCCTGGTTCAGTAATGGTTAATAGCATCGTAATAATTAAGACAAGAAATAATGCACTGAAGGTTACAGTTAAAGCTTTATAAATGGTTTCATAAACAATACGCTGGCGGTAAAAAATAACATCTTCTTTTCCTCGTATCTGCGACCAGACGGCACCCAACAACGTCGTGAATGTAGTAGTTTTGATACCTCCTCCAGTAGAACCGGGTGATGCCCCGATAAACATTAAAAACATAATTAATAATATTGATGATTGTGTCATATCCGTAAGATTTAAAGTATTCGCTCCATCCGTTCTAGCTGCAACCGATTGAAATAGTGCACCAAGTATTTTCCCCGATAAGGACAACGGCTTTAATGTTTTTGCATTCGAAAATTCAAATAAAAAGATTAGAAATGTACCGCCGACTAATAAAAAGAAACTTGTAACTAAGACAATTTTCGAATGAAGCGATAATCGTTTTGATTTACGGAATTCAAACAGTTCATTTAAAACAATAAATCCAATTCCCCCTATTGTTATTAGAGAGCAAATGGTCAATACCACTGTTGGGTCGGCAACATAACCGGTCAGACTATTAAAATGTCCCATTAAATCAAACCCGGCATTATTGAAATTGGAAATAGAATGAAAAATACCGTAGTAAATTGCCTTTCCAATTGGCATATCAAAAGAAAATCGCAGTGCAAGTAATATGGCACCAATCAGTTCAATTACTCCTGTAAAAATTAAAATTCGTCTTGCTAACCTAACGATGCCTTCCATCGAAAGATTATTAAGTGATTCTTGAAGCAGGATTCTTTCCTTTAATGAAATTCTTTTTCCTAGCAAAAAGGCAAACAATGTAGCAAATGTCATGAATCCTAACCCGCCGATTTGAATCAGCGATAAAATGACCAACTGGCCGAAGATGGTAAAAGTAGTACCGGTATCGACCACAACAAGTCCTGTTACACATGTGGCAGATGTTGCCGTAAATAATGCATTAAGAAAAGATAACCCTTTTCCGCTTGTAGTGGCTACAGGCAAGGTTAACAGTAAAGCACCAATTAAAATAATCAAGGCAAAACCGAGGACCAGTATTTTCGGTGGGTCAAGATAAAATTTTTTTCTCTGCATAGTTTTCTCCTAACCTAATATGGCGTTCTATAATAAATATCTTACATAAATATAAATCATAGAGATGAAAATGGATATTAACATTAATGGAAAACCAACTTTTAAATATTTCATAAATGTTATATGGTACCCTTCCTTTGAGGCAATACCGGCTACCACCAGATTGGCACTGGCACCAATCAAGGTTCCATTTCCGCCTAGACATGCTCCTAGTGAAAGGCTCCACCATAATGGATCTAAGTTGGTAATACCCAAATTCCCCATTTCTTTAATCATTGGAATCATCGTAGCAACAAATGGAATATTATCAACAAATGCAGAAATAATTGCACTCATCCAAAGAATTAAAATAGTAGTGGCTTTTAATTCTCCCCCTGTGAGATCAATAGCTTTTTTAGCAACTGCAGCAACAAGACCGGTTTCAACCAAACCTCCAACAATGACAAATAAACCAATGAAGAAGAAAAGGGTTGTCCATTCTACTTTTTCCAACACGGTTACTAAATATTTATCCCCGGTTAGTAAAAGCAAAATAGAGGCTCCAATTAAGGCAATTGTTGCTGTTTCGATATGTATCATTTGATGGGCAAAAAATCCAGCCAATGTTAGGACGATAACGAATAAACATTTTGCCAGTAAATCAAAATCTTTCAGTTCTTGTTTCGCATTTTTAACTAGTAAATGTTTTATTAATTCATTGGTAGTTTTTAATTGTTTCTTATATATTAATGAAAAAATAAAAATGGTAATAACCAGGATAATGAAATTAATGAATGCAAGATTATAAATAAAGGTCATAAAATCTAACTCTTTAACGGCACTTCCAATCATCAGGTTCGGCGGATCCCCAATCATTGTCGCGGTTCCGCCAATATTCGAGGCGAATATTTCCGACATTAAAAATGGAATGGGGTGAACTTTTAACTGGTGTGTGATACTTAAGGTAACCGGAACAACGAGAAGAACTGTTGTAACATTATCAAGAAAGGCCGATGCAACGGCTGTAATTAAACTTAATGCAACTAAAATCCTTACAGGTTCTCCTTTTACCTTCTGTGCGGACCAAACCGCAATAAATTCAAAAACACCTGTTTGTGCTGTTATGCCAACAATAATCATCATTCCTACTAAAAGACCAATCGTATTAAAATCAATATGGTGGACGGCTGCCTTCTGATCAAGTATCCCGAAAGCAACCATTAAAAGACCACCCAGCATAGCAATCGTCGCCCGGTGAATTTTTTCCGAAATAATTGCTGCATATGTAAATAAAAAAATAACCAAGGCAATCCACTCTTGAGATCGCATGCCTTTACTCCCCCTTTATAGACAAGCGTTTTTTCTGAGTTCTACCGCTTTTCCATACAAAAAAATATACTACTCTCGTTTATATAAGTAAATATTAATTATTTTTAAAAAAATCAAATAGCTTTTTTCAAAAAAAGATATTTAGAAACTTCTTGAATGTAAATAAAGAAATATTATTGAAAGCTTTGTGTCAAACTTCACTGTATATTCCCGAAAAATCACCTATAATGAAATTTCTTCCACATAAAAGCATAAATTGTTGGAAACCTCATTCATTCGATTATGAATCAATAATTAGGGGGGATTTGAATGAATCAAGGAAAAAAACAACTCTTTATTCAAACTGGAAGCCTTGTTGCCGGTTTTATGGTTTGGGTGCTCATTTCTTCGTTAATGCCATTTATTAAAGCGGATATTCACCTTTCATCAACCCAAATCGCATGGGCCACGGCGATTCCAGTCATCCTCGGTTCCATCCTAAGGGTTCCTATTGGTTTTTGGACCAACCGCTTTGGCGCAAGAGCTTTGTTTACAATCAGTTTTCTAGTTCTGCTAATACCGATTGCTGTCCTTAGCTTCGCTAATTCTTTTGCCATGCTTATAGCTGGAGGTTTTTTACTTGGTATAGGCGGTGCACTATTTTCCATCGGTGTTACCTCATTACCAAAATATTATGAGAAAAAAAAGCATGGATTTATTAATGGGATTTATGGTGCTGGAAATATCGGAACGGCTATCACATCGTTTTCCGCTCCAGTACTAGCCACTGCATATGGATGGAGAATCACCATTAAAATCTTTCTTATTCTAGTCTTAATTTTTGCTGTACTAAATTTTCTATTAGGCGACCGAAAAGAACAAAAAGTAAAAAACTCCTTTTCCGTTGTCATTAAAGAAGTTTATCGAAATCCTAGGTTGTGGCTTTTAAGTTTATTTTATTTTATCACCTTCGGTTCATTTGTAGCATTTACCATTTATTTGCCGTCCTTTTTAGTGAATCATTTTGAATTAGAAAAAGTGGATGCAGGATTGCGTACAGCAGGTTTTATTGGCATCGCCACACTCTTAAGGCCTGTGGGCGGCTGGCTTGGCGATAGACTGAATCCATTGTTTATTTTAATGTTTGTTTTCTTTTGGCTTACTTTTGCCGGTTTTCTCTTGTCCTTTACCCCTTCTTTGCCAATCTACTCCTTTGGGTGTATATTAGTTGCTTTTTGTGCTGGTATTGGCAATGGAGCCATATTTAAACTGGTCCCATTGTTCTTTTCAAAGCAGGCAGGGGTGGCCAATGGGATTGTATCCGCTATGGGTGGCCTCGGAGGTTTTTTCCCGCCATTAATTCTAACCATTCTGTTTAATTGGACCGGGCATTATGCGATTGGCTTTATGTCCTTGTCTGAAATTTCCTTATCAAGCTTAGTATTAGTTGTCTGGCTTTACTATCAAGATAAACTTGATATTTCAAATAAAATTGTTAATCATGCGGTTGATGGCATTGTAGTAACAGATTTAAATGGAATTATTCAAAAAATAAATCCAGCTTTTACAAAAATAACGGGTTATAACCAAGACGAAGTTGTAGGAAAGACACCAAGCGTCCTCCAATCGGGAGAACACAACAACGAATTTTATAAAAGCATGTGGGATCGATTGAAATTAGAAGGATATTGGGAAGGACATATTTGGAATAAACGTAAAAATCATGAGATATATCGGGAATGGTTAACGATTACCGCCATTAAAGATGAATCAGGTGAAACAAAAAATTATATTGGGATGTTCAGTGAAAAACGCGAAGAGGATAAAAAGAAATAAAGAAGATGCAGCAGCTTTCCAACGGGAAGGCTGTTTTTCTTTGCACATTTTCAACTAATCGAAATGGCTTTTTGACAACTTTTTGACTTTGAACCCATGTTCACAGTTCCTTCACCAAATTTGTGACGAACATCACAAATCTTATGTTACCTTCTGTTTTATAGTTTTAATATAAACAACAAGCAAAAAATAAATTTTAATAACTAGGAGGAATCCATAATGGCACGAATAAATTATTGGAATCCAGAAGACGAAAAATTTTGGAAAACGGAAGGAAGGAAACACGCACAAAGAAATCTATGGATCTCTGTACCATCATTAATGCTGGCTTTCATCGTTTGGCAAATCTGGTCGGTGGTTGCAGTAAGACTAAACGATATTGGCTTCCATTATACAGAAGAACAACTATTTACTCTTGCTGCAATACCTGGACTTGTAGGTGCGACGCTACGCTTTATTTATACTTTTGCAGGCGGTACATTCGGTGGCAAGAACTGGACGGTCATTTCAACAGCGATTTTAGCAGTCCCTGCCATAGGAATTGGTTTTGCAGTACAAAATCCTGACACACCATTTTCAGTAATGCTTTTGTTGGCTGCACTTTGTGGTCTAGGCGGCGGAAACTTTTCATCATCTTCCGCTAATATCAGCTTTTTCTTCCCGAAAAGAGAAAAAGGTACTGCACTTGGAATTAATGGCGGCTTAGGAAATATGGGTGTTTCAGTCGTTCAATTCGTAACACCATTAATCATTACATCAAGCACATTTGCGTTGGTTGGTGGAAAACAGGTATTACCTACTGGACAACATGTTTGGTTACAAAATGCAGCATTTATCTGGGTGATCCCGATTGTTATTGTTACACTACTTGCTTTATTTAAAATGGATAACGTCCCAAATGCAAAACAATCAGTTGCAGATCAATTTGTGATTGTAAAACGTAAGCATACCTGGGTTATGACAATCCTTTATATCGCTACATTTGGTTCCTTTATTGGTTACTCTGCAGCATTCCCGCTTCTATTAAAATCTCAGTTTCCTGAGCACCTATCATTAGCATTCCTAGGTGCATTGGTGGCGGCAGCAGCAAGGCCTGTCGGTGGCTGGTTGGCCGATAAGCTTGGCGGTGCAATAGTAACGGCGTATGTCTTTGTTGTCATGGCAATTGGCGCATTAGGTGTCATTTACTTCTTAAATGGAAAACAATTTTCTGGTTTCTTAGTTTCTTTCTTATTGCTATTCCTTGCTTCAGGAATTGGTTCCGGGTCAACATTCCAAATGATTCCGAATATCTTTGTTCCAAAAGAAGCAGCACCAGTTATCGGTTTTTCAGCAGCATTTGCAGCCTATGGTTCATTCTTTATTCCTAAACTCTTTGGCTGGTCTGTTAATACTACAGGGACTCCTGTAACTGCATTCTACTTCTTTATCGGTTTCTATGTAATTAGTTTCGCATTAAACTGGTTCTACTATCAAAGAAAATCTACAGCAGCAAAAACATTTGCTAAACAAGCCGGTTAATAACCGGCTTGTTTTTATTTATTTTTAAAAAAACACTGCCAGCCTGATCTGACCCAATAAAGTTAGACATATAGTTTAG
>NZ_MLYR01000193.1 GCF_001866655.1 Bacillus sp. MUM 116 | reverse complement strand
TATTGAACATTTTGAACGGGAATTAGAGGACTATAATTTACTATTACAATCACAAACGGATGAAGGCAAAATTAAAAGACCTGAGTCCGGTGGAGTACCGAACTCAAGTCTTAAAAGTTGCATAAAAATATTTGTCTAACTTTATTGGGTCAGATCAAATAGGTACATTTTTTATTATATATAGCGAAAAAAAGGGGATTTGCATCTTGCATGTTAATCTCAACTGATTCGCCCATGCTTTTCCGATAACTAAATAGTATATCTTTGGTTTCATCTCTAATAGGGATTGATCGCGGCTTATTTCCTTTTCCGATAACATCTGCAAATAGAAACCCACTATTCGGTTATACCGAAAACTTCCCCAATTCAAGCTCAAAAGTTCACTTGCTCGAAGCCCCATGGTATAGAGGAGATATCCAATCAGTAAATTTCGTTTCTCCAATTGTTCATGATTTCTTGTTGCTTTCACAATTTTAGGAAAGAAGGTGATAAGAAACTCAGCGTCTTTTTGATTCAATTCCCTCACTTGTACACGAGTTTGAGCTTCTTCGTGACGAGTTTCTTCTATTATATATTATCCTTTTTTAGATATCGGCTTAGAGATCCAGGTAGACAGGTGGGCTTTGTAAAATTGGGTTTCATATCCAAAATCGAGCACTCTTCTGAAAACCTCTAATTTCCTGATGGATGACTTAGCTGGATGCTTTTCCTTAATAAATTTGTTATATGCTTTTACTTCTGGAAAACCAATATCCCGAAAGGAAAGGGAGTGATCTGTCAAAAAGCTTAGCAGCGTTTTCGCATCTGAACGGTATGCTTTTACCGTGTGAATTGAGAGCTTTTTATCATGGGGAAAAAGTTTCTCTAAAAAAATAATTTTAAAAAATCCTTTTCGGAACTATTTTCATGAGAAAGCTATCTATTGTCTTCTAGTAAATGACGATCTTGTGGATGATCCTGTAAATATGCTAAATATTGCTCATTATTCATTCAAAAAAAAGGCCATGTCTTGGACATGGCCTTTTTGTGTTTAAATCAGGAGCAAGTTTATTCCTGTTTAATCCGACAGGTGGTTTTTCCATTCACTGGTTATCCTTTTTTCATTCAATAATACTATGGTACAAGATTATCAAAGTTGGGGTCACTGTTGCGTCCGCCTTCGAAAACCCAACTGGAAATAACCTCAAACCTATTTCAAACCTTGTGAAAGCATCATAAGCCCCTTTATAAAGGGTTTATATATAGTATCTTGGTTTTAATAAAACAGGTGATGCGATTTCAGAATTTTCTCCATTGTGATTTTACTATGCGTATAACACTCTCCCAGCTCACTTTCGTACCAAATTTGAAAACGAACCGACTAAGTCATGAGTAAATTAATTAAAATTGAATTTTATTTTCTAAATAAATAATTTAGAAAAATTATATTTAGTTATTTATTGATTAATAATAAATAATACGTTAAAATATCAATTATACAAAATATAATTC
>NZ_MLYR01000192.1 GCF_001866655.1 Bacillus sp. MUM 116 | reverse complement strand
GGAATGCCATTTATCCTTTTCTGGATTGTATTATGGGTAGTCATAACATCGTTTATATTAGCAATTATTTTTAGATTTGATGTGGCAAATAAAGGGGGAGATGCGGAATGAATGTTGCACTAATCATGATATTTGGATGTTTACTAATCTCTCTTTATCTTGGAATTAAAGCGAGAAAAGGAAAAAATATGAATCTAGAAGAGTGGGCAGTTGGGGGAAGAGGATTCGGTACAATCTTTACTTTTTTTCTAGGAGCCGGCGAAAGCTTTACAACCTTTACCTTTCTTGGCGCAAGTGGGTGGGCGTATTCTAAGGGGGCACCTTCGTATTACATTCTTGCTTATTTATCCCTTGCGTATATTCTAGCCTATTTTATACTTCCGAAAATTTGGCAGTACGGAAAAAAGCATAATCTAGTTTCACATCCTGACTTATTTGTTTCAAAGTATAAGAGTAAATCCTTGGGTGTTCTCGTAGCTTTAGTCGGGATGCTGCCAACTATTGCGTATATTGTTCTTCAGTTTAAAGGGTTGGGAATTATTGTTTCTGCAACCTCCTATGGAAAGATTTCTCCAGATTTGGCGATTTGGATTAGCGTTATTTCCGTGACAATCTATGTGATGATTTCAGG
>NZ_MLYR01000191.1 GCF_001866655.1 Bacillus sp. MUM 116 | reverse complement strand
GGTTAAAGAGCAACCTTCTCGCCGGCTTGGCTTATACAATGCCTGAGGCTGACCAAGGCACTTCCGCATTTCTTGTAGAAAAATATCATAAAAAAATCATTTTAAATCTCTTGATTATATGTTTCAATCCATGTATAGTCATTTATTGTTTAACATTGAACAAACTAGTATTATACAATTTTTTGAAAGGAATTCATGCTTTTATGAAGTTAGGCGCCCGCATTTTAAAAACGGGAATAGCAATTATTTTATCCCTCTATCTTGCTCAGCTGCTGCATTCGCCATCACCGGTATTTGCCGGCATTTCTGCAATTTTTGCAATTCAGCCGACCATTTATCGTTCGTATTTAACGATTATTGAACAAATTCAGGGAAATATTATCGGAGCCATCATCGCTGTTTTTTTCGTCCTTACACTTGGAAATCATTTTACCGTCATTGGATTAGCCGCGATTATTGCCATTGGCATTAATCTTAAGCTGAAACTGGGAAATACGGTCGGCCTCTCCCTTGTTACATTGGTTTCGATCATGGAAACAACTGGCGGGAATTTCATTCCATTTGCGGCTGTCCGGTTTTCCACAATCATGATTGGGGTATTTTCAGCCTTCATCGTTAATTTAGTATTTATGCCACCAAAGTATGAAAGTAAGCTTTATTTTAAAATATCAAGTACGACTGCAGAATTAATCAGGTGGATTCGCTTGAGCACCCGCCATGACTTTGACCATCATCTCCTGAAAGAAGAGATTGAAAAGCTTCGAGATAGTCTGATTAAAATGGAACAGTTCTATGGTATGTACAAGGAAGAACATAATTATTTTAAAAAGAATAACTTGGAAAAGTCACGCAAGCTAGTTATTTATCGTCAAATGATTTTTACTGCCAAAAAAGGTGTCGATACTTTAAGAAAGTTTCATCGGTTTGAAAATGAAATCTTAATGCTGCCGGAACATTTTCAACGGGCCATTCAAGAGCAGCTGGATAGTATCATATACTATCATGAGCAACTCATGCTAAGATTTATCGGAAAAGTACCGGAACCAATAACAGGGTCTGCTGGAAATGATTTTATAAATAAAAAAGAACTTTATGAACTCTTTATCGCCCATCAGAAGGAATATCTGGATCGTGATGATCCTCATCTTTACCATATCATGCAAATCACGGCCTTCATTATTGATTACGGAGAACAAATTGAACATCTTGACACGTTAATTTCGAGCTTCTATTCCTTCCATCATAATGAGGTCCCTATTGAAGAAAAGAGTGAAGAATAAGAAAACCGAAGCTATTATGCTTCGGTTTTTTCCTTTTGGTCCAGCTGCTGAACCTGAAATAGTTTATAATAATTCCCTTGTTTCGCCATTAATTCCTCATGGCTTCCGATTTCGGCAATTTCACCATGCTGGATGAGAACAATCCGATTGGCATGGGTAATAGTAGATAACCGGTGAGCCACAATGAAGGTAGTACGGTCCTTCGCAAGCTCCTCAAGCGACTCCTGAATTAAATGTTCACTTTCCAAATCAAGAGCCGATGTTGCCTCATCCAAAATTAAAATAGGCGGATTTTTTAAGAACACACGGGCAATCGCAATCCGCTGTTTTTGCCCCCCGGAAAGCTTTACGCCCCTTTCCCCTACCCTTGTATCATACCCTTCAGCAAGATTTAAGATAAAATCATGCGCATTTGCCGCTTTTGCCGCTTGAATTACCTCTTCATCCGTAGCATTCGGTTTTCCTAATAAAATATTCTCCTTAACCGATTCACTAAAAAGAATATTATCCTGAAAGACTACTCCAATTTTATCTCTTAAAGACTGAACCTTAAAATGGCGGATATCTTCGCCATCCAATGTAATTCTACCATCTGTTACATCATAAAACCTCGGGATTAAGCTTACGAAGGTTGATTTTCCACCGCCGCTCATCCCTACTAGAGCTATGATCTCTCCCTTCTTTACCTCTAAAGAAACATTTTTTAATACCTTTTTTTCCGTTTCTCCATATGAAAAATTGACCTTATCAAAGGTAATGTCGCCGCCTGCGAGGGAACACTCAATGGCATTTGGCTTATCGACGATATCATATTTTTCATCCATAAGTTCAAACACACGGTCCATGGATGCAAAAGATTGAGTAATGGTTGTAGAAGAGTTAACCAATCTCCTTAATGGATTATAAAGCTTATCGATATAAGCAAAAAAGGCAACCATTTTACCTAAAGAAAGATCATGATGGATAACCAGATAAGCAGAGTACCCAATAACAATTAGTGGAGCAATATCCGTAATCGTATTGACGGCCGCGAAGGCTTTGGCATTCCAGCTCGTATGCTGCAATGCTTTTTCTAAAAAGTTTTTATTCACTTTATCAAATTGAGTTTGCTCATATTCTTCAATCGCAAAACTCTTAATTACCGGCATCCCTTGTACCCGTTCGTGTAAATAGCTCTGGACTTCTGCAAGCGCTTGTGAACGAATCCTAGTAAATTTTCGCAGATTTCCAAAAAAGTATCTTACCGAAATGGCGTAAAGAGGGAATAACAGAATGGATACAATTGTCAGCCTAATATTCATTGTAAACATAATAATGATCGCAATGACAATGGTCGCAATATCCAGCCAAAGATTCATCAAGCCGGAAATGACAAAGGTTTTAGTTTGTTCCACATCATTGATCACACGAGAAATTATTTCACCCGCACGTGTATTCGCATAGTATCGAAAGCTTAATTTCTGAATATGTGTATACAGATGGTCACGGATGTCATAAAGAATTTTACTTGAGACCCATTGCGCAAAATATTGACGATAATACTCGATTGGCGGTCTGAGAATGACAAATATCACCACCATTACTCCCATCATCATCAACAATTTGTGAATTCTTACTTCGTCTGTTAAGGAATGATTCGTAATAATATCATCAATCACGTATTGAATCAGCATGGGAATAACAAGCGGAATCCCAAATTTTATAACCCCGATGAAAATTGTCCCCCAAATTTGCAGTCTGTAAGGCTTAACAAATTCTAGGTATCTGCGTATACTATTCAAACCATCCACCCCATTCCACATCACTTTGACGCAAACAAAAACCT
Organism: Bacillus sp. MUM 116; assembly: GCF_001866655.1. Classification (GTDB taxonomy): domain Bacteria; phylum Bacillota; class Bacilli; order Bacillales; family Cytobacillaceae; genus Neobacillus. The sequence goes on along the minus strand of NZ_MLYR01000191.1, from coordinate 2,001 downwards.
GTTGACTATTTTCTCAACAGGTCTAAATGATCTAGCGCCGATAGGTTAAATAACGTTCATACCAGATATCAATGAAATCCGGAGCAAAAGGACCCTTTCGCTGACGAATCCAACGAATAAGCTTATCCACGTTTCTTTTTAAAATTTGGTCGATTACTTCAGGGTATTTCATCTCTTTCCTGTGCCGCTCGTATTCATCTTCATCCAATAAATTGAAGGTCATATCAGGATAAACCTTTATATCCAAATCATAATCAATATATTTAAGTGCTTCTCCGTCAAAAATAAACGGCGAACTCAGGTTACAATAATAGTAAATTCCGTCTTCCCGAATCATTCCAATCACATTGAACCAGCATTGGGAATGAAAGTAACAAATAGCCGGCTCCCTTGTGATCCATGTTCTTCCATCTGATTCTGTTACAATCGTCCGATCATTTCCGCCAATCACCAAATTTTGCGAACCTTTTAAAACGGTTGTTTCTTCCCAGACTCGATGGATGTGCCCATTGTGTTTATAGCTATGTATTTGTACTGGTTCTCCTTCGATGGGTACGCCCATATTCTCCCCTACCTTCATTCCGAACGCTTTGTAACCTTTTCGAAAAATCAAAAAAGTGACAAAAGGCAACAAAGTACAATTCCTCTTTTATATTATTATAACGGTTGAACAAGGATTTTAAAACAAAAGAGCCATTGATTTCAATGACTCCTAAGGAAAAATTTACGTATTTTCTTATTTTTAGCCATTTTTTTATCTTGAATGAGTTAAATGTGTTACTTGATAGGACTGGATGACTTCTTCTGTTTGCTTTTCAAAAATGAATTGAATTTCTTTTAAATCTTTTTTCATTTCTTGAATATCAGACTGAATACTCTCAAGCTCTGTTTCATTTTGTAGCTTTTGTAATTCTGCTTCAATCTCTAGACAACGTTCCAGCTCGGCTTGAAGGTATAATAATTTTTCCATGGTTATCATTTGTTCGGAAACTAATCGGTTAAATTGATCCAACCCATCACCGCCTTATATTTTGTACTTTATATGTATTCTTGAAATTCTCCATTTCTCCTTTGACTTTTTGTGTAAATTTTAAAGATCTTTTGTCGAAATTCAAAACAAAAATACAACCAAAAAAGAGAAGGCACTCTTCCGATTGAGAGCGCCTTCTACTTTTTTAGATTATATTAGCTTTGACCAAATTGGCCGGCATTTTGGTTTTTGCGAGCTTCTGCAGCTTGGTTTTGTTGTCTTACCTCTGCCGCATTTGTTTCGCTACCAAATTCTGTGCCAAATGCACCTGCTGCACCTGCTGCACCAGCACCTGCACCAGTTGCACCAGCTTTTGCACGAGTTGATTGAGCATTTTGTTGTCTTACCTCAGCTGCATTTGTTTCACTCGCGAATTCTGTTCCGAATGATCCTGCAGCACCTGCACCTGCTTGAGATTGAGCATTTTGTTGTCTTACTTCCTGGATGTTAGTTCCAGCAGAAGTTTTGTTGGCTTGTTGGTTGAATTTAGCCATTTTATATCACCTCCACGAAAATTAATGTACCCCTGAGGTGCGTGAACTATCCCAATTATTTTTCAAAAATAATTTTTTCTTAAACCAGCAAGGAAATTCAGGCATTAACAACATAGGTTATCCCCTGATCATCCACGAGGAAACTATTGATGATTTCTTTTCATTAATTTTTTCAATGTATAGAAGACAATTCATAACAAAACACTAAGTTGAATAACATGATTGAAAGGAAGAGGTAAATGTATAACGGAAGGGATATGACAGAACTTTCAATGATGTCTATAAAAGAGTGGGATGACCAAGAACTATCCTATTTTCATCATTCCCTGCAGCAAATGGTCCCCTACTTAAATAGTGAAGGGCAAACGATTCATCAGGAAATTATAGAAGAAATTATGAGTCGAGGCGGGTTGAAATAGTTTAAAAAATGAACACCGGTTTGTGATCTGACCCAATAAAGTTAGACATATAGTTTAG
>NZ_MLYR01000190.1 GCF_001866655.1 Bacillus sp. MUM 116 | reverse complement strand
CGTATTGAAGCTATAAAAAATTTTTTTAGATAGGTACAATTGTAATTATTGATTAAACTGACGTGTAGCGTTAATCCAAGTAGGGTTAACGCTTATTTTTTACAATTTTATTGGGGTGTACAAAATGGACGTGAAAGCCTTGGTTTTAACCACGAACAAAGAAAGAAGCTTAAACAAATGGGTAAGAGAGATAAACCAACATCGAAGAAACTCAAGCAAGAAAAAGTTAACTGGAAGGAAATCATAGGGATGAATCGTGATACTTATACTGGAAGAATGAGGCAGTTAGAAGGATGTAAATTTAATGACTAAATAGAATATTTATAAAACAATAGGTTGCAAAACGTAGAAGTTTGCTGCGTCCATGTCATTTGCCCAAGTGGTCGCTTAAACGATTTTGTGGGGAAAGGGATTACATCCTATTCCTGTTAGGAATCAATACGGGACTTCGGGTGAGTGATCTTTTGACACTCAAAGTGAAAGATGTGAAGAAGAAAAAGAAAATCGTGGTGAAAGAAGGAAAAACAGAAAAGCCTAGAATCATTTATTTAACCAATATTTGCGATGATTTAAATGATTATGTAAGGACGTTGGAGGGCACAAAATGGCTGTTTCCTAATCTTAAAGGAGATAAGCCTATCTCCCAGATTCAGGCCTACCGACAGCTTAAATGGTGGATATTGAGGACGGAATCGGTACCCATACCATGCGGAAACCCTTTGGATTTTGGCATTACAAACAGTTTAAAAATATAGCTAAATTACAAACAATCCTTAACCACTCACACCCTGAAATTACTTTACGATATATTGGAATAACGGATGAAGAAATAGAAAATAACATGAAAGATTTTGTATTATAAGGAGGCAGGGACCATGAAAGTAAAGTACAAAGACGGCAGTATATACGGACCAGGATTAACGGATTTCCCTTATCAGGAAGGGGACTATGTAACGATTGTTGTTCGCTATTGGACATCTAAGGAAGAAGATGATCTATATTATCATGGCCATATAACACAATTAGAGGACGAAAGGGTAGGTTTTTGGGCTGTTTTAGATGATGACCCCGATCAGGAAGAATTTTTTCACTTTGGAGATTTAGAGGCGGTATTTGATGGTGATAAAATTCCCTTTTTAGGTGGATGGACAAAGAGACAACAAAAAAATAATACACTTTAAACGTTAAAAAAGGCCCGATAAAG
>NZ_MLYR01000019.1 GCF_001866655.1 Bacillus sp. MUM 116 | reverse complement strand
TAAGAACATTTGCGAAAATTGCCTAGAAACTTAAGTGTTTGACCCTTATTAAGGTCCAAAAGCAACAAAGTTTACGAAAAGAGCCTTACCAAAAGGCTACCTTAGCTATAAAATAATACAAAAGTAGAAAAATTTAAGGAGTGGGAATTTGGATTTAATCACGTCTAAATTAGTTGTTGTCTCTCTTTTCCTTGTCATCGTTACGATGATCGAAACATTAGCATATTCAACAAGAATCTCTGGAGCAAGGGTAAGCCTAATTGCCACTGCACTTTCCCTATTTAGCACCATGGTAATCATCTCTAGATTTTCAACGATGTTTCAACAGCCGTTAACAGCAAAGCTAATTGCCGAGGCACCAGACTTGAATAAATTAGCTTTTATTCAAGAGCAGTATCGAATCCTAATTGGCATCACTTCGGTAGGTGTTTGTCTCGGAATTTTTCTTTTTCCCACATTTATTAATGTCTTTTCAAGAGCGATTATTCAATTATCAAAGGAGAACGGCTCAATCCTAGCATTATTTTTAAAATGGTTTAATAGTAAGGGATTAAGAAAAATGGTCACTTGTTTTCGGCTTCCTCGTTTCTCTTATTTAAGAGGAATCACATTAAAAACCATTCCGAAGCGACTGTTTGTTATTAATGTAGTGATTACCGGCGTATACACAGTAGGGGTTCTTTCTGCATTGTACGCTTCAATGTTAGTTCCTAAAGGCTATTCACAGGCGGCCGTAATGTCGTCAGGAATCATTAACGGAGTAGCAACGATTTTATTAACCTTATTTATCGACCCTAAAGTATCTGTATTAGCGGACCGGGTAGTCAAAAAACAAAGTAACTATATCTATTTAAAAAGTTATTCTCTAACCATGATAGGTTCAAAATTTGTAGGTACTGTTTTGGCCCAATTGTTATTTGTTCCAGCGGCGTACTATGTTGCATGGTTTTCGAAATTTATTTAGTTGCCGAAAGAAAGAGTATTGCTACAATGTCAGTTCTAGTGAAAGTTAAAGACATTGTCAAGGCAATTGATTTCCAAATGAAAGAGTATGGTACATATTTGAAGAGCAACAGGAGAAATTATCATGGTTTAGATGAGGATCCGAAATTGGGTAGAAGAACAAGCTAAAGCAACCTCTTATTGGTTGCTTTTAGTTTGTTCTTCTTGTTTCTCCGCAATGGTTGAATCAAGGGTTGCGCTTTGAATGGATTCTGTGATTCTTTGCTTAGCTTCCATTTGATCATGATCAGTCCGTGTTTCCCAAATACTATATTTTACGGTATTTGAAGCATCTTCATTTTCCCTTGGCATGGATTTCACCTCCACTAATAGGTTTTCTTGATAAAGTAGAACTATACACTTAAATAACATAATGAATGGACTGCCCAATTAAGTCCTGGTTCTCCTTTTTTGTGTTCGAAAAAATTAAAAGCAATGCAAGTTCATTTGCATTGCTTTTTAGAAATATCCTTTTCACCGCAGAGACTTTATTAATTAATAGAAGCAAGCTGCTCCAACGATGATTAACAGAATGAATAATACTACGATTAAGGCGAACCAGCCAGCACCGCCGAAACCGCCATAACCAAATCCACCATAGCCAAACATAAAAATCCCCCTTTCAAGCATATATAAATTTACTTCTTAATAGAAACAGCCGCCGATAAAAGCAGCCCCTACAATAATAAGGAGGATAAACAATACTACAATTAATGCAAAACCTCCAGCGTATCCATCAGTCATCCTATTACACCTCCTGTTTTAGGTACTAACAAAATATGTAATAGGTCGAAATAATGGAAGTGCATATACCTATATCAAAAAGATGAGATGAAATCTAGTGGGAAAACAGGGCCTGACAATGGTGGTCCTTCCAGTTGGAATTATTGCCCGCAGGATCCAAAACTCTTTCTCCTTTATAAAGTACTTTTGAATAAGTCTATTTTCTAATAAAAATAAGGAAAATGGTTCAAAATAGAGAATAGGGATTATTCTGAAGTATATTAAATGGATTTAAAAAGTTTATGGTAAAGTTGGGAAGTTAATGGAAAAATGCGACCGCAAAGTGGAGATGCTTTTTTGGAGTATTGCCCTCCCTGGATTTGGGCAGCTCCTTAATGGCAAATATCTTAAGGGACTATTATTCGTTTTATTAGAATTTCTTATAAATGTACAGGCAAATTTTAATAAAATTATTATGCTTAGTTTTCATGGGCAAATTGCCGAAGCAATCAATGAAGCCAATTATCAGTGGCTTATGTTTTATCCATGTTTATATTTTTTTGCGATGTGGGATGCATGGAAGGATGCCGGGGGCGGGAAGGATCGCTTTTCTTTCATGCCATTTGTGTTTTCAGCTTACTTTGTTACCGTTGGTTGTATGTATTCTTCCACATTTAAACTGTTTGGAGTTTTATGGGGCCCTGTTTGGCTTCCAATTCTTTGTGTCATTCCCGGTGTGTTCATTGGTATCATTCTTAGAAAAATTATCCTACATTTTTCATAGGATAATTTTTATGTTTATATTGAAAAAAGAAGCTCAATCGTTGAGCTTCTTTCTTTCATAAATTTTGGCGTTCGAACTTCAAGGATATTATTTGAAATATGGAAAACAATATTTACAAATCAGAAGTTTATTTAAAAAAAGGTGAACTAGAATTCAGCTTTCGGTGTCTTTTGATTGATATTTAACACTTTTTCAACTATGCTTATAAATGAAAGCGTTATTCTAAAATAATATTTTTTATCCAGATTTTTATTGTCCTCGAGTTGTATTTCAAAAAGACAGCTTGATTTATTTTCACAGAAAAGGGGAGATACAGATGAGGAAAATTAGCCTAGCATGGCAGATTTTCATTGGGTTAGCATTAGGGATCATTGTCGGTGCCATTTTTTATGGAAACCCTAATGTTGAAACGTATTTGCAGCCAATTGGGAATATATTTATCCGTTTAATTAAAATGATTGTTATTCCAATTGTTGTCTCAAGCTTAATTGTCGGCGTTGCTGGTACAGGTGATATGAAATCCTTAGGGAAGCTAGGGGGGAAAACACTCCTTTATTTTGAACTCGTTACGACCATCGCGATTGTGGTCGGTCTTTTTGCAGCAAATATCTTCCATCCAGGGACTGGTGTGGATATGTCCCGCTTAACGAAAACGGATATTAATACGTATGTCGAAACAGCGAAAACAACCGAAACTCATTCTATGGTCGACACATTTGTCAATATTGTACCGACCAATATCATGCAGTCCCTTGCGAATGGTGATATGCTCGCAATCATTTTCTTCTCTGTTATGTTTGGACTTGGAGTTGCGGCAATTGGAGAAAAAGGTATCCCGATTGTGAATTTCTTTAAAGGAACAGCGGAAGCCATGTTTTACGTAACCAATCAAGTGATGAAGGTTGCACCATTTGGTGTTTTTGCATTAATTGGAGTAACCGTGTCTAAATTTGGTTTAAGTTCTTTAATTCCACTTGGAAAACTTGTTATTGTGGTTTACGGTGCGATGATTTTCTTTATTCTTGTCGTGTTGGGACTTGTGGCAAAGCTTGTTGGAATTAATATCTTTAAATTCTTAAAGTATTTGAAAGATGAATTGCTATTGGGCTATTCAACAGCAAGCTCGGAAACGGTTTTACCAAAAATCATGGAAAAAATGGAGAAGTTGGGTTGTCCAAAAGCGATTACTTCCTTTGTTATTCCAACCGGCTATTCATTTAATCTTGATGGCTCGACGCTTTATCAAGCCATTGCCGCATTGTTCCTTGCACAAATGTATGGAATTCATATGAGTATTGGCCATCAAATTACCTTAGTATTGGTATTAATGATCACATCAAAAGGTATTGCCGGGGTTCCGGGGGTTTCCTTTGTTGTTTTACTCGCAACATTAGGAACAGTCGGCATCCCAGTTGAAGGTCTTGCCTTTATTGCTGGAATCGACCGGATTCTAGATATGGCCCGTACATGTGTTAACGTGGTCGGAAACTCCTTGGCTGCTATTGTGATTACAAAATGGGAAGGCCACAAGCTGGATGATTCTGGTGAAGAGCAAGTTGCTTAACTTACAAAGAAGGTGCCTACTGGCACCTTCTTTGTCGTTTTATGCAATTTTGATTGCCTTCCCAAAAGGAACTTTTGGTAAAAATTCATCTGGTACAAGCCAGTAAAGCTCGAAATCTACATTTGTGATTTCTTCATAGATATAACCAGTGACGTCGGTTATGTAGAATAGGGTGTCAATCTCTTCCTTTTGAGCCCATTCTAATACGTCTGTGTAAGAGGCTTTTCCGTGTGTATGATATTTGATGGTGTCGGATTTAACCGAGGTAATGCTGCGTATTTTGAAATCGGCTTGAACGAGAAGGGTATCTGGTTTTACGGTCTCAAATAATTTAACAATATTGTTTATTAGGATCGTTCGCACTTCAATTGAGGATGTATCAATCGCAAGGGCGATTTTTTTATCTTCTCTTTTTTGAATCATCGATAAAAGTCTCATATGCCATTTCAACTAAACCAACTCCCTTTTATAATGAGCAGCAGTTTTTAGTTTGCTAATACTCGTGAAAAATATGATGGTTAATCCTGCTATTTCAATTCATTTTATTTGTACAAAATGGGGGATTTGCCATTTCAATTTTAAGAATTTCTTCATAGTATGTAAATAATTTTATTTTTGGGGGTGATGGTGGTGCAAGGAGGAAGGAAGCGAAAAAGTCTTTTCCCAATCTGTATTTTCCCTGAATACAGATGGTGTGGTCCAGGCTGCAGCGGTCCTGGTGCACCGATTAATGATGTTGATTCCTGCTGCTATAGACATGACAAATGCCTCGAATATGGAATATCCCCCTGCCAATGTGATTATGAATTCATGGAATGCCTACGCTATAAAAGAAATCCGAATACACAAAAAGGAAGAAACGCAAACCTCATGTATGAATTTATGAAAATGAAAACATCGCTCACCTGCGGTGGGTACAGAAGATATAGATAGAATAAATACCATTTTGTTAAGAAACATATTCTTACCATTTACTTACAATTTTTTCTTGATTATTCGCTTAAATTTTAGTAGTATTAACTTACTATTTATGAAAAGGGTGACCATTAAGCCGATGATTTACTAATCCTATTGCAAGAAGAAAAATTCGTAAATAACGAAAATATTTCTGGATAGGGTTAGTGCGGACTTTTTTACATAAGTGATGGGGAGTACAAATAAGTTAGTGTACTGTGCCCATTTGTGTATAATTTTCCTCCTGTCCAGATTTGGAATATGGAGGTATTTTTATGGAAAAAACAAAATCAGACATTACCATCGCTGCTTTGTTCCGCAACCGGGTTGTTCGTACCATCCTATTATCAGTATTTTTCCTGCAAATTGGAATCTGGGTACGTAACTATTCAATCCTGCTCTATGTAATCGAGCGAACGAACGAGAATCCGGTAGCCGTTTCACTCATCTCTGTCGCCGAATTTGCTCCTATCTTTCTTTTTTCTTTTATTGGCGGAACCTTTGCTGACCGCTGGAGGCCGAAGCGAACGATGATTTGGTGTGATTTTCTCAGCGCATTATCGATTTTTGGAGTCTTATTAACCCTTCTTTTTGGAAGCTGGAAGGTCATCTTCTTTGCGACCCTTGTTTCATCGATTCTGTCACAATTTTCACAGCCATCTGGAATGAAGTTATTCAAAATTCATGTCAAAGAAGAACTGATCCAAATGGGAATGTCAATGTATCAAACCGTTTTCGCCTTGTTTATGATTCTTGGACCTATAATTGGAACCTTTGTCTATCAGCATTATGGTATCGATATGGCGATCGCCATCATGGGAATTGCATTCCTGCTTTCTGCCGCGATTCTTTTCATGCTTCCTCCTGATAAAGATAACGAGGGACATCAAGAAAAGACAACACTTTTGAATGAAATGAAAGCCGGATTTCGATATGTTTGGAACAGCCGGGCACTGACATTGCTTGGCGGCTGTTTTGCTGCCGCAGGATTAGGATTGGGGCTTACACAGCCGCTTGCAGTTTTCTTAATTACAGAACGACTTGGTTTACCAAAAGAAATGCTGCAATGGCTGATGGCTGCTTTTGGCATTGGAATGATTTTAGGAGGAGGCCTGACGATTGGTCTTGCGAAAAAAACACCGCCGCAGATCCTTCTGGCACTTGGTATGTCTATAAGTGCAATTGGATTCTTCGTCATGGGGTTATCGGATCAATTGTGGCTGACTCTGACGGCTCAATTTATTAGCGGACTATTCATGCCTTGCATTCACATCGGGATCAATACGATGATTCTGCAAAACACGGAGGCTGCCTTTATCGGCCGGGTCAATGGAATCTTAAACCCGATGTTTATGGGAACAATGGTGATTTCCATGAGCGCGAGCGGGTGGTTGAAAAAAACATTTTCACTTCTCACCATGTATGAAGCCTCAGCCCTTTTATTTATCGTTGGAGTACTGGCCTTAGTTCCTTTATTTAAGCGTTCTTCTTCCATATTAAAAGGAACCGAAGAAATGTAATAGGATGAAACTTAAAAGAGCTTGGAAGCCCAAGCTCTTTTTCATTTATTTTTTCTCTAAAGCATTCCTTTCCAAATGTCGAACCCACTTATAATAGCCAAGTAGAATAAGCAGTAAAATCGGATCCAGAATAGCCGCATGCCAGAGTTTCCACCAGCCATAGTGGAAATATCCCCATGGTTCAGGCAGAAGGGTTACCAGTTCATATAATAAAATCGTGATGACAAAAAAGAAAATATAAACTGCTTTTTTAAAGATATTTGCCGTATAAGGAAACCAATTAAGAAAAATCATATTAACCGGCGGGACTAAAAAGATATGGGGAAGCAGTCCTAACCAATCCGCTCCTTTGTCAAAATACCAATAAGCATAGAATTTGAATTCAATGATGGTATCGAAGAGGGTTTGTAAAGCCACAGTAAACATCCATATATGAGCAATTAAATTGCCGGTAAGAATTTTATTTGTTTTAAAGGCAATAAGGTTAAATAGAAGAATGGCAATAATGAGTCCGACCATAAAGTTTTCCCTTTTTTACATTAATTTGCCCATAATGTTCGTTATCTTATACACTTGTCCAAACGCAAAATAAGCCAGGCAAACCGCCTGACTCTTTGCGTAGATAAGAAAGAAAATTTCGTATTTGAGAATTGTCCAGCGAAAGCGTCCTGCCCCTCGAGGGGAAAAATGAACTGCTTTTTTCCTAGGTTGCTTCGGTCCTGTCGATGAAGTCAAAGAACGACTTCACCGCAAGGACCTCCAGCACTATGCCTGAGGCTGAACAAGGTGCTTGCGCTTTTCTAATAAACAACTTCAAATAATACCGCAACTCCGACACCGCCGCCGCTGCCTATGGCAGTTATAACGAATCGGACATCCTTCCGGCGCTGTACCTCATAGAACAACCTGGTGACCAAAATGGCACCTGATGCTCCGTACGGATGACCGATGGTTAGGGCACCGCCGGAAACATTAAGTTTTTCGTAAGGAATGGAAAGTTCCTTTGCACAAGCAACTATTTTTGAAGCAAAGGCCTCATTGATTTCAAAAAGGTCAATTTCTTCAATTGTCAGCCCGTTTCTTTTTAGTAAGGTTTGGATGGCGGGAATGGGTGCTGCTCCGGGATAGTGAGGATGAATCCCTGACACATGGCTGTCTACGAAACGGAGAACGGGCTTGTAACCTAGTTGGCGTGCAGTCTCTTCCTCCATTACGACTACCGCTGCTGCACCGTCATGAATCCCGCAGCTGTTTGCAGCGGTCACAGTTCCGTTTTTTGCAAAAATTGGTTTTGTTCGTTTGAGCAACATATTCATGTTTCGTTCCTTGCTGAATTCTTCGTCCTCGTCATGCAGCTCAATTTCGATCATTTCTTTCGTAAAAAGCCCGTTTTTAAATGCATTCCAGCTTCGATGATAGCTTAATAATGCGTATTCATCCTGTGATTCTCTGGTAATTGCAAATTTTTGTGCCACATTTTCAGCTGCAACTCCCATATCCGGGTCTCCGATATGCTCGGGAGAGAAGCGGGCTCTTTTAGGAAAAGGCGAGGTGCTCGGACTTTCGACACCGCCGGCAATATAACAGTGACCTGCACCGCCCTGGACAAAATAGCAGGCCATGCGAATCGCGTCTAAACCGGCACTGCATTGACGGTCAATAGTTACCCCCGGGATCTGCAATGGAAGTCCAGCTGTTAAGACCGAGAGCCGGGCCACATTTCCACCGGGACCTGTCACATTTCCTAAAAGACAATCGTCTATTTGTTTCTCGATTCCGCTTGTCAGGTGTTGAAGTAAGGGAGCAGCCAATTCATGGGGCTGTAGGGATTGAAATATTCCCTTTTGTTTTCCGATTGGGGTCCGTTTTGCTTTTACAATGACTGCTTTTTTAATGGCTGTTCACCTTGCTTTCGATTAAATCTATTACCTGTTTGCGGGCAATTTTCCCACCGCTTGTATAGGGCATTTCGTCGATAAAAACCCATTTACGCGGGATTTTAAAAGAAGCCAGCTTTTCCTTGCACAATCTTTGCAGCTCCAATTTTGTGGCGGAACCTTTCACTGCTGCCGTTACAATTTGCCCCCAGTACGGGTCATTTACTCCAACCACCACAACTTCCTCTACTTCATGATGCAAGGATAACACTTTTTCAATCTCTTCCGGAAAAATATTGATGCCTCCGTAGAGAATCATGTTTTTCTCCCGGCCGGCAATATACAAGTAGCCTTCCTCGTCCAAATAGCCCATGTCATGAACGGTCATCCACTCTTTTTCTGTTTGAACAGTGTTTTGGTCAGGTTCGAGGTAACCGCTGAAAATCATTTTACTTTTTACATAAATCTTTCCTGTTTCTTTCGGCTTTGCAAGCTTAGAATCCTGCAGGCGAATTTCAACTTTTACATTATGGCATGGTCTGCCGACAGAACCTGGTTTTCGCTCCATTTCTTGATCGGTTAATACCGTTACAAAGCTAAGCTCACTTGCCCCGTAAAACTCATACAAAGTGAGGTTCGGCAACAGGCTGCGTACCTGCTGCTTGGAATGCTCTTCCCATTTTGCTCCGGAGGAAAGAATTTTTATCGGTCTTTCGATTGATTGCCCTGTTTTAAATAAGGAAGAAATCATCGTCGGTACCAGATAAATGACGGTAATCGGCTTTACGTCAATCCAGGCTAATGCCTGCGAAGGAATGTATTTTTCAAGTAAATATACCGTTCCTCCCAGATATAACGTACTGATTGCTCCGTAAAGGAAGTGGGAATGAATTAGAGCCCCGGGTATCAATACGTGGTCCTTTTCATCCATCTGGAAATCAATATGATTGCAGGCAAAGCTTTCCACCCACGAGTTATGAGAGCGAATAAATGCTTTCGGATTGCCTGTTGTACCGGAAGTAAATCCCATATAAAAGGGGAGTTCTCCGTCAGGTTCAATGGTTTTCTTGGTGGGTTGCTGCTGAATTTCCTCTAGACATTCTTCCCAAATCAAAACCTTAGTGGAGACAGGGGTATTCCTTATAGATTCGCTCCTGTTTTTAGTGGATATTACAATTGAAGCCTTGGAAAGTTCGAGCCGTTTTTCCATCTCCGATTCGGTCCACTTAACATCAAACGGAACCGCCGTCCACCCGGCAGCCGCGGCCCCTGTAAAAAGCTGCAGAAAAGGAACCCCATTCGGCAGCAAAATCGCAACTGTTTTATTGGCAGAGTGGAAAGACCCAAACCAATTCGCCGTCTGACTTACCCGTTCATACCACTCCTGATAATCAATCCTCTCATCTACTGTTTGAATCGCAGACTTCATTGGAAACTTCATTGCATGAATAGCATACTGGTCGGTTATTAATCCCATCTTGATTCTCCTTTCTGGATGGATTCGACAAATTTCATGTGGTGACAGGCGTTGCTCGAAATTTGTCGAATGATAGAAAAAAGAGACACCGTTATAGTGTCTCCGCGTTTTTTGCTAATCGGAAAGTATAAACTTTCAAAAAGTTTATACTTTCCGATTACGCATAAGTGCAACTACGCCTCTGTCTTCGCCTCTAGGGGCTCGTCTATCGGCGAGTTTTCTTTATGCAGGTTTCGTTTTATGGCAGGTGATTTAGCCAGTCTGTATACCAGATAGGAGGCCAAGGTTGCTTTTAATACGTCTCCAGGGATATAGACAAGGCTTGTGATGATGGCATTTGTGAGTTTGATGTGCAGGATGAAGGCTTGAACCGGAATACCGATTATGTACATCATGAATATTCCGACGGTAAGGTTGATGAAAAGAATTCTTCCAAATCGCAGTTTACTGAATCGAGAGATAAGGTAGCCAAGACAAAGTGCTGTAATCGGCCATGAAATTAAATATCCTGCGCTTGGTCCTAAAAATACCGCAAATCCGCCGCGGCCACCGGATATTAACGGTGCGCCCGCCGCAACAAGTAAAAGGAAAATCATCATACTCAAAAAACCACGTTTTGCACCTAATATACCGCCGGCAAGCAGGACACCTAAGGTTTGAAGCGTAATTGGAACCGGCGTAAACGAAAGCATAATTGGCGGGACAAAGCCTAAAGCCCCCATAAAGGCTGCTAATAAAGCAACATATGTAATGTCTAAAAGTTTCATAATCCATCTCCTCACATTTAACTATAGATTCATATTTATTTCAATTTTTATTGTAAAAGCGGCAGAGATTTATGTCAACTTAAAATTATAATTAGTTAACATATTGAGGGTATCCTCAAGCCATGATATCCTGCCAAAAGTGATAAACTCAAAAGGGGATGAATCGTGGTAATTTGAATGAATAAAAACCTTGCCAGCATGGGCAAGGTTTTTTTATGCATTAGCGGAATACGCCAATCAAAATTATGGGAAGTGAATGAACCAATTAAACTGCATCAACTTGGGTCTTAATGGATTCTACATTGGAATCAATGTCATCCATATACGCATTTTTAGCAGGTACAATCGCCAGGGCAATGGCTGCTATTAAACCTGGAATAGCAAATGCGATGAAGTTTAAGTGAATCGGTAAAGAAACCGATAAAAGGAATCCGCCTAAAAGTGGCCCGGCCATGCCGCCAATCCTGCCGATACCAGATGCCATCCCTAACGCCGTGGACCTGACATATGGAGGATAGTATTGAGAAACATAGGCTTGGACAATATTTTGAGAGCCAATGGTCGCAGCTCCTGCTATAGCTACTAGAAGGTAGATAAAAAATGAACTTCCGCCAAAACCTAGTAATGTCAAAGCGATTGCTCCAGAGGCATACATTGGAACAAGCATCTTTTTCGAACCGAATTGATCACATAGCCGGCCAATAATAAGCGTCCCAATAATAGCACCACCTTGAAGAGCAATCAGGAAGCCCAGACTCGAATTTAGTCCATAGCCTGCTTCGATCATTAATTTAGGAAGCCAAGTATTTAATCCGTAAACCATTAATAAACAGCTGAAAAAAGCAACCCAAAACATTACGGTACTTAATGTCCGGTTTTCTTTAAATAATCCAATGATAGGAACTTTTATTTCTTGTGTCTTTACTTCAATGATTTCATCATCTAGATTAAACGTGGACTCAGGACTTACTTTTGAAAGAGTAGCAATTAATTTTTCTTTTCTGCCAGTTCGAATAAGGTAACTGGCTGTTTCAGGTACTTGTTTCTGTATAAAGGGTAAAAGTAATAGAGGCAGACCCGCAAACCAAAAAACGGCCTCCCAGCCAAACTTAGGCATTACAAAGATTCCTAATAGAGGCGCAAGAATCCCCCCTACTGAATAACCGCATAATACGATGGAAACGATCATACTTCTCATTTTTTTAGGTGCATAATCAGTTAATAATGCAATGACGTTCGGCATAATCCCACCCAGCCCTAGTCCCGCTAAAAAGCGAAAGGTGGAGAAGACTGTTGGTGTTTGGGCAAATCCGCAAAGAAAGGTAAATAAGCTAAATAAAAGAAGAGTGATTGTGATTACATTTTTCCTGCCAATGCGATCGGCAAGTGTTCCGAACAGAATAGCACCGAACATCATCCCGAATAATCCATAGGTTCCAATTGCCCCTGCTTCAACCGGAGAAAGGTTCCATTTCTCTATTAGGGTTGGTACGACGGTTCCGTATACAACTAGATCATATCCGTCAAAGGAAATAATGAAGAAGCTCCATAATAGCAGGATTAAATGAAAACGATTAAACTTACTGCCAGCAATAACTTCTGTAGAATTGATTTTTTCCAAAACTTTTCCCCCTATCTTCAAAATAATATAATGACAACGCTTACTAAATGCGTTTATAAAATCATAAGGTAACAATTTAACACAACAACCACTACACCTATAGTGAAAAATGTTCCCTATTGATGGATTATAAACAACAATTGGAATAATGACAATATTTAAATTAAAAATTGATTATTTTCTGTTAATTGGAAAGGGGAGAAATAGGGGTAATAACGCAAAAAAGCGGGAAAATTCCCGCTTTTTTTCAAATTTAATTTAATTGTGATTGATATCCGAAACATCCGGATATTTCTTTGCTGATTTGGATTAAATAATCGCTTAGGTCATGTTTCTCATCGTGAGGAATTATCTCAGAAAAGCCAACAATCGTTATGGCTCCCAGTAGTATTTTTTTATAGTTAAATACAGGAAGACTAACGGAGGAAACAGATGAAACCAATGGTTCCCTTGCAAAGGAAATTTCTTTTTCCTGAATAATATAGCGTTCTTCTTCAAGTTGACTAACTTTTTCCGGAGGAATCTGCATGAATTCCTTTGCTTTCCAATCACGGATCATTTGCTCATCCATAAAGGCCATAAATATTTTCCCACACGAGGAATGAATGGGGAGAAAGGTTCCGATCTGAGCTCCAATATTATAACCTCGATTTATATTAATATCTTTTACAACCATCGGTCCATTGTGGGTCCAGCTGGAATATAGAACCGTACTCGCACTTTTCTCATTAATTTCTTTTAAAAATGGGGTTATTCGTTCGACCACATTCTCGTGGTCGGCGGCTGCCATTCCGTATTCGATTAGCTTGCTTCCCAACACATATTCTCCGGTATCCTTGCTTCGATAAAGGATACCTAATTGTGTGAATGTATTTAAGTATTTATAAAGATTACTTTTTGTAATTTGTGTTAAATCCTGGATATCAGTAAATTTTAACGGCTTTCCTTGTTTCGCAATTAAATCCACAATACCCATGCCAATTTGTAGTGATTGAATTGTTGTTCCTTTTTTCGTGACTTCCATTATGATCCTCCTACAGAACACTCTCTTATTCACTATATATTAGCATAGCGGTACTCTATATCCTATAGAGGAACGGTAGAGAAGGGTTGTATGAAAGTATAGTTTATTAGTAATATTGACAAAATGATAACAAAGTTTATGGGGATGACTTTGAGCAGGTATTTACAGCTTACCAAGAAGAACGAATTCCGGTTTCTTTTGTACTTCCTTCCAATCTTAGTTTCTTTTTCGTTCGAATTCTTGTTTTTCAACATTCTGCTTAATATATAATATTCATAGAATATAAAACATTTTGAATGGATAAGGATGTAGCATATGGAACTGAAACAAATTCAGTATTTTACTGAGGTCGTGAAACATGGAAGTTTTTCTAAAGCGGCAGAACATCTCCATTTATCACAGCCTATGCATTAGGCGATGAATTTCTTTTTTGTCTTTGCCATCCTGACACAGATGATAAATTGGTATCAAAATAGAAACGCTGTTGGAGAAAGTAATGAAGATAATAGTTTTTAACTTTTAGTGCCTCACTTTGGAAGTGCTTCGAACTTCAAAAGTGAGGCTTATATAGTTTAAGAGAAGGGGGTACCATCTGATTAAGGTGGTGCCCCTTTTCTGACCAGTAATGTCCACAACACACGGACAAAATTGGCAATTTGTACACGAGCGGTGACAGGCACCATAATTTTTAAAATTTCTAAAACCTTTTCCTTACTTGATAGTCTAATATGTAGTACAACAGGGTGTTAGGGGGCGGTGTCTTGAATAACCATGACCTGTTGGTTCAAAAAGCAGTTCAGGGGAATGATCAAGCTTTTTTGGAACTTATACATTTATTTAAAATTGATCTTTATAAAACGGCTCTTTCGTTTTTACGGAATGAGGAAGAGGCGTTAGAAGCCATTCAAGAGGTTACTTATCGGGCATATAAAAATATCCAATCCGTCCGAGAAGCGTCTTATTTTAAAACATGGCTGATTCGCATCATGATCAATTACTGTAATGACCAGTTGAAAAAGAAAAAACGAGTCATACTGGGGGATGAAATCTTAACTATCCAAGGAATATCAGAGAATCATGAGGTAATGGAGTTAAAAGATGCGATGCTGGGGCTCGATGACCGTTCCCGGGAGATTTTAACATTAAAATACTTTAATGATATGAAAATCAAAGACATCGCTACAACGATGAAGTGCCCGGAAGGTACGGTCAAGACATGGATGAACAAAGCGCTTAAGGCGCTTCGGGATAAGCTTGATGAGAAGGGCGGGAATCTCCATGTTTGAAAAAGAAGAAGAAAAGCTGGTTGACTATAAAAATATGTATGATCAGGTAGACATTCCGTTAACGTCATTGGATGATGCGATTTTATCAGGGTTTCAAAAAGCGAAATTAGAAGAAGGGAAGAAAGCACGACGGCGTGGGAAAAAAATATTGCTCAGTGTTTTAACTGCAGCCATCCTTCTTCTAGGATTTTTCACATCCATTCGTCTTTCACCTGCCTTTGCCGAATATATTACATCCATTCCAGGAATGGAAAAATTTGTTGACCTGATTCGCAACGATAAAGGCAAGATGCTTGCCGTAGAAAATGATTACTATCAAAAAATCGACGTTTCACAGGAGAAAAATGGTTTGAAGTTTACAATTGATGGAATGATTGCCGATGAAAATGGGATGTTCCTGTTTTACACAACAAAATCCCGTCAAAGCAAGAAAGAGCTAATAATCGATAAAGTTGAACTTAAAGGTACGGATGGAAAGAAATTAGATATTGGAAGCATTGCCTATGGTAATCCAAATTATTCTGAAAAGGGGCAGAACTCCTCTAATGGAAAACTTGAGTTTACTTTTCAGTCACCTTTAAAAGAAAAAAGGTTTGAACTTATTCTAAATGTGAAGGGGAGCCATCTGAAAGAATCCTTTGACCTTAAGTTCCAGCTTAATAAGGAAATTCAAGCAAAGAAAATCTACAAATTGAACAAGACCATTACCATTGAGGGGCAAAAAGTAACTTTCCTCGATGCAACTGTTTATCCCTTAAGAGTTACGGTCCATGTAAAAATGGATCCAAACAACAAGAAAAAGTTGCTGGATTTTAAGGATTTGCGTCTTGTTGATGAAAATGGAGATACCTTTAATAAAATTGTCGACGGCCAAACTGGAAGCAATATTTCAGCTAATGAAAGAATTATCTATTTGCAAAGTAATTATTTCCGGGAACCCAAGCATTTATATCTAGTTCTCAATAAAGTGCAAGCGGTTGATAAAGAGGATGCTTATCTGGTGGTTGAAACAAAAAAACAGCAGATTTTAAAACAGCCAAAAGGGGATTATTTGCAAGATTTTAAGATCGAAGGAGATGATCTTATTTTTCGGATGCAAACAAAAGAGGGTTTTCCCTATTCCTTTGTTGGAGAGTTAACAGATTCAGATGGTAAAAAAGTAGACTCGAGTACGCAATATTCACATGGTGATGGTCAAAACAAGGTTAACGTATACGGAGTAACCATCCCCAACTTAAACAAACAAAAAAGCCCGCTATTCTTGGAAATCACCTTTTACCCAAGTGAAATTAGAGGTGATGTGAAGGTGAAAATTAAATAAAATATTGGTTACTGCGATAGTAATTTTTAAATATCAGCAACTCACTTTCAAACGAATTCTGAAAGTGAGTTTTTTTATAAAATTTTCCAAAACACTCTTGATATAACTAATGTTATTAGTTAAAATAAAACTAATAACATTAGTTAAGGAGGAATGATCAAAATGCGAATGATCAAAAACGGGTTTTTGTATCAAGTAACGTTCATGGCAAAAGTTTTTCCGGTGAATTGTTATTTGGTAGAGGAGGAAGAGGGCTTAACCCTTGTCGATGCAGCACTTGCTTTTAGTGCAAAGGGGATTCTTCAGGCAGCGAATCGAATCGGCAAGCCGATTACGAAAATTGTTCTAACCCATGCCCATGAGGATCACGTTGGAGCACTTGATTTAATCAAAGCGGAGGTATCTGAAGTACCGGTTTATATCTCAGTGCGGGATCACAGATTAATGAATGGTGACCGTTCCCTTGATCAACATGAAAATCAAACACCGATTAAAGGTGGCGTTCCGAAAAATTTACAAACGAGAGCAAATGTATTATTAGCGGATGGCGACCAGGTTGGCTCATTGTCGGCAATAGCGACGCCGGGGCACACTCCGGGATCGATGTCCTTCCTTGATAACCGGACCAATGCGCTAATTGCCGGCGATGCCTTTCAGACAAGAGGGGGTATCGCGGTCGCGGGTGATATGAAACCATGGTTTCCCTTCCCTGCCTTGGGTACGTGGAGCAAAACAACAGCTTTGGCAAGTGCGAAGAAATTAACGGAGATTCAACCTGCCCTCCTTGCGGTCGGCCATGGAGAAATGATTGTAAATCCTGTAGAATCAATGAAACAGGCAATTGGAAATTTCGAGAGAAAAGTAAGAAAAGGAGCATAAAGTAATGTCACCAAGACCGAAAGTAGCACTTGATTTAACAACTATCTTAGAAGCGGCAGGGGAAATCGCTGATCAACATGGATCAGTTGAAGTCACATTGGCTATTCTGGCAAAAAAATTAAACATCCGGCCGCCATCACTCTATAACCATTTTGATGGTTTGTCAGGGCTAAGGAAGGAACTGGCCATTTATGGACTTGGACAGCTTTATTTAGTATTGGCGCAAGCGGCCATTGGTGTTTCAGGTGATAAAGCAGTCATAGCATTAAGTAAGGCGTATGTTCAGTTTGCCAGGATACATCCTGGGCTATATGAAGCAACATTGCTTGCACCGGACCCGGAAGACGAGGAAGTCCAAAAGAAGGGAGCAAAAATCGTCGAGCTTACTCTTCGCGTCCTACAGGCTTACGAATTGGAAGGGGACCGCGCCATTCATGCAGTAAGAGGCTTGCGCAGCATCCTCCACGGCTTTTCTTCATTAGAACAAAGAGGCGGTTTTAAAATGGCACTGGATGCGGATGAAAGTCTAATCATCATCATTCGAGCCTTTTTGGCAGGAATGGGGGATTAAAGCTTAAGTGAAAATGTCCTTTCCACAAAAACAAATCGGACGAAATGTCCACGAATGGTGACAGGCACCATGTGAATTACTTCACACGGTGCCTGTCATTTTTTATTAGTCAAACGTTTATAGAGTCTTGCGGATTTGTCGAAAAAACGGGTAAAAACCCAACCTTGTCTTTTCCATGATACATATAAATAAAGTACATCTTGACAATAGGGATAGATGGAAGAGTGGGACAATAGCGGAGTTTAAAATTGAGGAGGGAGGTCATCTCATGAAGCATTATGAAATACTATCGAGATTGAAAGGGGAAAGGCATGTTTCTTCAACCCATGGTTTGGATGACTATACTCACTTTTGTAGTGGAGATGGATGTATTTAAAAGTTTCTCCATCGATATGCTGAAAAAACACCGTGGTATATCCTCGTTTTCGCGTTTAGTATGTATGTATTATTTACGGATTTCACAATATCGGATTAACCGATTGGCTTATTGGATTCATGCAGCCGATTGTCTCCGGCAGCCTTCTCCATGCAAGTATCATGATGGGCGTGCTTTTATCGGTCCTCTCCAATATCTTCAATAACCACCCTGCGTTAATGGTAGGAACCTTAACTTTAACCCATATGGGTCTGGACACGCTCACATTGAAAGTTTCCTATCTTGCGAATGTCATTGGCAGTGATGTAGGATCATTACTTCTTCCAATGGGGACCTTGGCTACGCTGATGTGGATGCATATCGTTAGAAAAGGAAAAGTAAAAATTACTTGGTGGGAGTATGTAAAAATCACGGGCGTTGTCATTCCTCCTGCTGTAATATTCACATTAGTTATTCTTTATTATTGGGTTTCTTGGATTTTCGGAGGAGTACTTCAATCATAATCGTGTGTAGAGAAAAGGAGAATCAAAATGAATGATTTTAATGAATTATTAGGAAAAACTATTGAGATTGAAATTTCTGGAGGCTGTTTTCATATCGGGGTTCTCGTCGATTCGGGGTTGGACATCCTTGTTATTTATAATGGTATAGCCCATTCCTTCCTCTACATTCCAGTAGTTCATATTCAGAGATTAAAAGAAGTGACGATTGAAGAGGATTATTATCAAAGTCCACCTACAGAAAAACCAATTGAAATCGATGCACAATCCATCTCCTATCGAAAAATATTAAACAATGCAAAAGGAAGATTTGTTCAGGTTTATGTGACAGGCAACAAATCCATTCATGGCTATTTAACTAGCATTATGAATGACTATTTTGTTTTTCATTCTCCCGCCTATAAAACAATGTTTATTTCGATGCAGCATGTAAAATGGCTAATCCCATATCCGGAAAATGCAACCCCTTATAATTTAAGTAAAGAAAATATTCCGCTGGTGCCAGCGAGCGCTCCATTGGCGAGGACCTTTGAAGAACAGTTGAAAAAATTAGAAAACCAAATGGTGATTTTAGATGGTGGCGACCATCCCGAAAAAATCGGCTTGCTTCAAAAGGTTCGAAATAACAAATTGACGATTGTTACAGCGGAAAGGGAGACGGTATATCGCAATTTAGAGCATACTAAAACGATTCAGCTGCCATAAAGGGGAGTGCCATACTTGGAACATTTTTGAAGTGAAGGAGATTCAGATTACTTGTTCATTCAGATGAAAAAAGAAAAAATAATCCATCTTCTGTTTGACAGAAAAGATGGATAAAATTAGACTTTTCGCATTTGAAATTTGTCCGTGGCATATGGGGGCCACGGACTTTCACCTTGTATTTACTATTAAGGTATGTTTTTGGTAATCACATTGTTCAAAGATTGGGTTAAATGCCCTCATTTATCTTTATCGGATTGTGTTTTTTTACAATGATGGAGGTTTTCATTTTAACCGAAGGCACACAGCTCTATCTTGCTGATTTTGGAAATAGGAAGCTGAGTTAAGCTTTGTTATAATAGGGGTAACATTAATATTAAAAGGTGATCAGTTTGCGGAATATTGAAAAATTAGGATTGTTAGTCGATGTAGAAACAACTGGATTAGGACCTGCGACCGATGAAGTGATTGAACTTGCCTTAAAATTATTTTCTTATCGGGATGATACCGGAGAGATTTTAAATGTCCTTGAGGAAGACTCTTTTCTGAGGGAGCCATTATCCAGTACTGCCCGGAATAACTATGAAAGAGCTTTTAGGGTGCATGGCATTCCCTATGAATCCGTTCAAGGGAAAAGTTTTTATGACGTAAAAATTAAAACCTATTTTCAACGTGCGGATTCTATCCTTGCCCATAATGCCTCATTTGACCGCAGCTTTTTGGTTCGCATGTATCCAGAGGTTAACGACTTGAAATGGTATTGCACGATGCGTAATGTTCCATGGAAAAACTATGGTTTCCCTAATGGAAAGCTGCTTACACTATTACAATCGCACGATATCACCAATCATCAAACACATAGGGCGATGGACGACATTACATACTTAATGGAATTGCTCAAAAAAACAAGCCCAAATGGAAACCTTTATTTACAGGAGGTCCTTGAATATGGACCGATGAGGAAATACCAGCCGGCAGCATCAAAGAGGAAAATGGGTTAATGGCATTTAGGTCATAAAGGGAAGTCTTTGGTTGAGGAAGGCTTAGGAATAGGAAAACGGCTCTTGCATGATAGCGAAGGGCCGTTTTCTTTTTTATTATGTAAAACACAAGGTGAAAGATTTATTAATGTTGTTTGCCTTCCGTGAAGATTTGGAAGTGTACACCGTACTTGTCGATTACGTTGCCATATGCAGGGCTAAAAAAAGTTTCTTGCAGCGGCATGGTCACCTGACCGTTGTCCGATAAAGCATCAAAGAATTTTTTTGCTTTTTCCGCATCATCAGTTGTTATACAAATAGTAACTTGTGATCCACTTTGATGCGGCTGACCAGGAAACGTATCAGAGAACATTAGATCCGAATCACCAATTTTTATTGTTGCGTGTGAGATACGATCCTTTGCATCCGCAGGAATAGGGAACTCCGGATTTTCCGGCATTTCACCGAAAGATTGAGAAAACAGAACTTGGGCATCCAATGCCTTTTGGTAGAATTGAATTGCTTCTTTTGCATTCCCATCCATCACTAAATAAGGAATTAAACGTACTGACATAATAAATCATCTCCCGGTTCATTTATATTTTTTTATTTGCTTAGGGCAAAGATGAACAACTAGTTCATTGATTCTCACAAAATCAATGAAGAAACACAAATCCTATTATTGCCCATAAATAAATTATATAATCAAGAACAAATGTTCGCAACATAAATTTTGATAAAAAATTAAATTAGTGCAAAATAGACGTCCACACCACGTGGACAAATTTGGTCATTTGTCCACGAACGGTGTCAGGCACCGATTTAAAGGTATCTTTCTGTTATGAGTTTTTTGTGGTGGATGGCGTGGCCGGCGATGATGTAGGCGATGGCACGGGTGGTAATGGGCGTGTCGTTGGCAAACCCTTTATTTTCCCACGCAGTTTCCGGCATGTTTTGAATCAGGCTAATGGTGGCATTTCTTGTTGCTAAAAAATCCTCGAGGATATTTTTCAATGGCAGCCGTTCAATTTGAGAACCATTCACATAATCGTTCTCATTAAAGCCGGCAAGAGGTGTCTCATCCCCGCGTCCAACACGCAGCAGACGGTAGCTCATGATTCTCTCCGTATCTGCCATATGGCAAAGCACTTCTTTGATACTCCATTTTTTCTCGTCATACCGGAAATAACTGTCTTCCTCGGAAATCCCTTCGAAAAGTGTAATCGTTTTTTGGAGCTCATCTTTTAGAACCTGCAGGAGATTACCCTCAGGAACTAATTGAATATAAGGTTGATAATAAGCAGGATATTCACTTTCATTAGGTCGCTGCAACAATTTCAAACTCTCCCTTCCAATTCGAATAAAAATCAATTCCTAAATCTATATTACCACATTTTTCATATTGACTATATTTCAAACCAATCCCTCCCCATATTAAATTGGAATTCATTAATCATTTAAAAAATCAACCTATAAATGTTACAATTAGTTGAATTTATTATTTTTCTAAGGTGATAATAGTGTTATATTTTTCTATTTTTATCCTTCTCTGCGCAGGCCTTATTGCGTTTTTTCTTATAAAAAAAATATATGTCCCGACATCAACAATGGCTGCTGTTATGTCATTGGGGATTATCACCCAGGGGGTACTTTCCAATTTTTTCGGAATTCATTTACTTGAAAAGATTCTCAGTGTCATCAATTTCGCTTTATGGTGCTCTTTTTCTTTTTCAATCCTCATGGCGTTTTTTAGCAAAAAGTTTAGGGAAATCCATTATTCCAATCCCATCAATCGATTTGGAATCGGAACCTGGGTCGCGGGGACCTCAATCTGTACAATTTTAATTGCAAAGATGTTTTCCGAATGGGCGATCATTGCAAAAATTATTTCCTATTTTAATTTTGGCTTGTGGTTCGTTTATGTCCTTATTTGTATTCAGGCATTTTTCGAATTAAACTCGAAACGGCTCAACAAAAATGTTCACGGTATCCTGCTCTTGACGACAGTCAGTACACAATCCTTGGTGCTTGTCATGAGTGCAGTTTACAAAAAGGTGCCTATCGCTGTTGATCATCTCTTTCTTACACTCGGGGTATGCTTTTATTTGCTCAGTGCCTTTATCATTGTAAAGAGATACTTCATGAAACCGTCATCGTGGTCGATTGAAAAGGACTGGAATAACACCAACTGCATCCTCCATGGCGCTTTGTCCATTACAGGTCTAGCCAGCATAAAATCGCACGCTGTTAGTGAGCAGGGAATCATGGTTATTTGGCTATGTGCTGCGATTATATTTGCTGTGGTTGAAGTGATTGAGGTATATCGTCTGATAAAACGAATAAAGTGTTACGGTATGAAGAAGGCAATCTTGATTTATGATTTAAGTCAATGGAGCAGGGTTTTTACGTTTGGTATGTTTTTTACTTTTACATACCTGACAGTTCCGGGATTTTCCGTTTTATCTGTGATTCAAAAACAAATTATTACAATTGGAATATGGGCTGTTCCCAGCCTGCTTGTCCTTGAGGTATGCCTATATGCCAGCCATTTCATCCAAGCCTACCGAAATGATTTAAAACAATATGAAGAAAAAAAGCAGTTGAATGTTCCACTATAGGCAGAATTGAAAAAGGATTGGGATCCATTACCCAATCCTTTTTTGATAGATTTTTTTATTAGGGCTCATTTCGTAAACTTTGTTGCTTTTGGACCCTAATAATGGTCAAATACTTAAGTTTCTAGGCAATTTTCGCAAATGTTCCTACGAAAAGATGCCACGAAGCATTTAGTTATATAGGTTGATGATCTTATACGAAAAACAACAATCTATGCGAAATTAGCCTTTATTAAACAATTTCATCAAAATGCACGTGCTTATTAATAAAATACATAATAGGTGCACCAACTGCCATTACGACAAATTCTCCAACAGCCGTTGTAAGCCAAGTTAATAAGAACGGTAAATGAAGAGCAAGATGAAGTTCGATGGCAATAAAAAACATTGTTACGGTAAAAACAAGCGTATTAACCACCATTCGAAGGTAGATTTTTCTAATATACTTGGAGGTTAAAATGGTGATTAGTGAGGCAACCAAAGATTGGCCGACACCAAAAATAATGTCATAAGCGGCTATTGGTGAAAAAAACAGGTTTGTAAGAAATACACCTAAAATAATGCCAAAAAGATACTTTTTATTAAAAACAATTAGATGATTAAATATTTCCGAAACACGGAATTGGATATTCGTGAAGCCAAACGGCTGTATAACTGCTGAAACGGCAATGTAAAGAGCTGCTAGAATTCCGTTTCCGACAATCGTTTTTACTTTCATTCGTAACTCTCTCCTTAGTTTTTTTTCGTGGGAGGTTTTCGAACCACGTTTAAAAATGCTCAAATTAATATATTATTATAAAGATAGGGATGAGTCAATGGTCCGGGATTTCGGTATTGGTAGATTTTGCATTAGATATAACCAATAGAGGAATAGAATTTTATCATATTCAGGGGTTAATGAGATAAGAAGTTCAATTCAAAAACATTCCTATACAGATATTAAGGGCACTTAAGTGTGTACAAAGGAGAAACTCCCAAATTGAAACAGTAGGTTTCGATTTGGGAGTTATATGTCTTTTTTAATCTTCAATTGGAAACCATCCAGGTGTGTTGACAATCTTTTGCCAAAGAGGATCTGGCACAACAAGACGAGACCCGGCGTCTTTCTTTAGTTTTGTTTCAATTTCAGACTCTTTTCCTTGTCTAACCTTTTCAACCCAATCAGGGTCAATAATAAGCTCTCGTCCGATTGCAATCATTGAAACACCAGTTTGAATCGCTTTTAAAGCATCGTCTGCTGTGTGAATTGAGCCTACACCAATCACAGGAACACTTTCCCCAACTTTCTCCTGAATAATTTCAAGGCGAGATCTGGAATCTTCAACACCACGCCTTGGAGTTGACCAGAACTCCATTAAGGAAACATGCAGGTAATCAAGCTCTTTACTTGCCAAAACATCTATTAAGGCAAGAGTATCTGCCATTGTAATTCCGGGTGTTTCAGGTTCCTCTGGTGAGAATCTATATCCAACGAGGAATGGTTGTTTCTTATTTTCAGCTACTACCTTTTTCACTTCATCTACAACTGCAATTGGAAATGATAATCTTTTTTCCAAACTGCCGCCGTACTGATCTTCACGTCGGTTGGAATGTGGTGAAAAGAACTGCTGAATTAAATACCCATTAGCTCCATGTATTTCAACCCCGTCAAATCCAGCTTCGATTGCTCTCCGGGTAGACTCGCCAAAATCACGAATAATGGATTGAATTTCTGTCTCATTCAAAGCGCGAGGAACTTGATTGGATCCTGCACTTTGTTCTGCCGGAACAGCACTAGCACTAACAATTTCTCCATTTGGAACTAACTCTGGCGGACACATCCTGCCGCCATGGAAAATTTGCAGGACTGCTTTTGCTCCTTGTTCTTTAATCGCAGAAGCTAGTCGGCGTAAACTTGGAATCAAGTCATCACGATCGCTTCCAAATTCACCATGAAATCCTTTTCCGTTAGCGGAGACATTGGCGCACGCTGTAACGACCATACTGACACCTTTTGCCCTACGTGCATAGTAGTTTATTTCATCATCAGAAACCGTTCCGTCCGGATTTGAGGACCAGTTGGTCATGGGTGCCATGACCACACGATTATCTAATTGAATTCCGCTGCGCATGATAATTGGCTTGAATAGTGGTGTATATTTGGGATTCATAATTTTCACCTCCACATTTATTGAACCCTTTTATCATACTTTTACGTTATAAAAAAATCATTAAAAATGCTTGATAATGGTAAAGTATCCATATAATTTTTCCAGTTATTGAGCTAACTATTCTTCAACAATATTTTTTGTATATCCATTGGGGAGAGGAGGAGTGGAGTTTGACAAGCAACCGTAGAGTTGCTTATACTCGATATATGAATTGGGACAAAGACGTTATATTCAAAGCACTTGGCGATTCTACTCGGCGGCTTATATTAGACGAATTATCCGAACGCAACGAGCTGACGTTGTATGAGCTTACGGTACGTCTCATTATGAAGCACGACCTTTCCATTTCGCGACAGGCCATAGCTAAACATCTTTCTGCATTGGAAGATGCAGGGCTCGTAAAATCAAAACGAAAGGGAAAATATCGAGTACTGATATTCAACAAGGAACCACTTAAAAATTTACTAAAAGAATGGATAGAGTAATTTTATTAAAAAAACTTCTGACGAATGTATTGGTTTTTCTGCTTTGAGCCAGATTGTTAGCGGAGTACCATACGTCGCAAATATCAAAGGAGGCAAAAACATTATGAAAATCATTGTTACCAGTATCTTCGTTCAAGATCAAGACAAGGCATTGGAGTTTTATACAGAAACGCTAGGCTTTGTAAAAAAGCATGACGTTCCCGTCGGAGAATATAGGTGGATAGCCCTTGTTTCTCCCGATAATCAAGACGGTACTGAGCTTTTGCTCGAACCGAATAACCATCCGGCCGCTAAAGAGTATCAAAAGAAGATATTTGCCGAAGGCATCCCAGCAACAATGTTTGGCGTTGCTGATGTTCGCGAAGAATACAAGCGATTAATAAAACACGGAGTGAAGTTTACTATGGAGCCGACAGTAATGGGCGAAATCACATTGGCTGTCCTCGATGATACATGCGGCAACCTTATTCAGATTGTGCAGAAGTAACTTTATGATGAAATAACCTAGTGTCTAAACGACTTTATTGTAAGTTTTAAGTTCGGAGAAGTGTTTTTTATCAAGGCTATTTTCGCATAGATTGTTGTTTTTCGTATAAGTTCATCAACCCGTATAACTAGAGGTTTCGTGGCATCTTTTCGTAAGGACATTTGCGAAAATTGCCTAGAAACTTAGTAATTGACCCTTATAAAGGTCCAAAAGCAACAAAGTTTACGAAAAGAGCCTTTATCAATAATTAAACAACTTTATGTTAACCCTTTCCTATTTTTAGGATGGGGTTATACATTTTTAAGGTTTAAAAATAAATGAGATTGTATTCATTCTACAAGAAATGCGACATTGTGAATAAGTTCGCTTAAACAAACAGGTGCGATAGTGAAATATATATTATTTGAAAATCGAAAAAATTTGAAAACAAGAAGGCAATAAAAAGCCCTGATTTCTCTACTTAACGTAGAAAAATCAGGGCTTTTATTTTCAAAAATGTCTTAGCGTATAATATCCGTATTGTCGGCAGTACCCCTTATAACAAAAATAAAACTTCTTTTCAATTTTAGGAAGGGGGTTTTATTAGTTTTTGTTGAAGATTTACCAACCTCCAAAACAGCTAAACAACTAAATAAAGCCGCCAAGCATCATGCCGCCACACATCATTCCGCCGCACATCATGCCGCCGCACATCATGCCGCCGCCCATCATGCCGCCGCACATCATGCCGCCGCAACGCATACCGCCGCACATCATGCCGCCGCAACGCATACCGCCGCCCATCATGCCGCCGCAACGCATACCGCCGCACATCATGCCACCGCAACGCATAGCGCCAAATATTCTCGGATCCTGACTCTGAGTACCCATTGGAATTAACTGACCAACTTGGAAATGATCCATTCCCAAAGTTTGAAGTTCATTTTGAAAATTGAACATTTTTACCTCCCCTTTTTATTTAAAAATTAGGTTAAACTGACATTTAACAAGAGATTTGAACGAAGAAATTGTGTCAGTTATGTGTAGTTAAGAGATACTAAGTGTCCTCTCTTCAACAAAATATGCTTACTTTTAGGTGGCTGTTACTGGTTTAAAAGCCTATTTCTTGTTAAAAGTATCATAAAATGTTATGTCTAGAAGTAATATTTGAATCAAATGTATGGTTATTCGGAGTGATTTTATTTATGAAAATAATTTGCCAAAAATGTAATGTGGAAATTTCTAAACGAGTAACTGAATTGGACGATTTATTATTACTTAATTAAAAAGATGGTGAAGCCCAAATCCCTGAAGGCTTTTTTAGCTAATCTCGAATAAGATTTAGGCAGTGCCCTTGTAACAATCTGGAGCAAGAAATGAACAAATGGACTGTTTCAGAAGTTCATTTTTCTTTGTCTTTAATCAGTTTATGGAAGGTTAATATAATATGGAAGCACTTGAAAATGGGAAGGTAATAGGGGGAAAAGGGAATGATTATAAGAGAAATGATTGCAGAAGACCTATCTCAACTTGATCAATTATATAGACAGTTTTGGGGCGAAGAATCTTGTATTGAAACCATGAATAAGCAGTTTAATAAACTTCACAAAAACAATTCCCACATATTTATCAGTGCCATTGAAAATAACAAATTAATCGGTTCTATTATGGGAGTAATATGTGAGGAACTATATGGGGATTGCAAGCCTTTTTTAGTCCTTGAAAACATGATAGTTGATAAAAATTATAGGAACAAAGGGGTAGGAAAAGCATTAATTTCCGAGCTTGAGAAAATTGCCACCAAAAGGGGTTGCTCCCAAGTGATATTTGTAACAGAAAGGAATAGGGTTGACGCTGTAAAGTTCTATGAGTCAGCAGGATATAGTTCTCAAACTCATATAGGGTTTAAAAAGAAGCTCAATTAAAACATTCACGCTTTCCCTTCAATTGATATCCTGCTTCAAATGCAATTTGTCGGAAGCTTGACTTTCAATTTGTCTCTGAATGTGAGTTCGAATACCCTCCTGGTAGCTTTATGCGATGTAATAATTTGTGTTTAAACTTATTTACAAGTAAATAGTTTACTTCAAATTCATTGGTTGCCAGAGTTGAAGAAGGGGTTGCCGCAACTCTTTTTAATTCCGAAAGCTGTGTTATATATATCTGTTGATAATTTTAAAATTTAAACGAGCAATGGAAATGTTCTAAAAAATGCCTCGATGATAAACTGGGGTAAAGATAAAGAGGGATACGAGGAAGAAATCATTGAAGTCAGTACGGATTATTATTTTTATTTTGATTGCATTTTTACTATTTTGGTTCATTTATTTTTTAAAAACTGGGGATTTGTTTTTTAAAGATAGCTATTTTACAAAAGAGAGAGCCTATCAGGCATGGGTGAATGATAACAGGCAAACGGGTCTGACAAAAGAATTTTTAGAGAATGCTAAGAAAATTGAACCAACCGATAAACAATTACTTATTTTAGCAGGTAAAAACAAAATCTATCAGCTTCGTTTTCCGAAAGAATTTTTTCTTTGGAGGTATCCATCCGTTTATCGAATTGATAATGAAAGCCTAAAAATTATGAAGGAAAATGATATCGAATATGATTTAAGCTTCAATTGTGTTGCAACAGCGATTACGAAAAATCCAAATATTATCAAAGTTAAAATTGGCGAGAAGGAAGCACATTTACTGTCTCTGGCTCCTTATTTTAACGAGGCTAAAAACTTGAAAATGTGGTTTCTAAATATACAACCCGATGCTTGGGATTGCCAGGGACCTTCCGGGAAAACGTACACTTTTTATAATAATAGTGGCAAGGTCATCAAGAAGATAGAAGATAATTAAGCTGGGGAAATTCCTAAAAGATTTTAAAAAGGAGTGCGGGATGAAAACAAATACTTTCATTAGCTTACTTGAGAACCAAAATTATCAGGAGACGATTAAAAAGGTTTTACGAAACTAAGTTTTCATATAGGTATTGCCATAAATCTCTACGAAACGTCAATGAAACTTGACCCTGATAATAGGTTGGCGGCTGTCTGTTGTTCTGACTTTTACCAGAAACTGTCCAATTTAGATGATGCTATTTAGGTGTTGGAACAAGCACGCAAAAGCAGAAGGACCAAAAAGACGGATGAGACCTTCTTCATATTTTTCCCCCGAGTGTATATTTATAATCTATTATAAAAGTGTAATACATTTGTAATATAACTATATAAATTTATTAAAGTGGTAACAATGTTAGTTTTCTACCTCGAATGGGAATTTTAGTAAAGTGGGGGGGGTTTTGAGTGGTGTTAAGCCGAGAAATGTTATGAATAAATTATGGTGGAAAGAAGCGGTTGTCTATCAGGTCTATCCCCGTAGTTTTATGGACTCAAACGGGGATGGGATTGGAGATATCCAGGGGATTGTTGAAAAACTGGACTATTTAAGAGAGTTGGGGATTGATGTCATTTGGATTTGTCCAATGTTCAAATCCCCTAACGATGACAACGGCTATGACATTAGCGATTATCAAGAAATCATGGATGAATTCGGGACGTTGGCTGATTTTGATCAACTTTTACAAGAAGTTCACTGCCGTGGCATGAAATTAATTCTCGATTTAGTCATCAATCATACAAGTGATGAGCATCCGTGGTTCATTGAATCCCGTTCTTCTATGGATAATCCAAAGCGGGATTGGTATATTTGGCGTGATGGCAAGAGTGGGGAGGAACCAAATAACTGGGAGAGCATTTTTGGCGGCTCTGCTTGGGAGTATGATAAGAAAAACAATCAGTATTTCTTACATATTTTCTCACGGAAACAGCCGGATCTAAATTGGGAAAATCCAGAAGTAAGGAAATCTCTCTATGAGATGATTAAGTGGTGGCTTAATAAAGGAATTGACGGTTTCCGTGTGGATGCCATCAGCCATATTAAAAAGGAACCGGGCCTAGAGGATATACCCAATCCGGAGGGCGTTAAATATGTATCCTCCTTTGATAAACATATGAATGTAAAAGGGATTCATACTTTTCTGAAAGAATTAAAAGATAAGACCTTTGCAAAATATGACATTATGACGGTTGGCGAAGCAAATGGTGTGTCCGTTGACGATATTGAGCTTTGGGTTGGGGAGAAGCAAGGAAAATTCAATATGGTCTTTCAATTTGAACATCTTAACCTTTGGGATGCAGAATTGAAAAAAGAGCTGGATATTATTGAACTAAAAAATGTCCTATCCCGGTGGCAAAAAGGGCTTGAGGGCAAGGGGTGGAATGCCTTATTCATCGAAAATCATGACAAGGCCCGGGTGGTTTCAACGTGGGGGAATGATCGCAAATATTGGAAGGAAAGTGCAAAGGCTTTTGCGGCGATGTACTTTTTGATGCAGGGCACTCCGTTTATTTATCAAGGTCAGGAAATTGGAATGACCAATGTAAAATTTAATTCCATCGATGATTACGACGATGTTGCCACAAAAAATCTTTATCACTTGAAAACCGCAGCCGGGGTACCACATGAAGAAATCATGCGAATTATTTGGGCATCAAGCCGTGATAATTCACGAACACCCTTGCAATGGTCTGCAGATTACCATGCCGGTTTTACGAAAGGAACACCGTGGATGAAGGTCAATCCAAATTATTCTGATATAAATGTTGCAGCCCAAGAAAAGGATCCGGATTCGGTCTTGAATTTTTATAAAAAAATGATTCGATTAAAAAAGACAAATAAAGTGTTTACTTATGGGACATATGAGTTGGTATTGGCGGATGACCCGCAGATTTATGCTTATACAAGAACCTTGGTCCAAGATCGGGTGATGGTAATGGCGAATCTTTCTGCCGAGCCGGCGGGCATCCCGGATGCACTTGGCATAGTATTTGAATATGAAAACCTACTATTATATAACGAAAAGATTAAGAAGCACGGGCCACTAAAACGCTTTATGTTAAAGCCATATGAAACAAGAGTATATCGATTATAGAAAAAAGCGGAGGGTCTTTTAAGCCTCCGCTTTTAAAATTTTCGCTGATTTAGATGGAAAATAGTAGATTGAGATAATTTTAATCTTTTGTAATTTGATGAGGAAGGATTACATATTTAATATGCTAGGTTGCCCATTTCATGTAGAAGATTAAGGTGCAGCAGCCCATCGGTGTTTGTGCTGTAGCTGGGTTAGACAGTTCAAAGATTACCCATGAAGGAGTAAATTTTGTAAAAACAGGTACTTTTAAGCCAATAGATTTAATTATTTGATCGACCTCGGCTTTTTTTCCTTGTTGGGCAGCTGTCATCAATCTATGTGCGAAGCTTGCATTCCCTAGTCGGTTCAATAAAATATTTCCTTGCTCCATTAAGTGGCGAAACGAATTCACTGAATGTGAAAATATTTTTATATCAACTGCTGGATATGTTCTTGGTGCGGTTTCGTTCGTAAAATAATCAGGATAGGCAGGTACGGGAGGGGAAATTGGGTATTGAAAAGGGTTGTAGTACATCGTAACTCTCCTTCCATAGTAGAAAAAACAGGGCATTATACGGTATGTGAGATGGGGTATTTTGGTTACCTTGTGATTTTGGTCGAAGAATCTTGTAAAACGGTGTCGGAAGGTTTATTTAAGAATTGCTTGAAATAGTGATTCATATCACCGAATTGGTTGTCAGCCTTTGGTAAATTGTTCCTATATTCAAATAATCAAATATAGGGGGATGAAGGTGAACAAACGATTTTTGGCATTGATAACGATTTTGCTTACCTATTTTTTAATTGTGTTCGGAGGGGATGTGGCTTCCTCGAATTCCGGTATGGGGTGTGGACCGGAATGGCCGATGTGTAATGGTGAAGTGGTTCCGTCCCTAAGAGGGGCTACGTTGATTGAATACTTGCATCGGGTAATCGGAGCATTGCTGGGCTTCCTTTCTTTACTGCTATTTATTAAAATTCTTCGCTCAAAGCTTGGGTTAATCACTCGTTTAGTGTCTTTTACGATGATTGGACTGCTCACGGTTCAGGTTCTTCTCGGTGCAGTGGTTGTGATTCGTGACCTTCCTTCCATTATCATTATGATCCATTTATTAATTGCCATGCTTTTTATGGGCTGTTTAATTTGGATATGGCGGTACCCTTATTTAGATGGCAAAGAGCAGTTCTATCAGGTACATCACGATCAAAAAATAATTATCTTTCATCTAAATATCCTTGCTTGTCTGATTCTGTTCACATTGGGATTTGGAGCCTATATTAAGCATGAAACCTACGGTCTGGCATGTGGTTGGCTGGGCTGCAGGCAATCCTTCTTCCCAGGAACAACTCCTGAGGCATTACAATCGATTCACAAAGGTTTAGCTGTTGTGACAGCACTTTATATCCTCGTGGTGACTTTTTTTGCTTTTTCAAAAAGATGGGGCTCAGCCATAAAAAGACGCATGCTGCTGTGTTCCTTTACGGTGCTCTTTCAGCTTTTGGTTGGCGTCATGGTCATTATCACTAAGCTTGAACTTCCGTGGGCTGTTTTCCACTTGGCCATCGCTACCGCCTTGTTTGCATTTGTTGCTGAGGCAAGAGTGTATGCGGGGAATATTCCGGTTAAAACAGGACCTGCCTATTTACCAAAGGCGAGGGATCATGGACGGCGCAGTTTTTGAAAAGCATTCGTTACTCAATGATGGCTGCTCACACAGATTCGCTGATATACGGTCTTGTTTCGCTGATAAATTGCTCCAATTCGCCGATAAATGTTAAAAATTCGCTAATAAACTAAAAAGCGCTTGGATTTAATAAAATCTAAACGCTTTTTTCTTAAGGCTATTTTCGCATAGATTGTTGTTTTCGTATAAGTTCATCAACCCGTATAACTAAATGCTTCGTGGCATCTTTTCGTAAGAACATTTGCGAAAATTGCCTAGAAACTTAAGTAAATGACCCTTATTAAGGTCCAATAGCAACAAAGTTTACGAAAAGAGCCTTTCTTAATGAATATCTATGTTCCCGCTGGAAACAGATAAATTGATTTTATGTTCTCCGGTACCATGTGTGCCTTTTATGCTTTTACGATTCAAGTCCCTGGATTTCAAAGGGAAATCACACGAAATATTTCCGCTGCTTACTTCCCCGTCTAAATCAAAGTCTGCGTCATTTGGCAGATCAAGATTAACAATACCGGAACTTAAATCAAGATCAATCGAATCTGTTAATTTGTCTACCTGGACTTTTGCTCTTCCAGATGAAACATCAGCGTTTATTTTCCCCGTATAGTGTTGAATATCAAGATTTCCTGAACTGAGATCAAAAGAACCGGTTTTAGTGGATAATGTATCGATTTGAACATTTCCGGATGCACCATCATGAATAAAATGATTCACAGTAAGATGGTCAAGATTCATATTTCCTGACCCAATTTCGACTGATAATTCATCTAATTTCATGGATTTTCCCGAAAAATCAAGATTACCGGAACCTAAATCGATTTCCATCTTTTGCTGATAACTTTCGGGGATAAAAATTTTTAAAGTTTTTTTTGTAAATGGAGCTCCATCGAACCAGTCAAACCATTTCTTTTTTACGGTGATGACAACTTTATCCCCGTCTTCCTTTACTGTAAGATTCCCATTTCCATCGAGAACGGCTTTTAAGTCCATGCGGTCCTCTGGAATAATATCAGCATTTACTGCTGAAACATCGACTTTGATGACATGAATATCATTCGAAATCGCAGCTTTACCTTCCCGATTTCCAGCCGAAAACCAATCGAACCGGAATGATTGTTGAAAAATAATATATAAACCGGTAATGATTAATAATAGAATCACAATTCTTTTCATATTTTTCCCCTTCCATATTTCCAATTTTTATCTCTAATTACATCATATAGGGGGGAGGTGGTTCTCACAATGCCCCGGAGATTTAATTATTTTTAAGACTTGAGACGTAGGGCAAAGACGGACCTATAAATAATTGGATATATTTTGGTAACCGAAATACTTCAATTTAATAGAATTTGTGATATCCTTTGTATTGGAGGTGTATATATTGACAACGAATAAAATTACGCCAAAAGAATTGAATGAGCGATTAAAAAGAAATGAAAAAGTATTGCTTCTAGATGTCCGTGCTGAAGGAAAATATCAGGCTGAGCACATAACAGCCCCGCAAATTGAAAACTTCAATATTCCCAAAACAAATATTTTTGAAATGGAAGAAACAAAAGAGGAAAGGAAATTACCTTTTCAAAAGAAACAGGAAATAATCGTGACCTGTACAACTGGTAATTCAGCGGCGAAGTGCGCCAGAATCCTCAGCAGCTTAGATTATAAAGTCAAGGTTTTAGAGGGTGGTCTTACGGCATGGAAGGAATATCAAAAATCGCGTGAAGAATAGATAGGAGAGCCCTTTCATGCTTCAAAGAATGAATAAACAACTAGAAAAAATCATGCCATTAATTACACCTGTAAGCGTCATCCTAGGTGTTTTGTTCAGTGTTTTACTAAAGGATTTTTCCTATTTAGTCCCTTGGATCTTTGCCTTTATGACCTTTGCAGGAAGCCTGAGTTCAAACTTTAAATCGTTAACAGAGGTTATCGCGCGTCCATTCCCTGTATTTTTGGCCATGTGTATTTTACATGTATTAATGCCGATTTGGGCTTGGGGAGTAGGGCATGTATCTTTTAATGGGGATAATTTTACAATTACCGGGTTAATCCTTGCGATGGTGATTCCAACAGGTGTTACAAGTTTTATTTGGGTTTCAATTTATAAAGGAAATATTCCGATGACCTTATCCATCATTTTAGTTGATACACTGCTTTCTCCAATCATTGTTCCTTATTCCATTTCTCTTTTTATGGGGCAAAAAATCGACATGGATTTCATGAGTATCATGAAGGGTTTATTTGGAATGGTGGTTATCCCTTCGTTAGTTGGTATGTTCCTAAACCAGCTAACAAAGGGAAGAATCAAAGATCAACTAGGTTCAAAGCTTGCTCCCTTTTCAAAAATCTGTATGGGGATCGTCGTGATGTTGAACGGTTCTGTCGTAGCTCCCTATTTACGACACGTTAATCTTAAATTGGTTCATATTACGTTGGTGGTCTTTTTTATTGCACTTACTGGGTACCTATTTTCCTTTTTATTAGGACGTTTAATTAAAAGTGAACGCAATACCGTGGTGACCTTAACCTTTACAGGTGGAATGCGGAATATTAGTGCAGGAGCCGTCATAGCCGTCTCTTATTTTCCAGCGGCAGTTGCCGTTCCAGTCGTGGTCGGTATGCTCTTCCAACAAATTTTAGCTTCGTTAAATGGACATTTTTTAAGTAAATATTATGAAAGAAAGATAGAACATCAAGAATCTAAATCTGTTACGGTATAGTTGATTTAAGGGAGTAAAAATGAATGAGTGAATTAAAAAAGGCCAGCGGATTTTTGACAGGAATTCAAAGCATTCAATGGGCGGTCTTAATGCTTACGAATATAATTGCTATCCCGGTAATCGTAGGGGCAGTCTTTCATATGTCTCCTGCTGAAATCTCAACCTTTATGCAGCGTATGTTGTTTGTATCCGGAGCAGCTACTTTAGTCCAGCTGTTTATTGGACATCGGCTGCAGGTTGCTGAAGGGCCTGCTGGTTTGTGGTGGGCGTTGTTCATTGTTCTAGGTGCCATGAGTGCTCCGTCGGAAAAAGGACATTTGTTGCAGCAATTAGAAATGGGGCTGATGATTGCCGGGATTGTTTTAGCCATTTTAGGATTTTTACCCTTCTTCGGGAAAGTTAAAAATCTGTTTACTCCGATTGTTACAGGTGTCTATCTCATTTTGCTTGCCAGCCAAATGAGCGGCCCGTTTATCAAAAGCATGCTCGGAATCAGCGAAACTGGTCATTTAAATGGGGAAATTGCGGCAGTCTGTATCATCGAAGTCCTGGCTATTTTACTTATCTCTTTAAAGGCGAAGGGGATTTGGAGAAGCTTGGGCCCTTTGCTTGGGATTGTTATAGGCTGGGTATTATTTCACCTTTTAGGATTAACCCATCCTAATAAAATGTATGAAACGTCGAGTTGGTTTACCTTCCCCAATCTATTCAGCTGGGGAGCTCCACAATTTGATTTTGGGATTGTCCTAACGTCGATTATTACGGCTATTATTTTAATTTCTAACGTAATCGCGAGTATCTTGGTGGTTGGAATTGCAACGGAGAGGGAAATTCAGCCGCAAGAGTATTCAAAAGGAATTTTCGGCAATGGAGTCAATTTATTTCTTTCAGGAATCTTCTCTGTTGTAGGGGTTGTACCATTATCCATTTCTGCAGGCTTTATCAGCACTACGGGAATTAAAGCGAGAATGCCCATAGTGGGTGGGGCTATTTTAATTATGGTTTCTAGCTTTTTTCCATATATAAGTGAGTTTTTTTCAACGCTGCCAATTGAGGTAGCCTATACATCCTTATTTATTCTTTTTTCACAAATAATGGGCTTTGGAATCCGCGACCTAATGGAACAAGTTCCATCATCAAGAAATTTGTTAGTGATTGGACTTTCGTTAATGGTCGGCATCGGCATGATGTTTGTGCCGACTAATAGCTTTGAAACCGTTATGCCCTGGCTCCGCAACATCATGGCCAATGGATTACTCGATGGTTTAATTTTATGTCTTATTTTAGAACATGTCGTTTTTCGGGAAAAAAAGAGTGCTGGTGTAAATATGAATTAGGTGATAAAAAGAAATCCTCTCAAGTTTTTGTGAGAGGATTTCTTTTTATTCTTTATCAAACCACAGAGGATCATCGATATCGACATCGCCATTATAGTTGATGAAGATTTCTTCTCCAGCCTTAATATCTTTATAGGCATAGAAGTCAAATGTGTGATTATCAAAGTTAATTTCATACCGCGCATTTGGTGTGTAGGAATGGTTAAACAGCATCCCATATCCTAAAAGAATGGCTGAGTGGTTTATTCCATACTCAAATGCATAATCTGCAAGAAGCGTCTTTTCGATGTGTTCATGTTCCTCATTCGGATAGGAAATGACTGGGGCCTCATGAATCAATTCCCCTTTTTTGATATCACAGGTCGCAAATACTCCCCGATTAAATTCTCCTGCACTGATAGATGAAGTCTTAATTTCAATCATATTACTCTCCTGTACATAGTTCTTTTCTTACTAGGATGTCATTTAGTATGGATAAATGCAAATATTTTTACTCCTCAATCGGGGCACCTGTATTTTATGTGGAAGAGAAGTATAATGAGTGTATCTAATTTCAGTTTTAAAGGAGTATTAAAAAATGAATATCATCGATCTGCATTGTGATGCCTTACTTAAGCTTTCAGAAGGAAAGGGGAGATTGCGCTTTGCCGATGCCCCTGAACTAGAGACAAATAAAGCACGATTACATAAAGGGAAAGTAAAAGTACAATGTTTTGCCATTTTTATCGAACCGGAGATTCCATCCGATCAAAAATTCCAGGAAGCCATTCAGCAAGTGGATTATTTTTATAAAGAAGTACTTGATAAAAATCCGGACATGGTCCAAATTCGGGATTGGTCTGACTTTGATAATCTTAAGCTTGGCCAAATTGGTGCGATGTTGACATTAGAAGGTGTTGACGCGATTGGCAATGACTTAGCGAAGTTGAATATTCTTTATCAACTTGGAGTCCGTTCGGTTGGTCTTACATGGAACAACGCAAACCTTGCCGCGGATGGAGCAGGGGAACCGCGTGGCGCGGGCCTTACCCACTTTGGTAAAAAAATCGTGAAATTTCATAATGAGCATAAAATCCTTACAGACGTTTCCCATCTCTGTGACAAGGCGTTTTGGGATGTCATGGAGATTGCCAAATATCCAATTGCCAGCCATTCCAATTCACGAACGCTTTGTAATCACCGCCGCAATTTAACTGATGTAATGGCAGTGGAAATGTTTAAAAAGGGTGGCTTAATTCATGTGGTTTATAATCCTCCTTTTGTAAAAGAGGAAGGTGAGGCAACGATTGCAGACCTGATTAAACATATTGACCATTTTTGTTCATTAGGCGGGGTAAAACAAATTGGGCTGGGTTCAGATTTTGATGGTATTGCTGAATTTATCACGGATTTGGAAGATGCTTCAAAAAGTCAAAATCTGATCAATGAATTATTAAAACATTATTCAGAGGAAGAGGTTAGAGGCTTTGCGGGCCAAAACTTCCTTGACAAGCGGCCGGGATTCGGACGATGAAAATAAGGGAAAGAGGGATAACCATTGGGAAACTGCCAATAGGTGAAAAGAACTGTATTACTGATGTGGCAGGGGTTATGGTTGGTCATGTAACATTGGATTCCCCCCTGGATGCATCGGGAAATGAGTATGCCTGCACAGGGGTTACGGCTATTTTACCGCATAACGGAAACTTGTTTCGGGAAAAAGTCACGGGTGCCAGTTATGTTCTTAATGGATTTGGAAAGACGACAGGACTTGTCCAAGTGAATGAACTTGGAGTCCTTGAATCGCCCATCCTATTAACAAATACCTTTGCAGTACAGGCGGTTGCCCAGGGGACATTACAATATATGCTTGATGCCAATCCGGAAATTGGAGAGACTACGGGAACCATTAATGTCGTTGTAGGTGAATGCAATGACAGTTACTTAAATTCGATTCGGCTGTTTCCGGTGAAACCAGAGCATGCGGTGGAGGCAATTCAAAAAGCCACCGGCGAGCAGGCAGCGGAAGGGGCAGTCGGAGCGGGAAAGGGAATGGTCTGTTTCGGATATAAAGGCGGAATAGGTTCTTCTTCACGAAAAATTGAAGAGTATACGATCGGCTGTCTTGTACTCAGTAATTTTGGGAAAAAAGAAGAGTTTCAATGGCAGCGCTATTTTTCAGAAGGAGAGGCACTTTCGGAAACGGCAGACGGCTCGATTATCATTGTCCTTGCTACCGATGCCCCGTTAAGTGACAGGCAGCTTACACGTGCGGCAAAGCGATGTGGTATTGGCCTTGGCCGGATTGGAAGTCATTTCAGCCATGGGAGCGGGGATATTGTCATTGCTTTTTCGACAGCACATAGAATTCCTCATTTTACCGAGGAGCTACTGGAAACACGTTCTCAGCTGCGTGAAGACCACCCCATTATGAATCAGTTTTTTACTGGTGCTGCCGAAGCATGTGAGGAAGCGATTCTTAATTCCCTATCACAAGCAGTCACTACAAAAGGGCGGCTCGGCCGAGTGGTGAACCATCTTAATTTAATAAAGGAATGAATGAAAGTGTATTTAACGGTTAAAGAAACAGCGGAATATTTATCGATACCAGAGGCAAACGTTGAAAAATTGATACAACAGCGAAAAATTCGCGCCCTTTTTGACGGAAATGAGTACTTAATTTA
The DNA here is from genome assembly GCF_001866655.1 of Bacillus sp. MUM 116. Taxonomy (GTDB): domain Bacteria; phylum Bacillota; class Bacilli; order Bacillales; family Cytobacillaceae; genus Neobacillus. The sequence goes on along the minus strand of NZ_MLYR01000019.1, from coordinate 64,306 downwards.
TAAAGAGCAATTCACCACCCATTTGAGACAAATGGAAAAATACAAACAATTAGTGGAAGAAATCCTGAACGAACCGATTCCAGAAGACCTTGATATAAAGGATGAGGATTGATTTAGGTATGCATACGAATAATAAAGTTTATTAGCGATATGAAGGGGGATGATGTTAATTTGACAGAGGAACATTATGGAATGGAAATTGGTATTTACACATTAGGTGATTTAGTCCCGAATCCCCAAACAAGGAAGACAATCTGTCCAAGTGAGCGATTGAAAGAAATAATTGAAGCAGCAAAATTGGCTGACGAAGCCGGGCTTGATGTATTTGGGGTTGGTGAACATCATCGTTTGGACTATGCAGTATCGGCGCCCCCAGTTGTATTGTCTGCCATTTCACAAGTTACAAGGAGAATTAAACTGGCCAGTACGACAACTGTATTAGGGACAGTGGACCCTGTACGTTTATATGAAGATTTTGCGACGCTGGATCTTGTGTCGGCTGGCAGGGCAGAAGTCATTGCCGGGCGAGGGGCTTTTATAGAATCTTTTTCGTTGTTCGGGTATGATTTGGATGATTATGACGGGTTATTTGAAGAGCACATCGATTTATTTTTAAAATTGAATGCGAATGAAAAAGTGACTTGGAACGGTCAATTTCGTACGCCGTTGGTCGAAGCTGAAATTGCACCGCGGCCATTTCAGAAAAGGATTCCCTTTTGGGTTGGGGTAGGTGGTTCTCCGGAAAGCGCAGAACGTGCCGGTAAATTTGGAACAGGACTTACCATGGCGATTCTTGGCGGTGATCCGAAACGTTTTAAACCACTAGTAGATGTGTATCGACAGACAGCGATGGAGTCGGGGCATACACTGGAAGATTTGAAGGTGGCCGTCACAGGACATGCATTTATTGGAGAAACAACCCAGCAGGCAAAAGACGACTATTATCCTTATTATGCAAATTACCGGGAATTTTTCAGCCGTGAGCAGGGAAGAGAAAAAATGTCAAGAGCTGAATTTGATCAGCTTTCTGGACCGGATACAGCACTTTTTGTCGGAAGCCCACAGCAGATTATCGAAAAAATTCTGTCTCAATATGAACTTTTTGGACATCAACGCTATATTGCACAAATGGATATTGGCGGTATTCCATTCAAGAAAGTGGCTGAAAGCATCGAGCTTTTAGCAACGAAGGTAGCACCGGTTGTACGTCGGGAAACCAAAAAATCAATGATGGTTTCCAACCAATTATAGAGATTGCGGTACCAGCTTTAAATGGGCTGGTACTTTTTTATATTTATGGAAAACCAACTAAGAAAAAATTATGTAAAATTTGGATTTTTCACTTTTGTTAACTAGTTATATTAGTTATATTATTATCATGATTAGTTTTGGGGTTGTGATTAATAAGAAGGAGGCCGATTATATGAGTTTGCTTGCCATATTGAAGTCAATCAATTTAATGCTGAGATTTTTATTGGAACTTGTCTCACTTTTTTTCATGGGCTACTGGGGGTATAAAACTGGAAATGGTCCTGTGCAATGGGTTCTAGCAATTGGCGCACCCTTGATTATGGCGGTTATTTGGGGGGCAATGGGTGCTCCAAAAGCGGCAATACAATTATCTGCACCACTTCACTTGGTTCTGGAAATCATTGTGTTCGGCCTGCCTGTTCTATTATTTGGTGCAGTTGGAAAAACAGAGATTGCTTGGATATTTGGATGTTTATTGATAGTGAATAGAATCCTTATATATATATGGAAGCAGTAGATTCATAGGAGAATTTCCCTTGTGGCTTGATGAATTATATAATTGGGTTAGATTGTAAACTCCTAGCAAGGAAGGTAAAAGAATATGGCTGAAATTTTCTTAAAACGAATTTACGACCCGTACGACGAAATGGATGGATACCGGATTTTAATTGACAGGCTTTGGCCAAGAGGAATCTCAAAGGAATCGGCGAAACTTGATGAGTGGCTGAAAGATGTAGCGCCGAGCAGTGAACTTCGAAAATGGTTTTGCCATAAACCTGAGCTGTTTGAGAAGTTCACCGAAAAATATGTGGAAGAGCTCCGGAACGATGCAGAAAAGGTAAAAGGGGTTGACCACATTCTTGAGTTAGCCTCAAATGGCCGGGTAACGCTATTATATGGTGCCAAGGATCCCATCTATAACCATGCGATCGTTTTACAAGAAGAATTACAACGCAGATTATAAAAATCGGCCTGGGGACTTCCCAAGCCGATTTTTTTAAATGACATATAAGTAAACACATAAGAAATGGGCTAGGCTTCCGAATAAGATGAAAATATGAAAAATCTCATGAAATCCCATATGCTTCAACTCTAAAAATTTCGGTTTTGCCCCGTAAATTACACCGCCAATTGTATAAAAAATGCCGCCAGCAATCAATAATAACAATCCGAACGGGTTTAAACTACCTGCAAGGGGAGAGAAAACAAAAACAATCATCCAGCCCATCGCGATATAGAGGGCGGTTGAAATCCACCGAGGGCATGTAAACCAAACCATTTTAAAAACAACTCCGCAAATCGCCACAGCACCAATAATTGAAAAAAGAATCCAGCCAATTTTTCCATTTAAACTAATAAAACAAAAAGGTGTGTATGTACCTGCGATTAACACAAAAATCATCGAATGATCAAGTCTTCTTAAAAAGGCTATAACTTTATCACGGGCAATAACCATGTGATAGGTAGCGGATGCCGAATACAGTAATATCATACTGACTCCAAAAATAATGACCGCAGTTATGGTAAGTGGTGATGGACTGGTCATGGATGCCTTGATGACCATTGCCAGCAGGCCGATAAACGATAAAATGGCACCGGCTAAATGGGTAAAACCATTGATGGGTTCACGAACATATTGATACATTTTTAAATCCTCCCAACATATCATGTGGTTTTAATAACTACATATAATCATACCGATAAAACATTAACTAGTCAATATTTATTCGTTTAGGTATAATTGAATTAGAAATTGTTAAGAACGGGGTTTTTTCAATGGAAAAAATTAAACAGATAATGGAGCAGCTTGGCCTAGAGGCGAACCTGACTTTAGACGAAATTCCGAAGATTGATTTGTATATGGATCAAGTGATTCAAATATTTGAAAAAAAATTTGGCCAGTCGAAACGGAATGAAGATGACAAGGTTTTGACGAAAACAATGATTAATAACTATGCAAAAGGGAAGCTTATTTTTCCTATCCAAAATAAAAAATACTCCAAAGAGCATCTCATATTAATCAGTTTGATCTATCAGCTGAAGGGGGGCCTTTCGATAAACGATATTAAGGCCACACTGGATGAGATGAACAAAAAGATTATTATGGGTGACATTGATTTAGAGTCTTTTTATTCAAGCTATTTAAATCTTACTCAACAAAATGTAGAAGATTTTGAACAGGATATTGAGGAACGAGTAAAAGCAGTAAAAGATGAAGTGAAAGGTTTTAAGGAAGACGATTCACAGTATCCGGAGGAAGTTTTAATGATTTCGTCACTAGTCCACATGAGTAATCTATACCGACGGATGGCTGAAAAAATGGTAGATGGAATAATGGTAGAAAAAGAAGGAAAGCGCCATAGATGATGAATCTAAGACGGCGCTTATTTTTTTAAAGATGGTTCAAAATACTCCTTCACATTTGAAACCGTTGCATCTTGAATGCCTGAGCCAACTTCGACAGCTTTAGAGGCGGAATTTTTAATTACTATATTTTGAATTTGAACAGAATCAGCTCGATTTGCACCGCCGAAAACCTTAATGCTGGCTCCAGCGTTATGGAAATCACGAATGCTGACATGATTAAAGATGACCTTTTTCGCACGGTATTGGATGGAAATGACTGGATTTCCATTGAAGTCATAATCAGGGTCCCCGATCACGGTAAAGTGATTAATCACGACATTTTTATATCCCGATACGACCATACCACGAGGCGTTGAGTCCTTGTACAAATCTGAATAAACGGGCGCTATTGCGGCAAGATTGGTTGCCAAAAGATTAAAGGCCGTTTTCGACTCGTGATCCGTACTTTTATGATGGCCGATATGCCGAAAGTTAAAAGAACGGTTATCGTTAACGGAAAGATGGCCGATAATTTGCACGTTCGCGGCGGCGGAGGAATTCTCATGTGCTTTACATTCAACCCCACCGAAGCATCTAGCCGTAGAATTATTGACTAGCATAACGTCTCTGGAGCCATCATCGATTTCGATACCATTGGAATTTGAAAATCCTTTTTCATGTGCCCGTCCGCTTGGATCACACATATGAGAATAAGAAATAAGAATCTTTTCGCTGTGATGTGTGGTAATCCCGTCGTCTCCGAAACCATAGCCATTCAGGTTGTCCAACCAGACATAACAGCTTCCGCCCTTGGCCCGATAGCCATCCCCAGCATAATTGTACAGGGGGGAGGTAATATCAAAACAATGGAGACCGGGATTGATTGCTTCGACATCTTGAACCCAACCATAGGTAACATTCGCATAGGTTAAGCAGCTGGAATGGGTTCCCCAAGTGGCAGTCTTCGGAACGTCACCGAGCCTTTCAACATTCCAGTCTAATGTCATGCTTTTAACAAAAAGATGGTGATTGCCGCGCCAATGGTTGGCGTTTGTTATAAGTCTAGTCCCTTTTGGTGCGTCTCCGTGCAATTTGATAATTGTTTTCCCTTTTCCGTCCCCAATAAGAAAGATCCAGGAAGGCAGGCGAATTCCTTTCGTAATATAAATCCCTTCCGGTATATGAACCTTAACTCGGCCATTTCCAATCGCTTTTATAAAAGCAGCAGTGTTGTCGGTACGACCGTCCCCGATTGCCCCAAAATCGGCCACATTTACTACCTTAGTAAGATGACTTAATAGGTTGTTGTGCTCATGATCAAGCTTCTCTTTCCATTCAGGATAAACATTTCCTTTTGCATCCATCATTGTTTTTGAAGGAGCTCCGAGCTCTGTGACGGTAGACAGGGGGTGAAACGATCCTGATAGGATTTTCTCTAAATAAGCTTGCTTTTTTAGTCCATGGGGGACAGGATAGAGCTTTTTTTCTATGCACTGCTGGAAAAGCTCCTCCGTTTCACGTAGAGCTGTTTTCAAATCGACCTGACTGCCGTTCAGTTGAGTGAGAAGTTCTGCATTCTTTCTCGGGTCATGTTTTTTCTCTAAATAAAACAACTTTAATTCACCTCCATATTTCATAGAGTGACAGGCACCGTTTGTGGACAAAAAGGTTAAATTGTCCGTCTGGGGTGGATAGATTACTTGTTATTTTGTCTGATGCTCTTTATTTAGTGTTTTTATTATAAGGTAAAACTGTCAAGTGGTAAAATTGTGCTCATAAAAGTAATCTCGATGTAATTAAATCTGTTCAAATATTGGTAGATGGTCCATCGGACGATGACTTTAACCAATTAGGAGAAAAAGTTTTTTATAATTTAAAGTTTAGATAAAAAGTAGCCCTTCACAGGTAAGTGGAGGGTGTTTTTAATTCAACCTGAATGGATAATTTTTTAAAAAGGAAAAATACTAAACGTATGTTCGGAGGTGGAAAGAATGGAACAGCAGGATTTTGATAAGATTTATAAGGAATATAAACAACAAGGTGAGCACCAGGCACAAATGGAAGCTGGGAAGAGTAATCCGGAGGGAAAAGAGGAATTTGTTGCCGTTCGTAAAAATGATGATGGTGATATTATTGCGTTTAAAACTAGCAGTGGCCGGGAATTGGATTACATCACCGCATTAGAGGATGCCAAAGGAGGGAGGATCGCACATATCGATGTTTTCCATAAGTATGGCCGGGATATTATTAGAAGCGAGCCAGATGGAATTAAGGAAAATAACTTGGATCAATTACCTGAATTTTAATCGAAAAACCCCATCGCTGATAAATTGTCAATTATCGCAGATAAACACGAACTTATCGCAGATAAAAAAGGGAGTAACGCAGAAAAAACTTAAATGGCTAATAAAAATGCAACAAAAAATAGAAAAAATTGCCCCAATTCCAGGGGCAATTTGTATTAGCTATCTATTTGCAGCCTCATATTTGTTAATTTGTTCCCCATAGCTTAATGTTACACCGATTTCGTCCCAGCCATTTAGCAGCATTTGCTTAGGGTATGGAGCGATATCGAAATTGATTTCAAATCCTTCGTTATCAGAAACCACTTGCTTTTCTAGATCCACTGTTAATGAATACCCTTCGGTTTCTGCCTTTTTCATAAGAGTTTGTACTTGTTCCTCACTAGCTACAATAGCAAGAATACCATTTTTGACACAGTTGTTTTTAAAAATATCAGCATAGCTTGGGGCAATGATGACCTTAAAACCGAAGTCCTGAACAGCCCACGGGGCATGTTCACGGGAAGATCCGCAGCCAAAGTTATCACCGGCAACCAAGATAGATGCACCTTGATATTGAGGTTTATTTAAAATGAAATCTTCTCTTAACTTTCCTTCGTCATCAAAACGCCAGTGATAAAAAAGGAATTGGCCGAAGCCGCTGCGCTCAATACGCTTAAGAAATTGCTTCGGAATAATTTGGTCTGTATCCACATTTGTCCGGTTTAATGGACAAACAGGGCCTGTATGAATGCGTAACGGTTCCATTGATTAACCAACCTCCTGGGCAGTAAATTGACGGACATCGACGAAATGCCCAGCAACTGCTGCGGCAGCTGCCATTTCAGGGCTGACAAGATGAGTACGTGCCCCGTTTCCTTGACGGCCTTCAAAATTCCGGTTAGAGGTGGAAGCACAGCGTCCGCCTGAAGGAACGATATCGTCGTTCATGGCAAGACACATACTGCAGCCAGCTTCACGCCATTCAAAACCTGCTTCGATAAAGACTTGATCAATTCCTTCTTTTTCAGCAGCAAGTTTAACACTGAAGGAACCTGGTACAACAATCGCTTTTACAGAAGGCTTTACTTTATGGCCGCGAACGACTTCAGCTGCCTTACGTAAATCGCTTAATCGAGAATTGGTACAAGAACCGATGAAGACATGGTCAATTTCAATGCTTGAAATGGATTGGCCAGCTTCAAGGCCCATATATTCAAGTGCACGTTTGATTTCATCTTTTTCACTTGCTTTTTCAGCATTATCCGGATTTGGAACAGAAGCAGTAATTGGAAGGCACATGCCTGGGTTTGTTCCCCAGGTTACTTGTGGTTCTACTTCTGCGGCGTCAATTTCAACAACTGAATCGTAAGTAGCCCCTTCGTCACTAGCAAGAGCGCTCCATCTTTCAACAGCTTTTTCAAATTCTTCACCTTGTGGAACATGGCGTCTGCCGCGTAAATATTCAAAAGTGGTTTCATCCGGAGTAATTAATCCTGCTCTTGCACCAGCTTCAATGGACATATTACATACGGTCATCCGCTCTTCCATGGAAAGATTGCGAATCGCTTCACCTGTATATTCCATTACATAGCCTGTACCAAACTGAACCCCAAACTTACCGATGATGGCAAGAATCAAATCCTTTGCCGTTACGCCAGTGCCAAGCTTGCCATTTACTTTAACATTTAAGGTTTTAGGAGGTGCCTGCCAAAGCGTTTGAGTTGCTAAAACATGTTCAACCTCACTTGTTCCGATTCCAAATGCCAAAGCACCGAAGGCACCATGAGTAGAAGTATGGCTGTCGCCGCAAACAATGGTTTTACCAGGCTGTGTTAAGCCGAGTTCCGGGCCAATAACGTGGACAATTCCGTTATCTGGATGATTGATGCCAGCAAGGGTAACACCAAATTCTTCACAGTTTTTCACTAAAGTATCCATTTGGGTTTTGGAGATTGGGTCCTTGATTACTTCACGATTTTGAGTTGGGACGTTGTGGTCCATGGTCGCATAGGTTAGATCAGGGCGGCGGACTTTGCGGCCGTTCATTCGTAATCCCTCAAATGCTTGAGGAGAAGTTACTTCGTGAACAAGGTGCAAATCAATATACAATAAATCAGGTTTGCCATCTTCCTGATGTACTACATGCTGTTCCCAAATTTTTTGAATTATATTTTTAGGCTTTTGCATAATTCCCTTCCTCACGTTCTAATATTTTTAGGTTCACTAAATACTAATTTTTAAAAATATGGGTTCGGCCGCAAAAAGCGCGTCCAAACCCATAACTTTTTTAAATTATTAGGATTAATCATTTGTCTTTGAGAATTGTCCAGCTTCAGCGCCTAGCGACTAGTGTACTTCACTCGCCTCCCTAAGATAAGTCAACATCGAATCGTTAACGCTCTTCGTGTTTCCTTTATCTCAGTCGACTCGCTCCAGTCCTGTCGTGCGCTAAACAGGCGCTTCCGCTTTTCTTATACGTAGCAGCTCATGATACATTTTGAAGCATTTTGAGATTTAATAAAATCAACAATTAGCTTCGACATTTCCAATGTTCCGACAAGGCGACCTTCACTGATTTGTAAATCAGCAGTATGGTAACCAGCATCAAGAACAGATTGAACAGCCTCTTCAATTAATTTTGCTTCATCCTCTAAGCCGAAGGAATAACGGAGTAACATGGCAGCGGATAAAATGGCTGCTAGCGGATTGGCTACACCTTTACCGGCAATGTCTGGTGCCGATCCGTGAACCGGTTCATATAAACCAACACCATCTTCACGCAGGCTTGCAGAAGGGAGCATTCCAAGTGAGCCGGTTAATACCGATGCTTCATCGCTTAAAATATCGCCAAACATATTCTCAGTGACGATAACGTCAAATTGAGTTGGATTGGTAATTAACTTCATCGCTGTTGAATCCACTAGGGCATGCTCAACGACAACATCCGGATATTGGGCTTTTTTCTCTTCAACGATTTCGCGCCATAGTTTACTTGATTCAAGAACATTTGCTTTATCGACAGAAGTTAGATGCCCGCGGCGCTGCTGTGCAGCTTGGAAGGCTTTATCTACAATTCTCTCAATTTCTTTTCGAGAATAGGCTAGCGTGTCAACAACCGATTCGCCTCCATCCCGGCGTTCGCTAGGTGTTCCAAAATACAGACCGCCAGTCAATTCACGAACGATTAAAAGGTCACTGCCTGCAACGACTTCTTCTTTAAGAGGGGAGGCATGCAGAAGATTTTTAAATCCTGTGATTGGTCTTAAGTTTGCATATAAATCAAGTGCCTTTCGAATTCCCAGCAATCCTCTTTCAGGCCGTAAATGAGAAGGGTTTTGGTCCCATTTTGGACCGCCAACTGCTCCTAATAAAACAGCATCGGCTTGCATACAAGCATCAACGGTGGATTGTGGCAGGGGAGTTCCATGCAAATCAATGGCTGCTCCTCCAATATCATGGCTTTCGAAGCTGAAAGAATGGTTAAATTCTTCAGCAATGGCACTTAATACATCTTTTGCAGATTCAACAACTTCTTTACCGATTCCATCACCTGGAAGCAATACAATTCGTTTATTCATTAAGAGCAACCTCCTCATTTAATTTTGACTCTAAAAGAGTAATACACGTAAGCGTCTCTTACGGGCGCCTAAGCTTTTCTGCCTGGCTTCTATGCGTTTGCTGGTTCCTTTAAGGTCATTTGTTGGTTAAAGAATACTCGGTTTACTGCGTTTAAAAAGGCTTTGCCTGCTGCTTCTAAAACATCCTGGGCAGAACCGCGTCCACTGACAGGTGTACCGTTAACGGTCATTTTTACATGTACTTCAGCTAGAGCATCCCGACCTTTGCCGACAGAGCTCAAGTTAAAATCAGTTAAATGAATTTTTTCTTCAATTAATGCTTCAAGCGTGTTATATAATGCTTCGACACTTCCGCTGCCGGTACGAGCTGTTTCTACCCGGTCTCCATCAGGAGTTGTAAGGGCAACTGTAGCGGTAGGAAGGTTACCGGAACCACTCTGAACTTGGAAAGCAACAAGTTCATATTTTTTCACATCGACAGAAGCAGTTTGAATATCTAGTAAAATTGTATATAAATCTTCATCTGTTACTTCTTTTTTCTTATCTGTTAATTGTTTAAAGGATTGGAATGCTTCGTTCAGCTTTTCTTGTGAAAGCTCAAAGCCCATTTGCTCAATTTTGTCTTTAAACGCATGGCGGCCAGAGTGCTTTCCAAGAACAAGGTCATTCGATTGAACCCCGACTAATTCAGGAGTAATAATTTCATAGGTTTGAGCATTTTTTAAGACGCCATCCTGATGAATTCCTGATTCATGGGCAAAAGCATTTTTCCCGACAACTGCTTTATTAGCAGGGACCTTCATCCCTGTGAAGCGGCTTACCAAGTCACTTGTACGCTTAATTTCCTTTAAAACCAAGTTGGTTGTGTAAGGATACCGATCAGCACGAATATTTAAGGCAACCGCAATCTCTTCTAATGCAGCGTTTCCGGCACGTTCCCCAATTCCGTTGATGGTACCTTCAACTTGAGTAACCCCGTTTTCAATGGCTGCGATGGAGTTTGCAACGGCCATCCCCAAGTCATCGTGGCAGTGACAGGATAATGCTGCTTTATGAATATTTGGCACATTTTCGCGAATATAGCGGAACATGCGGCCGTATTCTTCGGGTGTTGTATAACCTACTGTATCTGGAAGATTGATCACTGTAGCACCGGCATCAATCACTTTTGTAATGATTTTCACTAGAAAATCAAGGTCCGAACGGGAAGCATCTTCAGCTGACCATTCGATATGCGGGAATCTTTTTTTCGCATATGACACCATGTCAACTGCTGTTTGCACAACTTCCTCAGGTGTTTTCATTAGTTTGTATTGCATATGGATAGGGGAGGTAGCTAGGAAAACATGCAATCTTGGTTCTGCTGCATCTTTTAGAGCATCCCACGCAATGTCAATGTCCGATTTCACTGCCCGTGCCAAGCCTGTAACAGAAGAGTTTTTAATAGTTCTGGCAATGGCTCTTACGGCTTCGAAATCACCTTGTGAGGAAGCCGGAAAACCGGCCTCCATAATATCAACGCCAAACCGTTCTAGCTGTCTGGCGATCTCTAACTTTTCAAGCTGGTTTAAATTCACACCAGGGGACTGTTCGCCATCACGTAGTGTGGTGTCAAAGATGTTAACGTGAACCATTTACCACCACTTCCTTTTTCTCATTTACAGGTTTATTTTTAATAAATGGCATTAATGCACGAAGCTCGCGACCAACTTTTTCGATTTGATGATTGTTTTCTGCACGATTAATTGCATTAAATTGTGGGCGGTTTGTTTGGTTCTCAATGATCCAGCCCTGAGCAAATTTACCAGTTTGGATATCTTTTAATACTTCTTTCATACGAGCTTTTGTATCTTCGTTGACAACGCGTGGACCTGATACGAAATCTCCCCATTGAGCTGTGTCAGAGATAGAGTAACGCATGTTTTCAAGTCCTCCTTCATATAGAAGGTCAACGATTAATTTCAATTCATGTAAACACTCAAAGTAAGCGACTTCTGGCTGATAACCAGCTTCTACAAGTGTTTCGAAACCAGCTTTGATAAGGGCGGTAGTACCACCGCAAAGAACAGCTTGCTCACCGAATAGATCTGTTTCAGTTTCTTCTTGGAATGTAGTTTCTAATACGCCAGCACGAGCAGAGCCGATTCCTTTTGCATAAGCTAAAGCAATTTCACGTGCTTTGCCAGTGAAGTCTTGGTATACAGCAAATAATCCAGGAACGCCAGCACCTTCAGTGTAAGTACGACGAACTAAGTGTCCTGGTCCTTTTGGAGCTACTAGGAATACGTCTACATCTGCAGGTGGTACGATTTGTGAAAAGTGAATATTGAAACCATGGGCAAACACTAGGGCATTACCAGGTTGTAAGTTATCTTTAATGCTTTCTTCATAAACTTTTGGCTGCATTTCGTCCGGAAGTAAAACCATTACTATATCTGCTGCAGCAGTTGCTTCAGCAACAGAGGTAACTTCAACGCCATCTTCCACTGCTTTATCGAATGATTTTCCTTTTCTTAAACCAACAACCACATCAAAGCCGCTTTCTTTTAAGTTAAGAGCATGTGCGTGACCTTGTGATCCATAACCGATTACTGCGATTTTCTTTCCTTGTAAAACCTCTTCTTGAATATCTCCGTTATATAATACCTTTACCATTTAATATCATCCTTCCAAATATAGTAGTTATTTTAATAGTGAATATGTTGCTAGATCGTTTACTTGTGGCTGATGCCCGCGTAAAAAGGCAGTCAGTCCGGTTCTTGCAATTTCTTTAATGCCATAAGGGCGAAGTAAATCAATTAATGCATCAATTTTTTCCGGCTTACCGGTAATTTGAACTGCCAAGCTATCTTTACTTACATCAATAATCACGGCACGGAATGGATCAATGATTCCATTAATTTCACTGCGCAGCTGTGAATTGCTTGCTACTTTGATTAAGGCCAGCTCCCGTGCAACGATGGCTTTATCGGTAATATCGGAAACTTTTATGACATCAATTTGTTTGTTTAATTGCTTTGTCACCTGTTCGAGACGCTGTTCATCTTCAATTTCGACCACAAGGGTCATTTTTGAGATTCCTTCGATTTCCGTTTTTCCAACCGAGACACTTTCAATGTTGAATTGACGTCTTAGTAAAAGGCCAGTAACACGGTTGAGTACGCCGCTGCGATCTTGAACCGTTGCCGTTATAATGCGTTTCATGGTTTCACCCCAATCATTTCGTGTATTCCTTTGCCTGGAGCAATCATTGGAAAGACCTTTTCCTCCTGTAAAACTCGGCAATCAAGAAGGACAGGACCATCATAAGCGAATACTTCTGGTAGAGCAGCAATAAGTTCTTCCTGGGTATCAATTCTTATTCCACGGATGGAATAGCTCTCAGCAAGCTTTACAAAATCCGGCTGAACTGGAATCAGTGACTCAGAAATACGGTTATCGTAGAGCAATTCCTGCCACTGACGAACCATTCCAAGGGCACCGTTATTGACAATGATAATTTTGACCGGCAGGTTTCTTTCTTGAATGACTGATAATTCCTGAAGCGTCATTTGGAAACCGCCGTCTCCAACAATGGCAACTACCGTGCTTTCTGGTGCTGCCAGCTGTGCACCAATTGCAGCAGGGAAGCCAAAGCCCATTGTTCCAAGTCCGCCGGAAGTAATCCAGCGATGCGGTTGATTGAATGTATAGAACTGAGCAGCCCACATTTGATGCTGGCCGACATCCGTAGAAACAATCGCTTCGCCATTTGTCACTTTATGAACAGCTTCGATGAGCCATTGCGGACACATTCCTTTTGGATCATGTTTATACCAAAGTGGATATTCCGCTTTATACTTTGCAAGTATTTCCAGCCATTCTTCAATTTCTGGTGACTCAGTTGCTTCTGCTAACAGTTCGCTTAATGCCTCTTTTGAATCAGACACAATCGGAATTTGTGTTTGAATATTCTTTCCGATTTCTGCAGGATCAATGTCGATATGAGCAACTTTTGCATTTGGTGCAAAGTGCGTTAGGTTCCCGGTAAGTCTGTCATCAAAGCGTGCACCGAAGTTGATGAGCAAATCACATTCATACAGAGCCATATTTGCTGCATAGGTTCCGTGCATTCCGCCCATTCCCAATGACAGAGGGTTGTCGGCAGGAAAACTTCCAAGACCAAGCAGAGTAGTTACGACTGGCAGATTGTGTTTCGTTGCAAAAGCTGTTAATTCATCTGAAGCTTTCCCGTGAAGGACACCTGCGCCAGCAAGGACAATTGGTTTCTTCGCTTTTGATAGGGCAGCAGCCAATTTTTTAATTTGTAATGGATTCGGCTTTGTTGTTGGCTGGTAGCCTGGTAAATCAATTTCAACTTCTTCTTGAGTCACATCCGTAACACCGGACGAAATATCTTTCGGGATATCCACTACGACTGGACCTGGCCGGCCAGTAGAGGCAATATGAAAGGCCTCTTTGACGATTCTTGGTAAATCAGAAATCGACTGCACCTGGTAATTATGTTTGGTAATAGGAGTAGTGATGGCAACAATATCAGCCTCTTGGAAGGCATCAGTTCCAATCACGCTTCGTGCAACCTGCCCTGTGAAAACAACAAGCGGTAAAGAATCCATCATGGCATCTGTAATTCCAGTAATTAAATTTGTAGCACCTGGTCCGGAAGTAGCTAGGACAACACCTGGTTTTCCAGTAATTCGTGCATATCCTTCCGCTGCATGAATCATACCTTGTTCGTGGCGGAAAAGAATGTGATTAATAGACGCTTGTGCACGCCAGATGGCATCATAAATTGGCAGGACAGCACCTCCGGGATACCCAAATATCGTGTCAACGCCTTCGTTAATTAATAATTCAATGAGAAGGTCGGCGCCTGTTTTTGGCGCTGTACTAGTTTGGAATTCCGGTTTTGCTTCAACTTTCACGTCGTAATCCCTCCTTAGGGTTATTTGAATATTTTAAAAAATTAGTATACAACTTTGTTTTGAAGCCAAATATCTAATCATTTGAATCATATTAAAAAAGGTCCTTTTCTCTCCGATAAACTGCAGTTAAAAAGAAATAGCAGAGTAATCGGGGAGAAAAGAACCTTCCTTTTCTCGGTACCACCCGGTTTTACAGTATCCTCACGAATACTGCCTTATGAAGCGATATTAAATGGAATAACGCTTCTTTTAGTAACAGGTGCCTAAGAATTAGCACCCGATTGAACCTACTGGGCTAAAGCCGTTCAGTCCAACACTCAGGGATGATGTCAGAATAAGTTGTATTGCCGGGCTCACAGCAACCCCGACTCTCTGAAAATACAAGGTTCTTATTCCTTTATTCCCGTCATCGATTTATAAATATTCCGTTGTCAAAATGGTTTTAGCACCTTTACTTCTCTGTGGAAGGGGAGGGGTGCTAATCAAATCCCTTGGAATTTAATGATTAGATTTTCATAACTCCGCCAGTATTAGCAGAGGTAACAAGTTTTGCATATTTTGCAAGATAACCAGATTTGATTTTTGGCTCAGGTTTCACCCAATTGCGGCGTCTTTCAGCTAAAACCTCATCATCCACTAAAAGTTCAATCGAACGTTCAGTTAAATTGATCAGGATTTTATCACCATTCTCAATCAATGCGATTGGTCCGCCTTCTGCTGCTTCCGGTGAAATATGACCGATGGAGATACCACGGCTGGCACCTGAGAATCGGCCGTCTGTAATCAGGGCAATTTCCTTTTCTAAGCCCCTTCCGGCAATCGCAGAAGTAGGAGCCAGCATTTCCGGCATTCCCGGACCGCCTTTTGGACCTTCATAACGAATAACAACAACATGACCAGATTTTACAGTTCCATTGTTAATGTTTTCCTGCGCTTCATCTTGGGATTCAAATACAATTGCTTCACCCAAGAAGGTTTTTATAGATGGATCCACAGCACCAACTTTGATTACTCCGCCATCTGGAGCAATGTTTCCGTAAAGGATAGATAGTCCGCCAACAGGGCTGTATGGATTATCTTTTGTCCGAATGACGGTTTCGTTGGTGATTTTTGCATTTTCCACATTCTCAGCAAGTGTATTTCCTGTGATTGAAATGCAATCCTTATTAAGTGCTCCTTCAACCTTACAAAGTTCATTAAGGATGGCACTGACACCACCTGCTCTATGAACATCATCCATCGAATAATTAGATGCTGGCATGATTTTGGCAAGATAAGGAACTTTTTCTGCAATCTTATTAATATCACGTAAATCGTATTCAATACCGGCTTCATGAGCGATTGCCAAGGTATGTAATACCGTATTGGTTGATCCTCCCATGGCCATATCTAATGCGAACGCATTGTCAATAGCTTCTCTTGTCATGATATCGCGTGGGCGGATATCTTTTTTCACTAATTCAATCAAATGCTTTGCAGCTTGACGAATCAATTCGTGTCTTTCTTCGGAGGTTGCTACAATTGTTCCGTTACCAGGAACGGTCATGCCGAGTACCTCCATCAAACAGTTCATTGAATTCGCTGTAAACATTCCTGAACATGAACCGCATGTTGGACATGCACTTGTTTCAATTTCGTATAACTCCTGCTCGGTCATTGTACCTTTATGATAAGATCCAACACCCTCGAAAACAGAAGTAAGGGAAAGGTTTTCTCCAGAAGAGGTTTTTCCTGCTTCCATTGGTCCGCCTGAGACAAATACCGATGGGACATTTGTTCTGGCAGCTGCCATCAACATTCCCGGTGTGATTTTGTCACAGTTTGGAATATAAAATACACCATCAAACCAGTGTGCGTTAATTACAGTTTCAGCACTATCGGCGATGATTTCCCGGCTTGGAAGGGAGTATCTCATCCCGATATGTCCCATTGCAATTCCATCATCAACACCGATGGTATTAAACTCAAAAGGTATTCCGCCTGCTTCGCGAATGGCCTCTTTTACAATTTCACCGAAATGATTAAGGTGTCTGTGCCCTGGGATAATATCAATATAGGAGTTACATACACCGATGAACGGCTTATCAAGGTCACTCACTTTTACCCCAGTTGCGTATAAAAGGCTTCGGTGGGGAGCTCGGTCAATCCCTTTTTTAATCATATCGCTGCGCATTTTTCGCGCCTCCTAACTTACAATTGCATACTTTGCAGCAAATTGATGATTAGATATGTCTGTTGTACTATTTGCTCTGAATTTTCTAACAAATGATTAAAAAGTGGTTGAAAAGAATTGCCTCCACCTTCCTACTAACTAAGAATGAAAAAAGGCTGTGTTCAACTCATCACTTTTTTATAAGTTTTATTGTCAGTTATCATAACTCCAATTTGTATACATGGTCAACAATAAAATCTGACAATTCAAACTAGTCTTGAAATCTGGTAGCGTTTACAATGTTGTCATGTTAAGGAAAAAGCAAGAATAAAAAAATTTTAAAAATTTTTATTTTACAATCTCTTTTGATTTTTATAGGAGAGAAAAAGGAAGGATATACGGGGATATAAAGGAAAAAATGGCAATTAGGGATCCCTTTTTAATAGGTTTTAATTATCCTGTTTTGTCCAATGATTACTATTGTAGAATTGTTAATTTAATTTTTTACCAGGAATTCATAAACTTCTCTCATAGTTTTAAATCCCTTCTCTTGAGCCTTTTTTAAATAATATCCCCAAATTTGTGCAGTCATGATGGCATCTCCAAGTGCATGGTGGCGGTTATTGATTTCAATCTCACATTCTTTGCAAATCTCATCCAGTGACATGGATCGAAGAGGAGGGTTCGAGAGACGAATCAAGAAAGAGGTGTCGATGATTCGGTGTCCAAAACTTATTTTTAGAAGGTCCCAAGTCAATTTTTGCATAAAGGTTTTTTCATGTATGGAGTGATGGGCAACAAGAATATCGCTATTTACAAACTGAAAAAATTGAATGAGAACCTGTTTTGCCTCTGGTGCGTTTTGTATTTCATTGTCTGTTAAGTTGGTTAAAGTGATAATTTCGTCGGAAAGAGGGAGTTCCGATTTTAATAAAGAATAAAATGTTTCATCCTGTTCAATTGTTGCACCGGTCATTTTGATGGCTCCAATTGATAGAACGCGGTCCCCTTTTTCAGGAAAGAAACCTGTTGTTTCCAAATCAAATATAACAACACGTAATTTTTGCATCGGAGTATCCAAGTAGTTTTTCTCTTTCATTTCCTTTTGGAGGTTTCTTATGAATGATAAATGTTGAGGATTGAAGGTCCCTTGGATGCCTGCATAAATATTCGAATTAAGTTTTCCAGATATTTGCCGCAAGAATTGAATCATTTCGTTCATCCTCAATTTAATCTTCCTTTCCCGCAAGCTTTTTACTCATTTGAAGAAGCCTTATACCATTTTTGATGATATCTTTAAGCTCATTCTTTTGCTGCTTTGATAGGGTGGCAATAGGTAAAAAGTGTCCGGATTCATAATCGGTATGATTTCCAAAAGTTAATCTGTATTTTAACAATTTTAAAAACTGCTCTTTATAGCGATCTTTATCTTGAAATTGCAACTGAGTAAGCCTTGATAAGGTAGAGGTTTCTTGTAACTGTTCTTTGATGGCTAAGAGACGGACAGCATTTACATATGGAAAAAATGCAATTTCCTTTAGATTAATTGAGCCAATATAGCTTCCATGAGTTTCTATTAAAAATTGTCCTAAAATGCCAATTCCTTTTTTAACATGAAGAGTATTGTTTAGAATTCGTGGAAGTAAATTTTCTTTTTTTACCATGTCGTAAATCATGGATTTTAATTGGTGAATGTATGTGTGTTCTCCGAAAATGGTTCGTCCATCAATAAAGATTAGGAGGTGCCGAATGGATTCCCAAGAGGATTCGGTTATCCAGTTGATTAGCTGCTCTTGCCATTCGGGAAGAGATTTACACCATAACGGGCTGCTAGCCATCACCCCACCGTCACAGTATTCATACCCGGCTTCATGTAGATAATGTGAAATTACTTTCCCTAACGTTAAGAAATAGATTTTCGTTTCATCTCTTTGATTTTGGTAGATAATTCCATGGTCTTGGTCACTCCAGATGGATTGTTCCAATCTCCCGGCACTGCCCATTGCAAAAAATGAAAATGGTGATGGGGGAGGTCCAATTTGCTTGGTGAGATGATTTATTGCACTGCTCACTACTTGCTTTATGATTTCTTCGTGTAATCGATTCAGTTTAAAGTGATCATGAACAGTTTCTTTTATTTGCTTGTCTCTGAGCTTCTTAATTTCCGAGAAGGCAGGGTACTCCATTCTTTCCCTCCTTTACTGAAAAACATTAATGGCAGGTCAATCCCTTTGAATAGGGATTGACCACACCACCCCTTTTTAAAGGTGAGCTTTCCGTTTTTGTTCCACTTCTAATAATTCTGGATACGCATAGCTTCCATGCTCGCTCATATCCAGTCCAATGATTTCCTCTTCTTCTGTGACACGTAAACCGTTCATGGCCGCTTTCATAATGGCCAGGATGATAAACGATACAATAAAGGCGTATGCGGCACAGGCAAGAACTCCCATAGCTTGAACACCAAGTTGATGGAATCCACCTCCATAAAATAATCCCGGTTTGCCGACTGTTGCCAATTCCTTTGTTGCGAATAAACCATTGGATAAAGTTCCCCATACCCCGGCTGTTCCGTGTACGGACAAGGCGGCAATTGGATCATCTATTTTTATTTTTTCAAAGAAACGAATGCTGTAAAATACAAGGACCCCGGCGATAAAACCAATAACAACAGCCGCCCATGTAGCGACAAATCCACAGGAAGCAGTAATAGCAACTAATCCAGCTAAAGCGCCATTTAACATCATCGGCACATCCGCTTTTCCCATAACCATCCAAGAAATTATCATCGCAGATACGGTACCGGCTGCTGCACCCAAGTTTGTATTTAGAGCAACAAAACCAAAAAATGCTTTATCAGCAGATAATGTACTCCCCGCATTGAATCCGAACCAGCCAACCCATAAAAGCAAAACGCTTAATGCTGTGAATACTTGGTTATGTCCGGCGATATGATTAGGAGATCCATCTTTATTGTATTTTCCAATCCGTGGTTTTAATAGAATCGTAGCTGCGAGTGCAGCCATTGCACCAGTTAAATGAACTACCGTTGAGCCTGCAAAATCCTGTTTTCCATGCTCTGCCAACCAGCCGCCGCCCCAAATCCAGTGAGCGATAGGAGGATATACAAGTACAGAGAAAAGGACCGCAAATACAAGATATACCGCTAATTTTGCCCGTTCTGCAAATCCGCCAAATGCAATGGTTAAAGAAATACCAGCAAAAGCTAATTGGAATAAAAAGAATACAGAACCAGAAAGTGATAGTCCTTTTATGTTGTAACCAGAGTAGAAAAAGTCCGATAGGCCAATCCATTCATTTCCTTTGCCAAAGGTTAATCCATATCCTGCAGTCCAAAAAATGATGGAGCTTATGCTAAAGGTAAGGATTGTTTTACCGGCGATATGTCCGGCATTTTTCATTCTGGTTGAACCGGTTTCAAGAAGAATAAATCCTCCAATCATTAGGATGACTAGGACTGCACCTACCATAACCCATATACTGTTTAATAAAAACAAAGTATCCATTAGTTCTCCCCCTTTAGTTATGTTAATTTTGTTAACATTGGTTGTATTTGTATTTTGACACGAGCGGGAGATTAATATCTATAAATATGTGAGATTATCTTACATGGTTTTTTCTACTTAAAGATTACTAAAATCATTTAGGGGGCAGAACAAAAATAAAAAGCCCGCTTTTGTAGCAGCGAGGCTGAGACTCAAGAATCTTTCCGAGGTTTCACCAATTTACTGGCCTTTTCTTAATCCGAATTGGGCGTTTAGTTGCCCTTGAATCATTTTTCTACGTATTTCATCCTGATTTTGCTTCTTTTGTTCCCGAAGCATTTCTTTTCTGATTTCGTGGGTTTGTATCCCGTCTTCAATCTTATTTGCTATTTCCATTAATAATTCAACATCATTAAAGGAATATTTACGACTTCCACCGCCTGATCTTTCTGGGAAAATAAGTTTTCTCTCTTCATAATAGCGGATTTGTCTTTCGGATAGACCGGTTAGATCTCTGACTACTCCGATGGTAATAACCTTCTTATCTTTATAAGACAAATCTTTCCCCATTTATTTCCTCACCACGCTCTGTTAATCTATTTTTTAAAGATTATAAACTTTATAACATTTTATGTTAAAATTTCTCACATTGGAATGGATTTTTCTATAAATTGTATAAAACATAATGGATTGGATTGTGTCTTCAATTTTGAGTGGGGGTTTGATTTTTCAGGATTAATTTTAATTCGCTTAAAGTAAGAGAGGCTAATTCATTTTTTAAGTCTTTATCATAACCTAAGCGAATTAACTTATTAATGTAAAAATTTTTTAGAGTGTCTATTCCTATCCGTAAATGGGTAGACATATGGATCCCTCCTTTATTGATTTTGAACTTTCCTTAAAAGTTCATGTGCCTTCGAACCCAGCTGTTTGATTAATTCCTCATAAAGTTCGTCTCGTAATAAATCCAATTTGACTATTTTCGCTGCCAGTTGGATTTCGTTTTTTCGATACATATAAATCTTCCTTTCAATAGTTTGTATCGTAAAGATAGCGATTTTTTTAATTCTTGTCAGTGAATTTGTCAGAAAACATAACAAACAATTTAATAATTATCTTTATTTTCAGAAAATACTTTAAAAAATATGGACGTTATTGTATATTCAAAATGTTATTGATATTTTGATAAAAACTTTGGAGGTAGAAAATGAAGAAGTTTAAAATCTTTTCAACGCTATTAGTCTTTTCCTTGATGTTTGTTTTATCGGCCTGCGGTACGAGTGATAAAACAAGTGGCAGCCCTA
This sequence comes from Bacillus sp. MUM 116, assembly GCF_001866655.1. Classification (GTDB taxonomy): domain Bacteria; phylum Bacillota; class Bacilli; order Bacillales; family Cytobacillaceae; genus Neobacillus. The sequence goes on along the minus strand of NZ_MLYR01000019.1, from coordinate 42,959 downwards.
AAGGGGAGGAAAAAAAGACTTTACGAGTCGTAACCGATGCGGCTTATGCACCATTTGAGTATATGGATAAAGGTAAAGTAGTTGGTTTTGATGTAGACTTCCTTAATGCAGTTGGAAAAGAAGCAGGCTATAATGTAAAAATTGAACATGTTGGCTGGGATCCTTTATTCGTAGAAATTAAAGGCAAAACTGCGGATTTCGGAATTTCTGCTATAACCATCAATGATGAGCGTAAACAAACTTATGATTTTTCTACTCCGTACTTCCTTTCTAAAAATGAAATCCTGGTTCCAAAAGACAGCCCAATTAAGAGCGCTGCCGACTTAAAAGATAAAGTCATTGCCGTTCAAAATGGTACAACCGGTCAAGAAGCGGTTGAAGCATTAATTGGGAAAAATAATTCAAAGCTGAAAAAATTCAAAAATAATAACCTGGCGATTATGGAGCTCAAGAGTGGCGGGGCTGAAGCCGTTGTTGCGGATAACACGGTTGTTGAACAATATGTAAAAAATAATCCAAATGACAATTTTGTGGTTATTACAGACGATTCGGCTTTTGCAAAAGAATTCTACGGTTTAATGTTTCCAAAAGGAAGCAAGTTAAAAGCGGAATTTGATAAAGCAATCCAAAAAGTGATTGAGAATGGAGAATACACAAAAGTTTATCAAAAATGGTTTAAGGTTGATCCAGATTTAAAGGCACTAAAACAACAATAGTAATGAAAAATTGCGTAACGCTAAAGTATTAGCTGTTACGCAATTTTTCGTTATAGCAAAAATCTATTGAAAATATTATTAGGAAAGCATGTATTTACCGTATTAAAATAGTAATCTAATAAATAATGAATAATGATACAACAAAAATTATATTCATGTATATTCGAAATATTCCCGATATTTATAGAAATTGTTTTAAAAATAGTCTATAATATTATTTATTCGGAATATTATTAATATTTTTATGAAAAAATATTGGGGGTTAAAAAATGAAGAAGGTTAAAATTATTTCTACCATTTTAGTTTTTGCACTGATCTGTATTCTATCAGCCTGTGGAACTAGTGAAAAGACAAATGGCAGCGCAAACGGAGACGCCAAAAAGACGTTAAGGGTCGTAACTAATGCAGCCTACGCGCCATTTGAATACATGGATAAAGGGAAAATTGTCGGCTTTGATATTGATTTCATTCAAGCTGCTGCCAAAGAAGCCGGCTATGACGTAAAGGTTGAACATGTCGGCTGGGAACCGCTATTTGTTGAAGTAAAAGGAAAAAATGCCGATATCGGTGTTGGTGCGATTACCATCAATGATGAACGTAAACAAACATACGATTTTTCTACACCTTACTTCCTTTCTAAAAATGAAATCCTGGTTCCAAAAGGAAGTTCCATCAAGAGTGCTGCAGATCTAAAGGATAAAGTGGTTGCCGTGCAAAATGGGACAACCGGTCAATCGGCGGTAGAAGCATTGTATGGAAAAAATAATTCGAAACTTAAAAAATTCAAAGATAATAATCTGGCAATTATGGAGCTAAAAAGCGGTGGAGCAGATGCTGTTGTTGCGGATAATACAGTGGTAGAGCAGTATGTAAAAAATAATCCAAATGAAAAATTTGTTGTGATTCAGGATGATTCAGCATTCCAAAAAGAGTTTTACGGTGTTTTGTTTCCAAAGGGAAGCAAGTTAAAGGCTGAATTTGACCAGGCATTTAAGAAGATGATGGATAACGGAGAATACACAAAAATTTATCAAAAATGGTTTAAGTTCGAACCGGATTTAAGTACTTTAAAACAATAAATATCAGCAAAAAATTGCGTAACGCTAACATGCTAGCAGTTACGCAATTTTTGCTTAAAACTAAAACGTTTTAATGTGATAAACAATTAAAATATTGGCTGTGTTAAGGGGCATTGTTGTTTTTTTAACTCTGTTGATTGGAGAGGAAATCAACAGACAAGTTTAAAACAGCCAAAATATTAAAAAATTGAGGAGGCCAATGAATGGATTTTCGTTGGGATTTGATAGCTGAATATGGACCCTTTTTCTTAAAAGGAACCCTGTTAACCATTGGTTTATCCATTGCCAGTATCATCATTGGGACGATATTGGGCCTATTAATAGGGTTAGGAAAAATGATGAAAAATCAATGGTTTGCACTACCGTTTAAGTGGTATATAACAATTTTCCGCGGTACACCCTTTATGGTTCAAATATTGCTCATCCATTTTGCAGTCGTTCCAGTATTCCTTGGAGAAACGAATGCCATTGCGGCTGCGATTGTCGCTCTTTCTTTAAACTCAGCTGCTTATATTGCTGAAATCTTCCGCGCAGGAATTCAATCGATTGATAAAGGCCAGATGGAAGCGGCCCGATCATTAGGGATGAACCATGTGCAAGCGATGCGCTTTGTCATCCTGCCGCAAGCCTTTAAACGAATGATTCCACCACTAGGCAATGAATTTATTGTTTTAATTAAAGATTCCTCCTTAGCAGCATTAATAGCGGCACCGGAGCTTATGTACTGGGGACAAGCCATGCAAGGTCAGTACTACCGGGTTTGGGAGCCGTACTTAACAGCAGCAGTTATCTACTTAGTATTAACCCTTACCTTAAGCTTCCTATTATCTCGACTTGAAAGAAGGTTGGCGACAGAATGATTGAAGTGAAAAATTTAAAAAAGAGTTTCGGTCAACATGAGGTTTTAAAAGATATTAATGTAACCGTAAAACCCCAGGAAGTGGTTGTTGTCATCGGCCCATCCGGATCAGGAAAATCCACCTTCCTTCGCTGTATCAATTTACTTGAAACCATCACAGGCGGACATGTTTTGATTGAGGGAATCGATATTACCGATAAAAAAACCGATATTAATAAAGTGCGGACAGAAGTGGGAATGGTTTTTCAGCAATTCAACCTCTTTCCACATAAAACGGTCATTGAAAATATTATGTTGGCACCGATGAAGGTCCGAAATGTACCGGCAGAAAAGGCAAAAGCAAAAGGATTGGAGCTTTTGAAAAAAGTTGGATTGGCAGAAAAGGCCGATGCCTATCCGGATTCGCTTTCCGGTGGGCAAAAGCAACGTGTAGCAATCGCCAGGGCGCTTGCAATGGAGCCAAATATCATGTTATTCGATGAACCAACCTCCGCGTTAGACCCGGAAATGGTCGGCGAGGTATTGGAGGTTATGAAGCAGCTGGCAAAAGAAGGAATGACGATGGTAGTCGTGACTCATGAAATGGGCTTCGCCAGGGAAGTTGGGGACCGGGTTATTTTTATGGACGGCGGTCTGATTGTCGAAGAAAATGTTCCAAAGGAATTATTTGAAAACCCGCAAGAAGAGCGGACAAAATCATTTTTAAGCAAGGTTTTATAAAGAAGTAGAAGGGAGACCCATCTAAGGTCTCCCTTTAATATCTTTTATCACGGTGCTAATGTATATCATCAAAATCAAATACTTCAACAATTCCGTCCGCTTTTATTCTTCTTTGGCAAAGAAGAAATAGTTGGTCAAAGAATTCCTCTAATTCTATTTTAGATGTGGGAAGCTTAATCTGGACAGTGGTAGAACCAAATATTTGCTTAAAATAGGCTTTCCGAACTGCGTTCTTTCCGTCCCTTTTTAATGGATTGTAAGTCCATACAAGCTTTAGATCTCCATCGATTTCTTCCACTCTGCGAATCTCTGCAACAGTCGTTGATTTATTATGTGTATAAATGACTAAATAATAATTGTTGATTCGATGCCAGTCGATGAATAAAAAGTAGTACCTTGTATCATGGCTGATTCGAGTTATTTCATAACCGGCCACAACCGATTTTCCATTTGTCCATTGATGAAATTTTGGCAAGGTACTGTTCACTGTGCTTAATCTTTTAATTTCGTAACCGATTCCACTCCATTTTTCCATACAATTACTGATAAAGATTGCCTTTTCCTTTTCCAAAATGATTACTCCTTATCGTCTTTGACAACATTATACGGTGTAAAAGCGGAGGAAAGAAAGGTGCTTTCAAGGCTTTTGTCTTTGAAATGAAACATAACTGCAATCTTTTTAAAAAATTCGTTTGGTAAAATCTATCTGTTATGGACTTATAATCGTCCCATCGTTCGAATAGTATGAGGAATAAATATGCCTCTTTTCCATATGAATGACATAGAAGTGCTTGCAATTGGAGGGAAGAAAATGTCGTTAGAAAAGCAGCTGACAGAGAAATGCTACTATACGATGTTCATTAATGAACATGGAGAGATGCATCCGATTCGGGTTCTTGGAGACGCCTACCAAGAGGAAATGCAAAAGGATATTCCGGATTTATCTTATATACGGTTTGCTCAGGGCGAAGTATATTTTCAAAATAAAGACTTTGAAACAGCCATTTTTAAATGGGGCCAGATTATCAATGAACTGGAACCATGGGCGAAAAAAAATACAGCGGATGCCTATTATGAAATGGGGCTGTTGTCCAATGCGGAAGACTTGTATACATCCATTGAAACTGACAGTCTTACATTAAATACAGAAGTTGCCCTAAATTTGTTTTCACTTTATTACGAGCGAGGAAAAATTGATTCGGCCGTTAAGGTCATCAAGAAAACGGTTCTTTCCAATCCGGATTATCCACAAGTCACAGAAATCGCCAGGAAGTTTTTTGAGGAGCGGCAGGACTGGGAGAACGCGATTGAACTAGCAGTAAATGAAGCAAGCAGGACCGTTTCACCAGAATGGTTTGATATTGTCATTTCCTATGTTCAAAGCGGTGTAACGAAACGTTTGTCGCCAAGTTATTTTTCACATGCGTTAAATGTCGTTTATACCTTGGACACAAAGCAATTTGAACAGTTAACAGTGGCCTTATGGAATAGTTACCAAACGGAAGAAAGCCATTTTACCTGGTTAAAAGAAATCAATCAGCTTTTATTCAGTTTGGAAGTGGAACAGAATGAACATTGGGAAGAGCTTTCCACGTTATTTAAAGAGACCTATTTTAGCCTGATTGATGGCAGCTATTTAATAAAAGAATTAACCGATTTAATTCCTGACTTACTTTCCAATTGGATTCGGATTGCGATTCCTGCACAGATTGTGTTGGCATCGGCTGCCGTCCTGTCCTGGAATGAGTTATTCCCGGTTAGCATTCATATGAACATTGTCAGTGAAGCCGAAAAGATTATTAGTAAAATGGATCATGAAATAGATGAACTTGAAGAATGTTTAAAGCTGTTTGAGGCGATTTTAATATGGGCAGAAGCACATGATATGGGAGAGAATAATCGTCTAAAATGGATGGTTCTACAAATGCTTGATTTTGATACCCATCATCTTTTACTAACCGGTTTAAGTGGAAGTGGGAAATCTACTTTTGTCAATACTGTATCCGGAGAAGATTTGCAGGATAGTCCTACATCATCTGTTGTGGTCTTTAAGAACCATCCGAATCTTGAAATTTATGAGATTAACAATCAGGAAACCATCCAATTGGATGGACTAAGTGATTTCCAGGAACGAATGGACCGCCGCCGGAATGCAATGGAGTCCATTATTGAATTTAAGCGTCCAAGCTTATTTTTGCAGGAGAATCAACTTACGATTATAGATACACCAGGGCTAAATGGGAATCAGTATGAAGTGATGAAACAAATCCATGCAGCAGATACGGTATTATTTGTCCTTGATGCCAATGCACCATTTACTGCAAAGGAAAGAGGTATTCTATCACAGATCCATGATCAGGCGCCAAGTATTCCGATCCATTTCCTTTTGAACAAAATGGATACGATTGCGAATGAACAGGAAACTGTACGAATTTTTAATGAAACAAAAGCAGAAATCCATTCCTATTTGCCAGATTCAAAGATTTTTGCGTTTTCATCGCACTATGACAGCGGACAACAGTTAAGTGAATTGAAAGAATTTATTCTGTCAATCAAAAATACTAGAAATCTTGAGGATAAAAGACTGGCAAAATTATTATTTTTTATCCGCACGACCATTACCGAGCTGCTGCAAAAACGGATTGATGTGGAGAATCAATTGATTGAATCGGTACGCTGGAATGAAGAAATGCACATGAAATTAACTGGGGCTCTCAACCAGGTGAAGGATGCGGAATCACAAAAAGCTGAAACGATCACTCGGAATTATCGTCAGATTAAGAAGGAGCTTCAAAAGGAAATTACTGAAGCGGTACCAAAAATGTTAAAGGATTGCTCTTCCTTAATCAAAGAGAATAGTGATTTTAGTAAAATTCATCTTGAGTTAAACTCGGAAATGAACAACAGAATTCAAGAATATTTAGAGCTTACGATTCTTCCAAAATACTACAGCTCTTTGCAGGAGTGGATTGGGGATACGAAAGAGGAATTTACGCAAAGTCAACAATTCTTAGATGAAATGGCAGACGGCTTTAATGTGATGTACGGGGAGGAACGGTTTAAGCTAGAATGTGATTTTAAGATTCTTGATGATTGGCGCCGTGATACGGACCGGATGACGAGCCGATTCACTTTAGAGCCTGTCAATATCCTGCTTCGCCGAACTCCATCACAGTTCCTGCTAAAAAGTGCAGGTAAATTGCTAGGGGCTTTGTCGCAAAATAAAAATATGCTGTTTAATAAATACAAAGCCTTTATTGAAAATGAAGATTACTCTGAAACAGTTGCACTGGTAAATGAGCGCTTTTTCCAGCAATCTGAATTGTTTGAAAAAGCTTTAGAGCGGGACATTAGTCTATTTTTTAGAGGTCCGGCCAGTGTGGTAATGCGAGCAATCGAAGAGGCACATACTGAAATTGAAACCAATCAGGACCTGCTTGGTAAAATGAACACTAATCCTGAATTGTTCCGCGATCCATTGACATTGTTTGAGGTAAGGCTCAGGCAGTTTGAATGGATGACGGTTGCGGGTAAAGGTGTGCAGACGGTTTATTAGGAAAAAGGCTGCTCGGAATTCTCCGTGCAGCCTTTCGTATAAGTAAAGAAAGTATAAAATTTTTGTCTTTGAGAATTGTCCAGCTCCAGCGCCTAGCCCCTCGAGGTCATAAGCCAATCCGTCAAGAAGGTTAAAGAGCAACCTTCTCGCCGGCTTGTCTTATGCTTGTCGGGGCTGACCAAGGCGCTTGCGCTTTTCTTATTGTAATTTGTACCATACACCACTAGTAACCTTTAGAAAAATCAACCAGATTTTCCGTTGGAGTTTGCCCGGAAAGATAGCTTTTTAAATTAGGAATGAGTATATTTTCAATTACCCGTTGATTATAATGTTCAGTCGAACCCGCAGTGTGTGGGGTAATGATTACCTTTTCCATTTCCCATAGCGGGCTGTCTTCAGTCAATGGTTCTTTTTCAAACACATCAAGACCGGCACCTGCAATTTTTCCATCTTTTAGTGCTTGTACTAAATCCTTTTCTACGACGATTTCGCCGCGGCTAATATTGATGAAAAAAGCAGAAGGTTTCATTAGATCAAATTGTTCTTTTCCGATTAATTGACTCGTATCCTTCGTTAACGGCAATGTAATGACAACATAATCACATTTTGGCAGGAGAGTATTGAGATCGTTCGGAGTATACATTTCATCGACATATTCTTCATGTTTTCCTGAATGACGGACACCGATTACATGCATGCCAAAGGCTTTGGCTATTTTGGCTGTTTCTTTTCCGATTGACCCTACACCTAAAATTCCGACTGTTTTTTCATGTAATTCCAACCCCATATGTGCATGGTGCCATGTTTTGGATTGCTGGTTTCTGACATATGCGTGGATTTTTCTGGTTAACCCGAGCATTAACGCGAAGATTGTTTCAGAGATAGGGTAGGCATGTACACCATTCGCACTCGTCACCATTATGTTTTGTGATTTCAGTTTTTCGAGCGGCAGGGAGTCTACGCCCGCACTCCGTGTTTGCAGCCACTTAAGCTTTGAAACAGGGGAGAGGCAATATTCTTCCATTCCTTTTTTCCAGCCAGCAATGATTTCTGCAGTCTGTAGATGTTCTTGCCATATTGTCTTATCTTTGCTAACGATTAATTCCCAATCAGGGATTAGTTTATGTATTCGATTGACTTGTTCCTGCGTTAAATTATGGGTAACTACCATTTTACTTTTTTTCATATTATCGCTCCGATCTATTAAAAACTATCTACTACTTATGATACCGGAAAATAGGGGAAATTGATAACCGAGTGACTGTATTAAAGGGCAGTATAAAAAAGGCTCAGACCTTTTATAAAAATCTCGATAAGTATGTTATTGCACCGATTTTCATCAGAACTGTTCTATTTAAATCGAATTCTTAATAGTTCCCTATTATAACAGACACAGACAAATAATCCTCCGGAAAACTTCACCTATAGTTAGCCTTTCTTTCAAATAAAAACACCACCTTTTGAAGGTACAAAAATTAAAGTAGAATACCGTTACAAAAAATATTGACCTTTGTGTAACAAAAAGATTTATTATAATGATACACAAATTTCAGATTAATCCGAATAGTGAATTTGAAGGAGGTTGAAAGGTATGTAGATTAGTTTGCCTAATAGATTACGAGACCAAGTTATATTTGTTTTCTAGCAATTCTTTTCCGTATTCAGCTATGTAAAGAAGGAGAAAAAATCTCAGGTCGGAGTTATGCGAAGGGGGAATGGAATTTGAAAGAAAAAGCAACGCTTAGAAGGTCCCTTACATTGTTTCAAGTTGTTTTTTTGGGTCTAGCTTGGAATAACCCAATGGTATTTTTTAATACCTATGGAATCGCAGCGGAAACTTCCAAGGGTGTCCTTGCAGGTGCATATGTTATTGCATTTATGGCGATTCTTTTTACCGCAATTAGCTATGGGAAAATGGCAAAAGCGCACCCAGTCGCTGGATCGGCATACACCTATACTCAAAGGTCGATGAATTCCGAAACCGGTTTCATGATTGGATGGACCATTTTGTTAGATTATCTGTTAACGCCGATGATTACCTGTCTGATGTCCGCTGTTTTTTTAAGCGCAGAATTTCCAAACATTCCGTTTTCCTTTTGGATTATCATCCTAAATATTGGTATAACCATCATCAGTTTAATCGGTATCAACTTCTCCGCAAATACTAGCAAAATTTTTGTTACAGCTCAAATCATTTTTGTTGGAATTTTTGTTATTTTAACAATCAAAAGCGTCTTGGGTGGCATGGGTTCAGGTACACTTGTATCCATTCATCCCTTCGTTAACTCAAATGTTTCAGTCTCAGTCATCTTCGCCGGGGCATCCCTTCTCTGTTTTAGTTTTCTTGGTTTCGATTCCGTCACAACATTGTCGGAGGAAACAATTAATCCGGAGAAAACGATACCAAAAGCTATCTTTCTGATGATGCTTATCATGGGTATTATTTACATCGGCTCATCCTATTTGGCACAGATTGTCTTTCCAGGATTTCATTTCAAAAACACTGATTCTGCAGCACTCGAACTTGTCAAAATGATCGGTGGAAACTTATTTAGCTCTTTATTCATTACTGTCATGATTATCGGGAACTTTACTTCGGGTGTTTCAGCCGTTACGAGTGTTTCTCGCGTGTTGTATGTAATGGGCCGTGATTCGGTTTTACCGAAAAAAATATTTGGCTATATTCATCCACGATTTAGAACGCCATCCAATAGTATTCTAGTTGTTAGTATAATTTCCTTATTTGGAATTGTAGTAAGCCTGGATACAGCGATTACGTTTATTAATTTCGGAGCACTGATTGCGTTCACCTTTGTAAATCTTTCAGTCATCGCACACTATTATGTGAGGAATCGAAAGCGTTCTTTCGTTGAAACCATTCATTATCTTATTTTTCCGCTTATTGGTGCTGGATTCATCATATGGCTTTGGTCATATTTAGATATACATGCGCTCATTTTAGGAATCAGCTGGATGGCTATCGGATTTGTCTACCTGCTTTTCTTGACAAAATTCTTCCGACAGCGGCTTCGAAAGTTACATTTTGATGATTCTAATGATGATTTCCTGATAACGGAAAGTCAGGAGAAAGGTATTTCTGCCGATTCATAATTTTTGGTTTAGTAGTTCATGAGACATTTAGTATTACAAATAAGTAAAAGATTTTTTCGTATATAGGATGGTGTTACATAGAATGTATGCATTGGAGTTTCATAATCTATCCTATGTTTTTCCGAATGGGGACAGAGGGCTTTCGGACATTTCCGCAGCAGTGCCATTTAATAGTAAAGTAGTGGTTCTGGGTAGTAGCGGCTCTGGTAAAACAACACTCGCTTATCAATTAAGTGGTGTGTTACAACCTAAGAGTGGATCCATTCGATTATTTGGTGAAGAAACACAATCAAAGTCAAAAAAATTCATCCGAGAACGTATCGGATTTGTAGAACAAGATTTACGCTCATCCCTTTTTATTCGAACCGTTTGGGAGTTTGTAACGACTGGAATCATTAATAAATCACTGCCTAAAGCAGAGAAGATTAAAATGGCAGAGACGGCTCTAGGGATGGTTGGCATGCTTGAATCGAAGTATCAAACCTTAAGTTATTTGAACAAGAGTCAAAAAAAAAGATTAGGTATCGCTAGAGCACTCGTTACCCAAGCTGATGTTTTGGTTTTAGATGAACCGATTAGCGGCTTGGACCCAGAAGGTTATAGGAGCATATACGCTCTTTTAGAAGGATTACACATTATTGGAAAAACAGTTATCGTTCTGACTCACGATGTCGATTTTGCAGCTAACTGGGCGGATCATCTGTTCCTTCTAAGCGAAGGCTGTCTGTTAGCAGAAGGGTCACCTTCTTTGGTTCTGGATGAAAAACTAATGGAAAAAGCGCGTTTGCGATTGCCGATGCTGTCACTTCCCTTTTTGAACCTTCCTAGACACAAATTTCGCACTATACCTCGAACAGTCGATGAAGCTACAACAATACTTAGAGAATTTGTCTAAAATGAACATTTCATAGGGAGGTTTTAAAGTGGATAATGCAATCTTTGGTCTTATATTACTTTCCGTATTCTTGGGATTACGGCATGGGATTGATTGGGACCACATCGCTGCCATCACAGATTTGGTAGGTGGTGAGAAAGACCAGAAAAAGGGATTTATTTTGGCCTTTTGGTATGCAATGGGTCATGAAGTCGTCATTATAGTGCTTGGAGGAATGGCGGTACTGTTCGGAAGCACACTCCCATCTTGGGTTGATAACGTGATGGAACCGGTTGTTGGGGTAACACTTATTATTTTGGCCTCTTTTTTATTGCTTTCTCTTTATAAAAACAGCCAAGAAATCATTATGGTTAGTAGATGGAGAATCTTATTTACAGGTTTTTATAATTTATTTGCGCTACTTACTGGTCGTTATTTCGGGAAATACCGAGGTTTTGATTCCAGCATCAATATCAACGTCTCCCGTACCGGTTCGTTCGCCATCGGCATCGCTCACGGTATTGGCGCTGAAACTCCTACCCAATTGATGCTGTTTACCGCTGCTTCGAGCGTCGGTCATTTGGATCATGGGATCATCGTAGTACTAGCATTTGTCGTCGGCTTGTTGATTTCTCATACCCTGTTGGCCCTGGCTTGTTATTTCGGGTTTACACGTATTCTCAAGAATAAAAAGGCCTTTCGAAGCTTCGCATTTGCTACAGCGATATACAGCTTAGGCATGGGAATCCTTTATGTCTTTGGTGAATCTTCATTTCTTCCGGCTATTTTTTAACCGGATGTAAATCATTTAATACTTTATTAGGAGGAATATAAAATGGGATTTTTTGATAATCATGGACTTAAATACAAACCGAGCGCAGGATTGGACCCTGAAACAAAAAACGATCTTTTAGGTGTCATTGCCGCCCAAAAAGAAAAGGAAGTTCCAAGAGTGAAGGCAGAGGAAGAAATCAAGCGTGGACTGGAATTTGGATTGGAAGCTGCTGAATCCATTGGAGATAGAACGATATCATGTTTTTCTAGGGGATCCTTACCACCCTATTCTGGGATCAACACTTTCCTCAAAGTCCCTTATTTAGAAGACGTTCGTGAAGTTGGAAAATATGACGTGGCATTTATGGGAGTTCCTTTTGATATTGGAACCACTTATCGCTCTGGAACAAGATTTGGCCCGCAGGCGATTCGTCGCATTTCTAGTTTATTTACTTCCTTCTCTTATGAATTAGGTGTTGATTTAAAAGAGTCACTGGATATGGTGGATATCGGTGATGTATTTACAATTGCCAATATTGAAAAAAGCTTTGATCAAATTACAAAAGCCGTATCACATGTATTTTCTTCCGGAACCATGCCCATCATTTTTGGTGGCGATCACGCGATCGGTTATCCGTGTTTGCGTGCCATTGCCGAAAATGTGGACGGGAACGTTGGAATCATCCATTTAGATCGACATATCGACATGGGTGAAAAGGATATGGATGAAAGAATGCATGGCACACCTTGGTTCCATGCCACTAATATTCCGAATGCTCCGGCTTCAAATCTCGTACAAGTGGGTCAGGGTGGATGGATTAGTCCTCGTGAAGGCTATTCCAATGCTGGAAAAAGAAATACTACTATTTTAACGATGACAGATGTAGAAACGATGGGTATTGAGAAAGCAGCTGAAATTGCTTTGGAAACGGCCTGGAAGAATGCAAAAGCCGTATACTTAAGCTTTGATATTGATAGTCTCGATCCTGGTTTTGCTCCTGGAACGGGTACACCGGAACCAGGTGGTTTCCTGCCACGCGAAGCATTGAAATTTTTACAGCTTGTTGCCAAGGAAGGTGTATGTGCAATGGAAGTTGTGGAAGTGTCTCCGCCATATGATGTCAGTGACAAAACCTCTTTGCTGGCAGCAAGATCTGTTTTGGATGTCTTGGGTACGATGGTGGCCAATGGGAAATTGGGCAAAAGAAATTACTATTCCGAAAAATCTATCCTGAGATGAAACACCATTTAATATATTGAAATTATTCCAGAAAGCTTGAGGGACATTCCTCAAGCTTTTTTTATTCTAATAGATATGTTAAACAACTTTGTTGGAAGGGATGAAGGCCAAAAATCTTTCATCTCCGGAACCACTTCAGCGTTGTTGGAAACTTTGATGGACAAATGCCCATGACCTTGGGATTAAAATAAAGACGGGTATTTAAAAATAGTCCCCTTATGGAATATAAAATTCAAAAAATTCAGCAATATCTGGTAAAATGATATTGGTAAGCGGTTTCAAAATGTAGAGAGGTGATTGTGGATGAACCATTCATATTTAACTGATGAACATGAAATTTTCCGCAAATCTTTACGAAAGTTTTTGGACAAAGAAGCATATCCCTTTTATGAACAGTGGGAGGAAAGCCGCCTCATTCCTCGTTCCTTTTGGAAAAAGATGGGGGAACAAGGATTCCTTTGCCCTGATCAAGAGGAGAAATATGGAGGCTGTGGGGTTGACTGGGGGTTTTCCGTTGTCATTAATGAAGAACTGGAACGAGTCGGTTCTGGGCTGGTAGGGCTTGGCCTCCACAGTGACATTGTCATTCCCTACATCACCGCCTTTGGAACAGAGGAACAAAAGCAGCGTTGGCTCCCCAGATGTGCTGCCGGTGAATTGATTACTGCCATTGCAATGACAGAACCCGGGACAGGGTCAGACCTCGCTAATATCAAAACAACAGCAAAGCTTGATGGTGACTACTATATAGTAAATGGACAAAAAACGTTCATCACCAATGGAGTTCAATCGGATTTGATTCTTGTCGCTTGTAAAACCAATCCGAATGCCACGCCGAAGCATAAAGGAATCAGCTTATTGATGATAGAAAGAGATACTTCAGGGTTTTCAAGAGGAAGAAAGCTGAACAAAGTTGGCTTGCATTGTCAGGATACCGCAGAACTAATTTTTGAAGATTGCAAGGTTCCAAAAGCAAATTTAATTGGTGAGGAAGGAAATGGTTTTCTTTATATGATGGATAAACTGCAGCAGGAGCGGCTTGTGGTTGCGATTGCTGCACAGACGGCAGCAGAGGTGATGCTGCAACAAACAATGGACTATGTGAAAAGCCGGGAAGCTTTCGGGAAATCTATCAGTCAATTTCAAAATACCCAATTTAAAATCGCTGAAATGGCAGCTGACATTGAAATGGGCCGGGCATTTTTAGACCAGTTGATTGGAGAACACATTGAAGGAAAAAATGTTGTAACCAAAGTTTCGATGGCGAAATGGAAGCTAACCGAAAACGCTAAAAAAATTGCCACTGAATGTATGCAGCTGCACGGCGGCTATGGTTATATGGAAGAATACGAGATTGCCCGCAGATTTAGAGATATTCAGGTATCGAGCATTTATGCTGGCACGAATGAAATTATGAAAACGATTGTTGCAAAAAACCTGGGTTTATAGATTCAATCCAAAAAAGAAAGGAAGATGAAATGTGCGAGAAGTCGTTATAGTCGAGGGTGTTCGAACACCGGTTGGGAAAAGAAATGGAGCCTTAAAGGATATTCGTCCGGATGATCTGGCGGCTTTAACTTTAAAAGAATTAGTGAATCGAGCTGGCATAGACCCCGCCGTTATTGATGATGTGATCCTTGGTTGTGTTACGCAAGTGAGTGAACAAGCAGGAGACATAGCCAGAGTAGCGGCATTGATTGCCGGGTTCCCGATTGAAGTCCCAGGGACAACCATTGATAGGCAATGCGGATCAAGCCAACAGGCTGTTCACTTCGCTGCACAGGCTATCCTTTCCGGTGATATGGATGTGGTCATTGCCGGTGGTGTTGAAAGTATGTCCCGGGTACCGATGGGCTCAAGCTACAAAGGAGTAAAGGATCCTTTCAGTCCGAAACTAAGAGAACGATTTGAACTGATTCACCAAGGTTTGTCCGCTGAGCGGATTGCTGAAAAATACGGTTTTACCCGCAAGGAGCTTGATCAGTTTTCACTCGAAAGCCACGAAAAAGCGCTACGTGCCCAAGCTGAGGGCTTTTTTGACAGAGAAATTTTTCCGATTGAAGTGACACTTCCTGATGGTACTACAGCCATTATTAAGGAAGACCAAGGTCCAAGAAAAGGAACCTCATTAGAGGCGCTTGCCGGTTTAAAACCTTCCTTTATTGAGGATGGCGTTATTCATGCCGGAAATTCTAGTCAAATCAGTGATGGCGCGGCGGCCGTTTTACTGATGTCGCGAGAAAAGGCAGAGGAATTGGGATTGAAACCCCGTTTTCGTGTTCATACCCGTGTTGTCGTCGGTTCCGATCCAACCTTGATGCTAACAGGGCCAATCCCGGCTACAAAAAAGGCATTGGAAAAATCAGGTCTTTCGATTGATGATATTGATATTTTTGAAGTGAACGAAGCATTTGCACCAGTACCAATGGCGTGGTTGAAAGATACAGGTGCGGATCCAGCGAAATTAAATCCAAATGGAGGTGCGATTGCTTTGGGCCACCCTTTAGGAGGAAGCGGAGCACGTTTAATGGTGACAATGATGCATGAGCTTGAGCGAACAGGCGGCCGCTACGGGCTGCAAACGATGTGTGAGGGTCATGGAATGGCAAACGCAACGATTCTTGAAAGAATAGACTAATATCCAGGGGGAGATGGAATGGGGACAACGATTGGCAAAGTTTTTGATTTGACGGTTAAAAAGTTTCCGAACAAGGAAGCGATTTATGATGTAAGAAAAAATGTGCGTTTTACTTATAAAGAGTGGAACGAGCAGGTAAACCGCCTTGCGAATGCACTCCTAAAGGAAGGGGTTAAAAAAGGCGATCGGGTTTCCACTTTTTTATTTAACACAGAAGAATTGGGGACGGCCTATTTTGCCTGCGCGAAAATTGGTGCTGTCTTTAACCCGATTAATTTTCGGCTAATGTCCGAGGAAGTGGCCTTTATTTTAGCGGATGCCGCCCCAAAGGTGGTTCTTTTTGAAAAAGCATTAGAACCTGTCATTGCCAACATCGAGAATCGTTTCCCAACTATCTCCTACTGGTATATTGATCAAGATGTGCCTGATTATGCTAAAAGCTATCATGATCAGCTTGGAGCGGCTTCATCTAAACTGGTACAGGTGGAAGTGGAGGAAAATGATCTATATGCCATAATGTATACGAGCGGGACAACCGGCAGACCGAAAGGAGCCATGCACTCTCATCGAAATATGATTGAGCAGAGCTTGCTGGTGATTGCGGCCGAGAAACTTGAAGCGGTTGATGTCGGGCTTGTTACAGCTCCGATGTTCCATTGTGCAGAACTTCACTGCGCTTTCCTGCCGAGGGTTCATTCGGGATGCTGTAATGTCATCCTGCATCAATTTCATCCAAAGAAAGTTCTTGAATTAATCAGCCAGGAGAAAATAACGAAATTTTTCGCTGCTCCAACGATGTGGAATATGCTCCTTCAGGAGGATTTAACCGGGTACAATCTTGAAAGCTTAAAGCTTGGTTTATATGGGGCCGCTCCAATGGCACCATCCCTTGTCCATGCTTGTCATGACCGTCTCGGAATTTCGTTGGTGCAAGCGTATGGGATGACAGAGATGGGTCCGGCGATTACCTTTTTGCCGGAAGGCGACCAATTACGGAAAGTGGGCTCTGCCGGTCAGGCCTGTTTAAATCATGATGTCAGGGTCGTCCGAACCAGAGAGGATGGACCATCCGACCCGGATGATATTCTACCACCAGGCGAACCAGGTGAAATTATCGTTCAAGGGTCTTGCATGATGCTTGGCTATTTTGGCCGGGAGGAAGCAACTGAAAAAGCATTGTATAAAGGCTGGTATCATTCCGGGGATATTGGCTATATGGATGAAGAAGGTTATCTTTTCGTTAATGACCGTGTTGATGACATGATTATCAGCGGTGGTGAAAATATTTATCCGCGTGAAGTTGAGGATGTTTTGCATGCACATGCTGGAGTGCTGGACGTTGCTGTTGTCGGACAGCCGGATGACCGATGGGGTGAGACCGTCACGGCTTTTGTCGTGAAAAAGGATTCTGCAGTGACCGAACAGGAATTGGATGATTATTGCAAGAATAGCGATCAGCTGGCAAACTATAAGCGGCCGAGAAAGTATGTGTTTTGTGAGGCACTGCCGCGAAATGCAAGCGGGAAAATTCAGAAGTTTATTTTGCGGAAGCAGTTAGAGGAGTTGTTGACTCAAGGGGCCATAGCTAGGGATTCTCAAGTTTAGGAATACAAGGTTGTCAAAATGTCATTGGCCTTTTGACAACCTTTGTTTAAAAGAAATGATGAAAAACAGCCGTTATTGACCTGGCTATAAGATGGAAAAATCCTACAATCAATCTCCATATCAAACCTAATATCCCTTCAAAAATCCATTCGACGATTTCTTCCAAAACAAAATGACTGGTTTTCTTCTTATGTTTTTTCTTTTCTTTAAATGGTTTCATTCGTGATACCCTCTTTAGGTCTTTGATCTAATAGTTATATTGTAAAGGATTTTTTCTAAATTAAAAATACCCATTAATTGTAATTTTAATAGACTTCCCTTCGTTTAGAAAGAGGAATTGTTGATATCTGTCCAATTTGTGTTGATATATTCCAAAAATTTGTTGATATCCTGAAAAAAGTGTTGATATATTTTTTGCTGTTTAGAGAACGAACATTTATAGACAGTTTCATGCTGCTTCTCCAAGTATTGTCCATAAAACCTCCTTATATGACTATAGAAATTGCTGTCTAAAAACTCGTATAATAAAAATATGAGGTTTTTATAGAAAGGAGTGACCAAGTTTTGATCCAACAGGCTCTTCCCATATTAGAAAGGTATTTCGGATACAAATCCTTCCGTAAGGGGCAAGAGCAGGCAATCCGCTCGGCTCTTGAGGGAAACAATACAATCTGTGTGATGCCAACCGGGGGAGGGAAATCAATTTGCTATCAAATCCCGGCAATGATGCTCCCAGGGACCACAATCGTCATTTCGCCGCTTATCTCCTTAATGAAGGACCAGGTCGATGCCCTCATTCAGGCGGGCATTCCGGCAACATTTATTAACAGTACATTAAATTATACAGAAGCCAACAACCGGATGTGGGAAGCAAAACAAGGAAAGTACAAGCTATTATACATAGCCCCGGAACGCCTGGAGTCACATGAATTTATTGAAGACCTTAAACAAATGGAAATTCCTTTAGTGGCAGTCGATGAAGCCCACTGTATTTCGCAATGGGGGCATGATTTCCGCCCCAGTTACCGCCATATCCAACAAATGGCCAACACTCTCCCAAAGAAGCCTATAGTACTTGCTTTGACGGCAACGGCAACTCCAAGAGTCCGTGAAGATATCTGCACACTGCTTAAAATCGATGAAAAAAACACGGTAATGACAGGTTTTGAAAGGGAGAATTTGTCTTTCTCTGTCATCAAAGGGCAGGATCGGCTAAAGTTCCTCATCGATTATATTAAAAAGAATGAAAAGGAAGCGGGGATTATATACGCAGCAACTAGGAAAAATGTTGACCAACTCTATGAAAGATTAACGCGGGAAAACGTGAATGTGGCTCGTTATCATGCTGGAATGGGAGATTTAGTGCGCGCGCAAGAACAGGAACGATTTTTAGAAGACAAAGCATCCGTGATGGTTGCCACATCAGCCTTTGGAATGGGTATTGATAAAAGCAATATAAGATACGTTCTCCATTTTCAGCTTCCGAAAAACATGGAAAGCTATTATCAAGAAGCGGGCCGTGCCGGACGGGATGGTCTTGCAAGTGAATGTATTCTTCTGCACTCCTCACAGGATGTGCAAATTCAGCGCTTCTTAATTGATCAATCAAGCGACCGCAGCCGGATGACTCAGGAATTGGAAAAATTACAGCAGATGGTCGATTACTGCCATACGGAAAACTGCTTGCAGGAATTTATTTTACATTATTTTGGTGAAACCGAAACAGAACCATGCGGAAGATGCGGGAACTGCTTAGATTCCCGATCGAGTGTGGATGTTACTAAGGAAACGCAAATGGTGCTGTCTTGTATTATCCGGATGGGGCAGCGATTTGGAAAAACGCTTATCGCACAAGTGCTAACAGGTTCGAAAAATAAAAAAGTAACGGATATGAGTTTTAACACACTATCGACTTATGGAATCATGAAGGACCAAGGCGCGAAGGATGTCGGTGATTTCATCGAGTTTTTGATTTCACAAGAATTCATTGCGATTGAACAAGGAACCTTTCCGACACTGTATGTTCCGCCAAAAGGAAAAGAGGTCCTTTTGGGGAAACAGCAGGTTCATAGAAGGGAAATCGTAACGGTTAAGCAAGTATCTAAGAGCGACCCTCTATTTGAAGTACTGCGTGAGGTTAGAAAAAGAATTGCCGAATCGGAAAAAGTCCCGCCATTTGTCATTTTTTCAGATGCAGCTTTAAAGGATATGTGCGCTAAACAGCCGAAATCAAGTGAAGCACTTTTGCAGGTTAGTGGTGTAGGAGAAATGAAGCTACAAAAATATGGTCTCGACTTTATTCAGGCAATTCGCGAATTTTGTGAGGAAAATCCCGATTACCAGAGTGAACTCACAACCGAAGAAAAGCCGGCAAAAAAGCCTGCGAAAAAAGCGGTAGGGGATTCCCATTTGGAAACCCTTAAGCTTTATCAGAATAACCTTTCCATAAAGGAAATCGCCAAACAGCGCGACTTATCGATTAATACGATTGAAAACCATTTAATCCAATGTGCCCAACAGGGACTGGGCGTTGATTTTTCGACGATTATTCCCTCTGAATATATTCCTTTATTGGAAAAAGCAGTGGCAGAAGCAGGCCGTGAACGGTTAAAGCCGATAAAAGAACTTCTTCCCGATGAAGTCAACTATTTCATGATTAAAGGGTATCTTTACTTCACGAGTAAAGAATGATTTTTTGTCGATATTTCCCGGGAATTAGAAAATAATGTAGATTTTAAGAGGCCGCAAAATAAAGAGTTTGCGGCCTTTTCGTAATGGTTTTTTTGCTAAGCGAATATCTTATGATAGAATGGGAAAGGTTTTGAAAGACTGATAGTAAGGAGATAAAAATGACAATTATGCAGAAAATTACTCCATCGTTCGATCCATGGGAAGCTTATTTAGATGTTGAGCAATATGGAAAACTTCAGTTAAGTAACATCGAATTCACAACGACCACCCTTTGTAATATGCGCTGTGAGCATTGCGCTGTTGGGTACACATTGCAAACAAAGGATCCAACAGCACTTCCACTTGA
Organism: Bacillus sp. MUM 116; assembly: GCF_001866655.1. Lineage (GTDB taxonomy): Bacteria > Bacillota > Bacilli > Bacillales > Cytobacillaceae > Neobacillus. The sequence goes on along the minus strand of NZ_MLYR01000019.1, from coordinate 22,750 downwards.
GCTGATACTTAAGCGGCTAGAGGAAATTCCGATGTTACGATCGATTAGTATTACTGGCGGTGAGCCGATGCTATCCCTTTCTTCGGTGAAAAATTATGTCGTTCCGATTCTCAAATATGCCCATGAACGCGGTGTTCGGACACAAATCAATTCCAACTTAACGCTGGATTTGGACCGATATGAAATGATTGTTCCATATTTGGATGTTTTACATATTTCGCACAACTGGGGAACCGTGGATGATTTTGTCGAGGGCGGTTTTGCCAGAATGGAGAAGCAGCCGGATTATAGACAAAGAGAAAAATATTTTGAAAGAATGATAGAAAATAGCCGTGAACTGGTAAAGGCAGGTGTCATGGTTTCGGCGGAAACGATGTTAAATAAACGGACCTTGCCGCATTTGGAAAAAATCCACCGGCAAATTGTCGAGGAAATGCTTTGTCAGCGCCATGAGGTTCATCCGATGTACCCGAGCGATTTCGCTAGTAATCTTGAGACATTAACACTTGATGAAATTAGAGAGGCCATCCATCATTTGCTTGACATTCGAGACGAAAATGTGTGGATGCTATTTGGAACTCTGCCTTTTTATCCATGCAGCAGTAAACAAGAGGATTTGAAACTGTTAAAGCGTATGTATAGCAGCAAAAATGTTACCGTTCGAAACGATCCTGATGGCCGCTCGCGTCTGAATGTAAACATATTTAACGGTGATATTATTGTTACAGATTTCGGCGATACTCCGGCGCTTGGAAATATTCAAACGACAAAACTGGAGGATGCCTACCAAGCCTGGCAATCATCGAGTATAGCAAAAGAACTGAATTGCCATTGTCCGTCTGTTTCTTGTCTAGGGCCTAATATTTTGGTGAAGAATAGTTATTATCAAAATAGGGATTTTACGATTCAGAAGGCAAAATTTTAAAATAATCCGTTCCTTGTAAGGGATGACTGAACGGTGATCCTCCAATGTTTTAAAAGAAGAAATTGATGTAAAGGACAGATGATTATGAAGTTTGTGCTTGCTCCCGATTCATTTAAGGAAAGTATGACGGCGAAGAATGCTGCCCTTGCAATGAAAAAAGGAATAAAAAGGGTTTTTTCTAATGCAGAATGTGTTATTGTTCCCATGGCAGATGGCGGGGAAGGTACCGTAGAATCCCTGGTTAGCATATTAAACGGGGAAATAATAGAAACAGAAGTAATCGGACCATTAGGAAAAAAAGTCCTAGCAGAATACGGCCTTTTAGGTGAGGGGCAAACAGCAGTTATTGAGATGGCAAGTGCAAGTGGTTTAGAACTTATCAAACTTGAAGATCGAAATCCACTAGTAACAACTACTTATGGTACAGGTCAATTAATTAAACATGCTCTAGATAGAGGTGTCAGTCGTTTTTTAATTGGAATTGGCGGAAGTGCAACCAATGATGGCGGAATAGGAATGCTGCAAGCACTTGGTGTTTCTTTTAAGGATCGAAACGGAAATGAGCTTCCATTTGGAGGAGGAGCTTTGGATCAATTGGATTTAATTGACATGGGTGGATTGGATGAAAGGATTAAATCAGCAAGGTTTGATGTAGCTTGTGATGTGATAAATCCATTAATTGGTAAAAATGGTGCGTCAGCTATTTTTGGCCCGCAAAAAGGGGCGAGCTCGGAAATGGTGAATATCCTTGACCGAAATCTATCTCATTTTGCAGAAATCATTAAGACGCAGTTGGACTTGGATATTGCCCATATAGAAGGTGCGGGGGCTGCCGGAGGACTTGGTGCGGGATTAATGGCGTTCTTAAATGCTCAGCTCAAAAAAGGGATTGACCTTGTCATTGAGTATACTGGACTTGAGGACAAAATAAAAGGAGCGGACTACGTATTTACAGGAGAGGGCAGCATTGATGGCCAAACTTTGTTCGGTAAAACACCGTACGGAGTTGCGACCATTGCTAAGAAACATTCTGTTCCTGTTATAGCTTTTGCCGGGAGAATCGGCAATGGTGTGGAGCCTTTATACAACAATGGATTTAATGCAATTATTGGTATATTAAAAGAGGTTACTTCTTTAGAGAAAGCTCTCGAATCTGGTGAAGAAAACTTAGCTTTCGCTACAGAAAATATTTGCAGGGTATTAAAGGTATAGGTAACATAAAACGCTGCCATCAGCTAGCAGCGTTTTATGTTATATCAGAGAAAAAGTTTACTTTAAGTTTATTTCCCTCTATATCATTGTTTTTGAACATGAGCAGGAAGTGAATTTTAACTTATAAACCCAAAAACAAGGCCGTATGTTTCACATGCGGCCTAAGCAGTATGCTTTAAATACTTCGGTTGATTATGAACGGCAGCAAATAAAATCAAACCGCTTATAATAAGTAAGGCGCTTGTACTAATAAACACTGCGGAATATCCAAAGTTTCCGGAAATAAAACCGCCGAGCATCGGCCCGATAATATTTCCAAAAAATCGAAAGCTTGTATTGTATCCAAGCACCTCTCCTTGCATCGCAATCGGTGCCTCCTGCCGGATATAAGCAATCCGGGTCGGAACAACGCCGCCAATCAAAACACCAAGAACAAAACGGATGATGACCAGCTGCCAATATTGTGTAACAGTCGCCCCCGGTAAATAGATTAGCCCAGCTGCCAAAAGGAGAATGATTAAGATTTTTGTATAGCCGTATTTGTCTGAGATTTTCCCCCATCTTTTCGACATCAGTAAATTTCCCAGGCCTGCTGCAGAGAAGGCAATCCCCGAGTAAAAAGCAACATTTGCTTTTCCATGTAAGTCACTGACGAATAAAGAAAGAATCGGCTGAATGCTGAAATGTGCAATCTGTTCAAGCGCAGATAGCAGGATTACGGTTAAGAAAACAGGATTTTTTAAAATATGCATCAAAACTTCTTTGCTTGAATAATGAGATTTCGCATTTTTGTTTGCTACAATCCGAAATTCCTTTGTGAAAATTACAAGCAAAGCGGAGATGAAAATGGATATAGATGTCCATTTAAATGAGGTCGCATATCCGAGTGAATCGGCTAAAATGCCCCCAATCATTGGGCCCAATAAGGATCCGGTAATACTGCCTGTCTGAAGTGTCCCCAATACCCGTCCGGCAATATTTTTCGGTGTCTGGGTAGAAATGTAGGCTTGAGACATGGAAATAAAGCCAGAGAAAAAACCCATAAAGAAACGGAGCATAAATAACTGAAAAACAGAATGGGCAAACCCCATTAGTAAAATGGATGCCCCCATGCCTAACCCGGAATAAATGAGAATTTTTTTTCTGCCGAAACGATCGCCAACCTTTCCCCAAATAGGTGAAAAGATGAAGGCGGACACAAAGGTGATTCCAAAGGTCAACCCGGCCCAATGCTGGACATATTTTTCGGAAAAATTCCCCATTGACTCAATATATAATGAAATAAAAGGCAACACCATGGTCATGCTGCCGCCAACAAAAAAGTTGGCAAACCACATAATCATTAGATTTCGCTTTGCACTTTCCTGTTGATTCACAATCAATAGCACTTCTTTCTAAAATATATTTCGTTTATCTAAATATTATAGTACCGAAATGAGTTTTATTACAATTAAAATTCCATTAGAAATGGTTATAATTACTCTATTAAAAATATTCAAAACACTATTGACAATTTGTTAATAGGAGGTAAAATTAGGTTATTGAATACTAGTTTAATATAATATTGCGTTCTCTTATCAAGAGTGGCAGAGGGACTGGCCCGATGATGCCCAGCAACCGTTCCATAATGGAATTGGTGCTAAATCCTGCAAAACATTGATTTGTTTTGAAAGATAAGAGAGGAGAAATCCCTTTTAGTTGTGATTTTAAACCTCTCTTTTCAGAGAGGTTTTTTTGTTTTTACAAGAAAAGCGGAAGCGCCTTGGTCAGCCCCGACAAGCGCTGGAGCTGGACAATTCTCGAAGCCAAAATTTATATGTTTATCATAAAAAATGGGCCCTTCAAACTTGGTATGGAACAGCAATAGAAAAAGGGGGAGCATGGAAAATGAAGAAAAATCTATTAAAAAGTACGCTCGTTTCAGCACTTGCCGCTACATTGCTTTTATCCGGCTGTGCTTCAGGGAGTACGACAAAACAAGCAAGCGAGGACAAAAACGTTTCATTAAAAGGAGTCCCTGCTGCGTATGCAAAGGGAAACCATTTTAAGATTAAAGTAATTCGTAAAATCGGCGGGGATGATCATACTGCTCAATTTTTAGCCGGTGCAAAGCAGGAAGGAGAAGCACTAGGTTTCCAAGTGGATGTATTTACAGCTAATGGAGATACCGCTAAATTCCATGATGCAATCAATCAAGCATTAGACCAAAACTATGATGGCTTTATTATTTCTCATGGTGATGATGACGCAACTGTAAATGACGTAAAGAAAATTGTTGAAAAAGGGAAGAGTGTTGTTACCTTCGACTCAAATCCAAAGATTGCTGATATTGCTGGTGTCACCCTTACTTCTCAAGATGATGAAAAGCTGGCTCAATTATCCCTTGATCAATTAGTAAAAGATACAAACGGAAAAGCCAACATTGCTTACCTTTGGGTAGATGGATTTCCGCCAATGGTAAGAAGAAATAAAATTTATCAGGATGCACTTAAGAAAAACCCTGGAATTAAAGAAGTGGACCGTTTTGGGGTAGCGGCTGCTGATACAAGTGTCCAAACGCAAAATGCGGTTGCGGCAATGTTAAATAAATATCCAAAAGGCAAATTGGATGCCATTTTTGCAACATGGGATGCATTCGCAATTGGTGCCGCACGTGCTCTTAAAGAAGCTGGCCGTGAAGAAGTGAAAATCTATGGAATTGACGTTTCCAACTCCGATTTACAAGAAATCCAGCGTCAAGGCAGTGCTTGGAAATATACCGCAGCCGTTGATCCTAAATTGATTGGTGCAGTCGATATGAGAATTCTAGCTAAAAAACTAGCAAAAGAAGAGACACCAAAGACGTACGATCTTGAAGCATCACTTGTTTCTCAAAGTAATCTTCAAAAATCGAAACAGCGGGTTAATATGGTCAATCTGGCAGATATCATTCCTGGATGGGGACAATCCACTGCGTTTGAAGAAGGCTGGATGAAGACATTAAATAATCATTATAAAAAATAAAGCAGGCTTAGATGACACTCTCTTTTTCACATGATGAAGGGAGTGTTTTCTTGAAAGGGGGATACTTCATGGAAAAGACAACATTAGTAATGAGAAACATATCAATTGAGTTCCCTGGGGTAAAAGCATTAAATCATGTTCATTTTAAAATGGATACTGGAAGGGTCCATGCATTGATTGGGGCAAATGGTGCCGGAAAATCCACCTTAATGAAGGTTCTTTCCGGTGCCTACAGCCACTATACTGGTGAAATTGCGTTGAATGGCCAAAAACAAGACATTCGCTCACCGAAAAAAGCACAGGATATAGGAATTCAAATTGTTTATCAAGAAGTGGATACCGCGCTGATCCCCTATTTAACGGTTGCTGAAAATATTATGCTGCTTGAGACAGTCCGCAATATGGGGAAAAAGCAGTGGATGAAGTGGAAGTATCTCTATGAAAAGGCAGCAACTATTTTAAAAGGCATGAATATTGAAATTTCTACGAAAAAGCTAGTCAGTGAGCTGACACTTGCTGAAAAACAAATGATTCTCATCGCGCGGGCCATCTCCCAGCAGTGCCAATTTCTCATCCTGGATGAGCCGACAGCTCCGTTAAGCCATACCGAAACCACTGAACTGTTCCGAATCGTACGGGATTTACAAAAACAAAATGTTGGGATAATTTTCATCTCCCACCGCCTGCCGGAAATTTTCGAAATCTGTGATGAAATCACCATTATGAGAAATGGCGAATGGGTCGCAACGGAAAAAATAGCGGACACAACCCAAAGTAAAGTCGTAGAGAAGATGCTTGGCCAAAAATTGGAGGAACAGTTTCCTAAACGGCCTGAGCAAATTGGTGAAACGGTTCTTGAAGTAAAAGGACTTTCAGATCAAGAAAAAATTCACGATTTAACACTTCATGTGAAAGCTGGTGAAATTGTCGGGATTGCCGGATTAGTTGGAGCCGGAAAAACGGAACTGTGTAAGGCGTTGTTTGGTTCGGAAAAATTAACAGCGGGCGAAATGATTTTACATGGCAAGAAGCTGAAGCTGCGCAGCCCTCATGATGCGGTGGTGAACGGGGTAGCTTTAGTGCCGGAGGAAAGGCGTAAAGAAGGAATCCTTGTACTTGAGTCGGTCGAGACGAATTTAACGGCTGCGAATTTAAACCGTTTTACCAAAATTTTTGGTTTTGTCGACCGGAAAAAAGAGAAGGAAAATGCTAAACAACTTATACAGCGGCTTGGGATCAAAACACCTTCTGAAGAAACAAAAGTCCAAAACCTGTCAGGTGGAAATCAGCAAAAAGTCGCCATTGGGAAATGGCTTGTTGCCGAAGCCGATGTTTACATTTTTGATGAACCTACTAAAGGGGTAGACGTTGGGGCCAAGAAGGATATTTTTGATCTAATTGCAGAATTGTCGAAGCGTGGTAAAGCCGTTATTTATGCCACCTCAGAGCTTTCTGAAATCATCGGCATCACCAATCGGGTCTACTGCCTTTATGATGGACGCTCAGTGAAGGAATTGGAAACGAAATCTACAACGGAAGAAGAATTATTATTTTATTCAATAGGAGGCAGGTAATATGGAAGCGAATATGACAACGAAGATTAAAGAGAAAAAAGCATTTGACCTGTTTCAATTTTTTTATAAATACGGAACGATTATCACAATTGTTGCACTAATCATTATTTTTTCTGCTGCCAATTCTAATTTCATTCAAGGTAACAATATCGTTAATATCCTCCGTTCCATTTCCATTGTCACCATCATTGCCATCGGGATTACCATTTCGTTATCAGTCGATGGGTTCGACCTCTCGGTTGGGTCGGTCGCATCGCTTTCCAATGCCATTGTGATTTCTATGTTTGTTTGGCTTTCACAAAATACATTGGTTGCGATTATCTCGGCAATTGCTGCTTCAATTGTGGTGGGCGCGTTAAACTCCTTTATGATTGTCAAAATGCGGATTCCGGATATGCTGATGACATTAGCAACGATGTTTATCATTCAAGGGACTGCGTTAACATATACAAAAGGTGCCACAGTATCGCAAAATATGGTGATGCCGGACGGAACAATGGCTGAAGGGCTAATTAGTCCATTTTTTGCAAAAATCGGTGAGGTGCCGTGGATCATTATTATTATGGTGGTAACCGTCCTTATTGTTCATATCTTTTTGAATTATACGAAGCATGGACGCTACATGTATGTAATTGGCGGGAATAAGGAAGCAGCACGGCTCTCGGGGATCCCTGTTAATAAGTATAAAGTAGCTGCTTACCTGCTTTCGGCCCTTTTTGCCTCGATTGGCGGGATCGTTCTTGCTTCCCGTGTGATGACATCGGAAATTAATTCCGGGGCACCGTATTTGATGGACTCTGTTGCGGCAGCGTTTATTGGCTTTTCTGTCCTTGGAGCGGGAAAAGCGAATGCATTTGGGACTTTTATTGGTGCTGTTTTGATTGGGATTCTACAAAACGGACTCGTCATGTTGTCTGTTCCTTACTATGCGATGGATATCGTCAAAGGAACCGTATTGGCTTTTGCTTTGGCGATTACGTACTATAAGCAGAAATCATAGAAATTTTGATGGACCTGTTCGCTATTGCGGAGGGGTCTTATTTTTTTATAAATAGGCACAATAAGGGGATAGGAGGGATTTTTTGATGGAAAAATATGAAGCATTTTTACGAAGTAAAAAGTGGATTGATAATGATTTGGATGCGCGTTACATCAATGTAAACCATCCATATGCCATTTTGATATCAGGGGAAGAAGGCCAAATTACCTTAAGAGGGAATACAGGCTGTGATAACGGGCAGAACGGAGAAGAGATTTTCAGTTTTAATTCTTTAAGAGAGCTCCAGGAGTGGTTTGAAAATAATATTGGCGAGTAAGTATTTGGGATGAAGACCAAAACTCGCTGAAGAAATGATGAAAAGAGTCTTCATAAAGGGGATGAAGACCAAAACTCGCTGAAGAAATGATGAAAAGAGTCTTCATAAAGGGGATGAAGACCAAAACTCGCTGAAGAAATGATGAAAAGGGTCTTCATAAAGGGGATAAAGACCAAAACTCGCTGAAGCAATGGTGAAAAGTGTCTTCATAAGAATTGCCGATTGCCTATTTGATTGATTTTGATTTAAACTGTAATTTAATTAAATGTTGAAGGATAGATGGAGAGATTCGAATGGAAAAACAGGCAGAGCAGACTTATGAAATTATGGAAGTATGCCTTCTTGCGGGAAAAATCATGCTCCAAAGTGGCGGGGAGACATACCGGGTAGAAGATACAATGATGCGGATTGCTGCTGCTTTTGGCATCGAGAATTCCCATAGTTATGTCACACCAACTGGGATTATTTTTTCGGCAGAAGGAAGAGAACCGACAAAAACGAAGTTAATTCGTATATCAGAACGTTCAACAGATTTAAAAAAAGTAGCACTGGTCAATAGCATTTCACGACGGATTAGCAACGGGGAATTAACGCCTGAAAAAGCGCTGCAATTGTTAAAGGAACTTGAGACGCATACCTTGACTTTCCCCTTTATGATTCAGGTCTTGGCGGCATCAAGTGCGAGTGGCTGCTTTTTGATTATGTTTAACGGCGACTGGAATGATTTTATCCCAGCAATGATCTCGGGAGGTCTTGGCTATTTTAGTAATATTTACTTTCACCGTTTTGTACCCATTAAATTTTTTTCTGAGTTCCTCGCTTCTTTTGTGATTGGTCTGCTCTCTTTTTTATTTGTAAAATTAGGAGTCGGTCATGAGTTGGATAAAATTATCATTGGATCAGTTATGACCTTAGTTCCCGGATTGTTAATTACCAATGCAATCAGGGACTTAATGGCAGGACATCTCGTTTCAGGTCTATCAAAAGGAGCAGAAGCATTTCTGACCGCCTTTGCCATCGGATCAGGTATTGCAATCATCCTTTCATTTTTATAAAAAGCGAGGAGGGCAAGGTGTGAGCATTTTGGCCCAATTAATCACTAGTTTTATTGCAACGGGCGCATTTGGAATCATCTTTAATGCTCCCAAAAATTCCTTAATAAAATGTGGTCTCATTGGCATGGGGGGGTGGATCATTTACTACCTCATCGAAGATTATTCTGGGAACGCAGTGATGGCTACATGGAGCGCAGCCATTTTTATTGGTGTGGTTAGCCATATATTAGCCAAATATTATAAGACACCTGTCATTATTTTCAGTGTTGCCGGGATTATTCCGCTCGTCCCTGGAGGTCTTGCCTATGATGCGATGCGAAATTTTGTGGAGAAAGATTATAACCAGGCTTTAGGCAATGCGGCCAATGTATTGATGCTTTCAGGAGCAATTGCTTTTGGTTTAATTTTTTCAGAGGTATTGAACCAGAGTATTCGAAAAATCATCCGCCAAAGGATGAAGCTTCGAGGATGATTTTTTTGGTTGAAAATTGGAAAATGCAGAGGGCGATTGCCCTCTGCATTTTTTGCTTTACCCCTTCTATTCGGGGTGTTATCGTAACTTGTGCATGGCTGTCTTTCATGTGTCTGCCATCACAATGCAAAAATTTATTTAGATATGATTGTTTTTATATACCAATTGCCGCGGTTACTCTTCCACTGATGGTTTTACCTAAACGACGTAAGCCCTACCTCTCTTACATCCTTACGGCTCCGAAGCCGATCCAGTGTGAATAGTTTCTATTAAAACATAAGCAGAATGCCAGAAAAAATTCTTACATTGCGTTATTTTCTAAATTCCAAGTTACATAATTTGTAAAGCACAAAATATTATTTTACAGGTGAATTTTGATTTTGTCAAATTACAATTTAAGTAGGTAGTGTGAAAAATTTCTTAACTTTAAAGGATTGAAGAAATTTTTGTCGAATTATTGTGTAAATAGTTGGTTTTTGGAGGAATATGAATGCTGGCAGAAAAACTTCTTTTGAATTTGTTAATTACAATCGCACCAGTCCTAATTCTTAGTGTTCTTTCAGATAAAAAATGCAATATGAACTCACCTATCATTTGTGGTTTATTGCAAAGTATAGCTGCCCTGACTTGTATGATTTTTACGCATGCTAACTACGGATTTAATTGGGATCTCCGCTATGTTCCCCTTGTACTTTCTTTCCTTTACGCAGGACCTAGAGCAGGGAGTATGGTGTTAGGAACTCTTATTGTGACACGGATTTTAATGGGAGGAAACACAATCATTTTTGGACTCGTAAATATGTTATTAACTGCACTAATAGCGTTTTTAACTGTGCAAAAATTTTGGAAATCGCCCCCTAATAAAAGGGTGCTTATTTCAACAGTGATCGGCTTCTGGCCTTTGATACTTTGTTTTGTTTCATTTAATACTTATCAATATTTCCAAGGTGCCCCTCTCAAAATAGATTTTAATATTCCAGATATTATCCTCATTGGTTTTATACATACTCTTGCTATTATGATTGCTTCAAAACTAAATGAAAATGTTATCGAACGAAATAAAATGAGGGAGGAAATTATCCGGGCTGAAAAATTAAACACAATAGGGGAACTTGCCGCCTCTATTGCACATGAAGTAAGAAATCCATTAACCGTTGTCAAAGGATTTCTTCAACTGATGCAAAAAGAGGAACAAGGGAGAAAATACGAGTATCTTTCACTTGTTTTGTCCGAATTGGGACGTGCTGAGTCAATCATCAATGATTATCTAAATTTCGCTAAACCCAAATTTGAAAAAATAGAAAAATTCCAGCTGGCAGATGTTCTCTCGGAAGTCGTGTTGCTTCTAGATCCTCTTGCGGTAAAGCAAGGAGTGGAGCTAAAAAGTGAATTAATCCAAAGTGATTTTTGGCTTACTACTGATCGGAATCAATTAAAACAAGCACTGGTCAATTTGATAAAGAATGCAATTGAAGCCACTTCAGAAGGCGGGAAAGTTACAATTCAGTACATGCATGATCATCAGAATGCAACGATTTTGATAACAGATAGTGGAAAGGGAATGACACCTGAGCAACTATCAAAAATTGGTACACTGTTCTATACAACAAAGGATAAGGGGACTGGCCTTGGGACATCCGTTTCATTACGAATTATTGAAACCATGAATGGGAAAGTATCCTATAAAAGTCAACCCGGAATCGGTACTGAGGTGACAATGATTCTACCGGCAGTTAAAAAAGAAGTAGTAAATATATGAAAAGTTTGACTGGCCATTCAGAATCAGAACGGCCGGTTTTTATTTGGTAAAAATGTGATTGGAATAATTATTTCGTATTCAGAAATTATTTTTATACTATAATAAAAACTCTGCAATTCCCTGTAAAAAACATATAGAGTAGGGAAAATTTGTTTTGGTATTATCTACAATTTATTTTATTTTTCAAAATATATTGCTTTTTAGAAAAATAAATTATATTATACCGATATAAGTTTTTATGAAGTATTTTTTCTGAACATTTCGACATCGGTCGAGGAGGTAAACAACATGGATTTATTTAGGAAAAAGTCTATCCAGGCCCTAATCCAAGAGGTTGGACAGAAAGATGTAACCTTAAAAAAGGAATTAGGTGCCTTTGATTTATCGATGCTGGGAATTGGAGCCATCATCGGAACAGGAATATTTGTATTAACAGGAGTGGCTGCTGCGGAACATGCAGGACCTGCACTGATCATTTCCTTTATTTTATCTGGTTTAGCTTGTGTGTTCGCAGCACTTTGTTATGCGGAATTCGCTTCGACTGTACCGGTATCAGGCAGTGCCTATACGTATAGTTATGCAACATTCGGTGAAATCATTGCCTGGATTTTAGGTTGGGATTTGATTCTTGAATACGGACTTGCTTCATCAGCAGTTGCCAGTGGTTGGTCGGGATATTTTCAGGGGCTTATCGCAGGATTTGGCCTTCATCTTCCGAAGGCTATTACAAGTGCTTACGATCCGGCAAATGGAACGTTTATCGATGTACCTGCTATTGTCATTGTTTTCATTATCACTTTTATGTTAACGCAAGGTGTAAAAAAGTCAGCTCGTTTCAATGCAATTATGGTAATTATTAAGTTAGCGGTTGTTTTATTATTTATCGGTATTGGTGTATGGTATGTTAAACCTTCAAACTGGACACCGTTTATGCCATTTGGTTTCTCCGGTGTTGCAACAGGTGCCGCGACAGTTTTCTTTGCTTACATTGGATTTGATGCGGTAGCAACAGCAGCGGAAGAAGTAAGAAATCCGCAGCGCAATTTGCCAATCGGGATTATCTCCTCGTTGGTTGTTTGTACCGTGTTATATATTGCGGTATCAGCGATTTTAACAGGAATTGTGCCTTACCAACTGCTTGATGTGAAAAACCCGGTTGCCTTCGCACTTACCTTTATCCATCAAGATTGGGTAGCTGGTCTGATTTCATTAGGTGCCATTGCCGGGATTACAACAGTATTGCTTGTTATGATTTATGGACAAACTCGTCTATTTTATGCAATCAGCCGTGACGGCTTATTGCCAAAGGTATTTTCTAAGGTAGATAAGAAAAAGCAGACACCAATGGTAAACTCCTGGATCACCTGTATTCTTGTATCGATTTTTGCTGGATTAGTGCCGCTTGGGAAATTAGCAGAGCTTGTTAACATCGGAACATTATTAGCATTTATGACTGTTTCTATCGGTATTTTGTATCTGCGTAAAAACAATCAAGGTGCAGTAAAAGGCTTCCGTGTTCCATTTGTTCCATATGTTCCAATCTTAGCTTTCCTATTCTGTGGATACTTATCGCTTCAGCTGCCGGCAACATCCTGGATCAGCTTTGGTGTATGGCTTGTGATCGGTTTGGCTGTTTACTTCGGTTACGGCCGTAAGCATTCCACATTGAATAGTAGTGTTAAGGAATTTAAGAAAGTAAGTTAGTATAGAAAAGGACCTCCCAATGGGGTCCTTTTTCTATATTCCAAATCAGCAGAAAAATGTCGAATACAACCGTTTTAGAAAATTTTCTGTCGGTAAAGTTTAGAATAAATGGTAGAATAGTAGGAAAGGTTAACAATTTTTTTCATGTTTCTTAAGTCATTGGGGGATTTACAAATATGAAAAAGGCTTACAATAATCAAAAGTTAATATATGAAGAGAAAAAAGCAATTAAATTATTCTTGTGGTTGTTTAACATTTCATTTTTTTCCTTTGACATTTTTTATTACTATATAAATCCAAGGATTTCTAAAAATCAATTTAATGATGTTTTAAAAGAAGGCTTAGGATACTGGTTCTATATTCTAATCCTTGCGGCAGTTCCGTTGGCCATTTATTTCATTAAGAAGGGAAATCCCTATATTATTAAATATATCTATTTTTATTGGTATATTTTAATAGACTTTATTGATGTTCTTATAACTTATTTGGGAACAAACAAACCCTTTGCCAGTGGGAATATTGTTGAAGTATTATTTATCCTCTTTTCACCTATATTTGTAAATAAAAAATTCTTTTGGACCGTCACATTAGGGATGATTGGAAAGTATGTAATTGTAGGAATAGTTTTGCGGGATTTAAATGTCCTTTTTCCATTAATTATTTATACTATTTTATCGATCATCGCATTCATATTATTCATCCGCTTTAATTCATATATCGCTTCTTTAACATCTGTTTATGATGAACTTCGTCAAAAAGAAAAGCTGGCTGTTATCGGTCAAATGGCTACTGCTATTGGACATGAGATAAGAAATCCTCTGTCTTCATTGAAAGGTTTTACACAGCTGCAGAAGGAACAATACCCGAATACAAATGATTATTATCCAATTATGATTCAAGAAATTGATCGAATTAATTCAATTGTTAGTGATTTAATGTATCTAGGTAAACCAAAGGTAATTACGTTTAAAAGCTTCAGCATCGAAGAAGTTATAGCCTATACTTTATCAATAATCCAACAACAAGCTGAGAAACAATCAGTTGTTGTTGAAACCCTTATAGAAGGTCCTTTACCTCCTATCGAATGCGATGCAAAACAATTAAAGCAGGTATTTATTAATCTATTCAAAAATGCAATTGAAGCAATGATAGATCGAGGAAAGATAAAAATTAATGCAAAAGTACTAAAAGGGCAAAAAATGTATATCTCTATCCAAGATGAAGGCTGTGGTATTGCTGGAGAGGATATTCTTAATTTAGGCGAACCCTTCTATACTACAAAAAAAGATGGAACAGGACTTGGGTTAATGGTTTCAAATCAAATAATCAAAGATCATAAAGGCAGTCTTAAAATCCAAAGTAATCTTCAAAAAGGAACAATGGTTGAGGTTGTATTACCTATATTTCAATAAAATTAGGCAGGGCAAAAGGGATTATGTGGAGAATAGTGAGTGGGGATAAGTTTTTTTTTCTATTTTTCTTCATCATTCCTTTTAGAAAAATGTACTTCTATTGATTTAAATGTTTTATAATGTAGGAAAGTGTCGGAAATTTAATAGGTCTTTTGGTTTAAATAACTAAACTTTTCGAAATAGGACATGGGTTACATTCCATACGTGAGGTAAATACATGAAAAAGCAAATAATTGACCCTAACATTAGAAACGAAGAGGGACGTACAGTTAAATGGTTTTTAGTTTTATTTTATATTATCTACATAGGATTTGATGTTTTCTATTCTCTGATAGCGAAGTATATAACAAAATTAAAGGTAGATACACCAGATAGGTTAGGAAACTGGATCTATTTAATTATGTTTGCTTTAATTCCTTTAGCAATCTATTTATATAAAAATCAAAAAGTTAATTCAATTAAATATATCTATTTTATTAGTTATACATCTTTAACTCTTCTTAATGATATAGTAACTTTTATTGGTAAACCGGAACTATTTAAAAGTGGGAACGCAGTAGAAATATTTTGGCTCTTATTATCCCCTATTTTTGTTAATACCCAATTCTTTAAAGTAGTTATAATTGGATTGGTCTTCAAATACATTGCTGATGGATTGATTATTCAAACACCGAATGTACTGATAAGTTTACTATTATTAGCAATAATTTCTGTTTTTTCATATATCCTATTGAATCGTTTTCAATCATATGTAAAGGCCATTAAAAATTCTTATGACCATCAACTTGTAGGAATTGTTAAAGGTGTAATTGCTACTCTTGAGCTTAAAGACCCGTACACAAGAGGGCATAGTGAAAGAGTGGCAAGCTATGCAGTTGGATTAGCAAAACAAGTTGGCAAGTTTACTGATGAAGATTTAAAATCATTTAATTATGCTTGTTTACTTCATGATATTGGAAAAATCAATATACCAGATCGTATATTGATGAAGCCAACGAGTCTTACTAATGAAGAATATGAAATCATTAAATCACATACGACTGTAGGTGCAGAGGCTGTCTCAAAGGTTATCGGATTAAATATCGAGGTAATTCGGTCACATCATGAACGATGGGATGGAAAAGGCTATCCTGATCAATTAAAAGGAAATGAAATACCATACCTTGCTAGGATTGCTGCAATTGCGGATGCATTCGATGCGATGACATCAACAAGATCATATAGGGCTGCATTATCATTAGAAGAAGCATATCAAAGGATTTTAGATGGAAAGGGTTCTCAATTTGATCCCCAATTAGTTACAGCATTTGAAAAGGTATTCCCATTATGGAAACAAATTCATAACACATCCTTAGAAAATCTTAAGATTCAAAAAAATAAATTTGAAGCTGCTACTTGATTTGAAGGAGGTGATACCTTGAAAGTCAGAAAATTAAGTAAAATTAAAGCGACAATTATTTCTTGCTGGTGGTGCGGATGGCTACCATAAAAAGCTGGGATGCTAACTGAAAATGTTTGCATCCCTATTTTTTGATAATTAATATTCTAAAGGGTGTTCAAATGAGCATAATGCTACGTTCAATACTTTCATTGGTTCCTCTTGAAATTCGCAAAGATAAGAAGCATTATATCGTGGAAGATACTGATTCTCGTGAGTTCTTCGAGATGAATGAAGTTAGTATAGAAGCGATTTATTTGATTCAACAGAGTTTCCAATTAAGTGAAATAGAAAGACAACTTAAGGGAAAATACCCTGATGAAGAGGTTAACATTCTTGATTTTGCCGAACAACTTTTAGATTTAAATTTAATCAGGGAAATTGATGGAGTTAAAATTGAAACTAACTCTAAGAAAAAAGAAACCTTAGGATTTTTATGGATTTCACCAAAGATTGGGAAATTTTTTTTTAATACGTATGCTTATTTTATTTATTCCTTATTATTCGTGATAAATGTAATACTTCTCGGTTGCCATCCAAGCCTATTTCCTCATTACAAGGATTTATTTGTATTTAATTTTATGGTGTTCAATATCCCCTTATTGGCGGGTTTAACTATTATTTTAGTATTCATTCATGAATTTGGTCACATTCTTGCAATGAGAGCGAACAATTTACCTACCAAATTGGGGATTGGACACAGACTTTTTCTGGTTGTTTTTGAAACAGACATGGAAGCAGTATGGAAACTTCCATCAAAAAATCGGAATGGATTATATTTGGCAGGTATTTGTTTCGATAGTGTAATCCTTTCGATCGCTCTATTTAGCCAGCTTATCTTTAAAAACGAGCCAGGAGTTTTCCTTGGTATTATGAAGATAATTGTTTTAGATACGTTTATTCGTATGGTATATCAATGCTGTGTTTTTATGAAAACGGACTTATATTATCTGATTGAAAATGTCTTGGGCTGTTTCAATTTGATGGAAAGTGCTCAACAACTAATAAAAAAGCAGCTTCCCTTTAAATTTTCACAAAAGGCAGAAGTGATTTTTGAAAGCGAAAAAAAGATGGTCCTTTTATATTCCGTTTTCTATTTTATAGGAGTATTTTTGTCGGTTTCACTATATGCAATTTTTTATATCCCACAACTGCTTTATGCATTAAAAACAGTACTTCCTGGTCTTGAAAAACCTCTAACATCGCTTCCTTTTTGGGATGCTGCTCTTTTCTCGTTACAAATATTGATTGTCTTTATGCTTCTACTGATCTCTTGGAGGAAAAAGTACCTTCGAAAATCTCATATGTGACAGACTTTTGTCAAATTCCATATTTCTAAGGGTTTTTTCCCCCGAGGATGGGGGAGTTCCCCGATATTTGAAACACTAACGATTTTCTTACAATAAGGGTAAGAAAAACGTTAGTGTTATTTTTTTTTAGGAGGCGCTTGAAATGGAAGCGAAACTAGTAGCGGGTAAAAAACAGGAACGCTCGATCAATGATGCATTTGCATCCCATTTTGCGAAATCAGTCTTTTTAACTGTCGTCGGACTTGCGATTTTAACCTTTATTGGAACAAGAATGTTCTCTCACATCGATTTAAATCTATATGGATATATGGTTGGTACCCTCGTCTTTATCGGCGGTTTCTTTTACCGTTTTATTGCCTGGGGAGAAAGACCACCAACTAAAATCATTATCAAAAAAGGGCTAAAACTTCTTTTTAGAAAAAACACTGCAAAAACAGCTGTCAGTCACCTAGCAATCTACGATTTTATCCGTAATCGGGGATTTTACCGATGGGTGCAGCATATATTAATTGGCTGGGGCTGTGTGCTTGCCTGTTTAGTTACCTTCCCACTTGTGTTTAGCTGGATGTATTTTACGATGGAAGACAATGGATATTATACAATTGTGCTTTTCGGAATGAATGTTATGAAGGTTCCTGCTGAAGGAATTATTGCCTTTTTATCTTATAACGCGCTCAATATTGCCGCAATCATGGTGATTACAGGTGTTTGTATGGCACTTTCCCGCCGTTTGAAAAATATGCAGGCAAGAGCGGAGCAAAAGTTTATCTATGATTTCTTGCCGCTATACTTACTGTTATTTATTTCGATTACAGGATTGTTATTAACCGTTCAAAACGTATTTTTACATGGGTGGATGCAGCCGCAAATGTCGTTGATCCATCAATTTTCAGTGATCGTAACGTTAATTTATTTACCATTCGGAAAGCTTGCCCATATTCCTTTCCGTCCAATGAGCGTACTGGCAAGAAATTACCGAGAACATTACGGAGAACAACATATGAAAGAATGTAAAGTGTGTGGAGATAAATTTGTTTCCGTTGAACAATCAAAAGATGTAATTCAAGTATTAGGAGTAAATGAAATCGAATTTAATATGGAAGACGGCTTTAATCTTGCTGAATTGTGCCTGCCATGCCGCAGAAAATACCGCATTGCAAGATTTTCAGGATACCCGACTCATCAAGTGAAGGTCAAGGAGGCAAACCAAAATGCAAAGGGATAAGTTTTTTAAAGAAATCGAAAATGTACGGCATCCCAATGAAACCTTAATTAAAACACACTGCAGCTACTGCGGTATGCAATGCGGAATGAATTTACGTGTCAATACAAAAACAAATAAGATCATCGGGGTTGAACCTCGTTATGACTGGCCGGTAACAGTTGGGAAAATGTGTCCTAAAGGGGTTACTGCTTATCAGCAAACCAATCATCCTGACCGTTTGTTAAAACCATTAATTCGTGATGATGCTTCCTTAAAAGGAACACAAGAAGGCTTCCGTGAAGCGACCTGGGAAGAAGCATACGACTTGATTGCTAAGAAATTTACCGAGATGCAAGATCAATACGGAAAAGATACATTGTCTGTCTTTAGCGGCGTATCAATGACAAATGAGAAATGTTATTTAACAGGAAAATTTGCAAGGGTCGCAATGCAAACAAGATACATTGACTATAACGGCCGTTTCTGTATGTCAAGTGCGGCCGGCGGTTTCTTACGTTCCTTCGGAGTGGATCGCGGCTCTACATTACCATGGACCGATATCCATGAAACAGACTGTCTGTTTCTTGCCGGCAGTAATACAGCTGAATGTCACCCAACTTCAATGTTCCGTGTCTGGAATGTACAAGAAAGAGGCGGATATTTAATTGTTGCCGACCCTCGTGAAACCCCGATTGCGAGAAGAGCAGATGTTCACTTGGATTTGCGTCCAGGAACAGATCTTGCATTGGCAAATGGAATCGTGAATCTCCTCATTCAAAACGGTTATGTGGATGAGGAGTTCGTCAACAACCATACAAATGGATTTGAAGAAACAAAAGAATTAGTAAAAGAATTTACTCCTGAATATACAAGCCAAATTACCGGCATTGCGAAAGAAAAAATTATCCATGCTGCCGAAATTTACGGAAAAGCTCCAAATGCCGTTGTTATGTTTGCGCGCGGAATCGAGCAGCAACACAAAGGCGTAGACAATGTTTCAGGCTATAGCAACATGGCGCTTGTAACTGGAAAAATTGGCCGTCCGAAATCTGGTGTTGCCACATTTACAGGCCAAGGGAATGGGCAAGGCGGCCGCGAGCATGGCCAAAAATCTGACTTATTGCCTGGCTACCGTAAGCTAACGAACCCTAAACATGTGGAAGAAGTATGTCAAGTTTGGGGAATTACTCCTGATGAGATGCCAAAGCCTGGGGTATCAGCTTATGAAATGTTCGAGCTAATGGAGCAAAAAACGATCAGAGGTTTATATCTACTCTGCTCAAACCCTGCGGTATCAGCTCCAAATCAAAACTTTGTTCGTAAAGCATTAAAAAGCTTAGATTTCATGGTTTGTGCCGATTTCTACTTATCAGAATCTGCTGAGTTTGCAGATGTAATTCTCCCATCAGTTACATGGTCTGAAGATGAAGGTACGGTAACGAACATTGAAGGTCGGATTATCAAGATCAATAAAGCACAGGAACCGCTTGGTGAATCAAAATCTGACTGGCAAATGCAGGTGGAACTGGCTGAAAAATTAGGAAGAGGAAAGTACTTCTCCCATTTAAAAACGGCAAGAGATGTGGCAGATGAATTCCGCTTAGCCTCAAAAGGCGGCTATGCAGACTACTACGGTGCTACATGGGATAAAATCGATAAACAAGACGGTGTTTTCTGGCCATGCAGAGATGAAAAAGATCCAGGTACACCGCATATGTTCCTAGATAAAAGGTTTTATCACCCGGATGGAAAGGCGAAAATTTGTGCGCTTCCATATCGTCCGCCGGCTGAAGAGCCGGATGGAAAATATCCGTTACGCTTAACTACAGGACGTGTCGTATTCCATTACCTTTCGGGAAACCAAACAAGAAGAATTCAATTCTTACGTGATATGTGTCCAGAACCATTTGTGGAAGTACATCCTGAAACAGCAGCAAAATATAACATCCAGCACGAAGAATATGTCCGCCTATTTACGCGAAGAGGCGAGGCTGAATATAAAGTGAAAATTACCGAAGCAATCCGTAAAGATACGGTCTTCGTGCCATACCACTTTGGCCACGAAAAATCTATTAATCTCTTAACGATTGCAGCACTTGACCCAATCTCTCGCATGCCGGAGTTTAAAGCATGTGCAGCACAGATTGAAAAACTAGAAATGAAGAAGGTGTAATAAATGGTGAAAAAGAGGTTATATTTAGAACTTGAAAACTGTATCGGCTGCCGTTCCTGTTTAGCGGCATGTACACAGTGCGGCGGACATGAACAGCGTAACAGGAACTATGTTTATGATGTGAATCCGCTGGTCAATCGTCAAACGATGCCTCTAATGTGCCTTCACTGTGTTAATCCGGCGTGTGCAAGAAGCTGTCCGGCACAGGCGATTCAAATTCATGAAACGGGTGCTGTGCTTTCGGCACTTGTGGAAAAATGTATCGGCTGTCAAAACTGTACGATTGCCTGCCCGTATGGAATACCAAAATTCGATACAGAGCAGAACTTGATGTATAAATGCGATCTTTGTATCGACCGGACAAAAGACGGCATTCCACCAATGTGTGCTAGTGTCTGCCCATCCAATACATTACAATGGCTGACCGATGAAGAAATTGAAGCAAAACAAAAGCAATTTAATTTAGATAACGGTAAATGGGTAACAAGCATGCCTTATTTAGAAGGCGAAACCAATGTAAGAGTGAATCTCCCTGGTATCCTGCAGGGTGTCACCAAACTGTTTTAGGAGGGATTAGCATGTCGGACAAAAATAATAAGATCCCGTTTAATGAAGATAATTACACTCATAATATTAATCGTAATAATGAAAGAAAACTGGATCGGCGCGGTTTCATGAAGCTTCTGGCGGGCGCCGCAGGAGTATTCGCAGTTTCCTCCCTGCCTTGGGGTGCCCTGGCAGCAAAAGAATTAACCGGATTAAGTGATAAAAAATATCCAAAGCATAAAATTGCTGACTTAAAGTCATTACCAGTAGGGGATGCAGTAGATTTTGCTTTCCCGGGTGAGCATGATAGTGCAATTTTAATCAGGCTTTCAGAAAATAAATTTGTTGCCTACCAAAATGCTTGTACGCACTTACGGTGCCCTGTTTTTTGGAAAAAAGACGAGGGAGAAATGATTTGCCCATGCCATCACGGGAAATTTGACGTCAAAACGGGTGAGCCAATTGCCGGACCGCCAAGGCGCCCGCTTCCTGAAATTTATGTGAAAGTAGAGAACGGCGCTGTTTATGCCGTGGGGGTGAAACGTTATGAAGCGTAGTTACGTACCGGTTGCCCTCCTCTTAGCTGTAATAATGTTAAATATAATCTTTACCCAATACATGGTTCATCAATATTTTTATGAAAAGTATACCAATACGATTATTGCAGCCGTCATAAATATTATTTTATTCCCAATAGCACTAATCATCTATAAAAAAGGTGTGAAAATCAATGACTAGTGAAACCTATATTGATTTTTGTTTTATCCGGCCGCAATCAGGCGGTTTCGCTCAGGAAATTGATCAGATTTTAAAAGAAACTTTTGCGAATAAGCGATTAAACTGGTTCCTTGAAGAAAAAACAATCGATAAAGCTGAAATGGTCGTCGTTGAAATCAAAGGGATGAGTAATTGGGGTTCGGAAGAAGAAACGATTCAGTATCTCGAGGACAATGCCAGGGAGAAATTTTGGGAGTATTTACAAGGTTATAAAATGTTCATCTATCCGGTAATGAGAGGATGTAATAGCTGTGGAGTCCATTAATTTAGAGGATCTTAAACGATTTACTGGCAGGCCGGTTGAAATCTCGATCCTCGACTCGGAGGGCGGAGATCAGGCGCCGACTGTCAATAAAACGATTAAAAAAGTTCAGCTTTGCCCGGATGGTACCCATATCCGCTTTTATTTCGATCATTATTATTTTTTAGCAGTACCGCTTGAGAGCGATGTGGTTGAAACAGAAACCGAATGGTCGGCATTTGATCCGGAAAGCGGTCTTCATTATGCTGTAAAAAAAGTTCAGGCTTAAAAGGGTTTCGGAAGCTTATCCGGTATATAAGCGACCAAAATTCAAAAAAAAAGAAGTTACGATAGCGTATCGGGTTTATAGGCGCCCGTAATACAACTAGAAAAGGGGTTTCGGAAGCTTATCCGGTATATAAGCGACCAAAATTCAAAAGAAAAAGAAGTTACGGTAGCGTATCGGGTTTATAGACGCCCGTAATACAACTAGAAAAGGGGTTTCGGAAGCATATCCGGTATATAAGCGGTCAAAATTCAAAAGAAAAAGAAGTTACGGTAGCGTATCGGGTTTATAGGAGCCCGTAATACAACTGGAAAAGGGGTTTCGGTAGCATATCCGGTATATA